>NZ_BAAJCL010000001.1:0-393896 GCF_057535655.1 Anaerostipes stercorihominis | reverse complement strand
AGTATAATATAAAAAAATTTTTTATGCAATCAATGAATTTGTTGTTTTTACAACAGAATATTCAAAAAAAAATAATTTATAATAGCAGTACAAAAGAAAAAGGAGAAAGAAAACATGATTCGTAGAATTATTCATATTGATGAAGAAAAATGTAATGGCTGTGGTCTTTGTGCTGAGGCTTGTCATGAAGGTGCAATTGGAATGAGAGACGGAAAGGCAAAACTTTTAAGAGATGACTATTGCGATGGTTTGGGTGACTGCCTGCCGGCATGCCCTGTGGAAGCAATTTCATTTGTGGAGCGCGAAGCGGCTGCCTATGACAAGGCGGCAGTAGAGGAAAATATGAAAAAACGAGGAGAGAAAGCTCCTGTGTATACAGGATGCCCCGGAAGCAGACCGCAGACCATGAACCATAATACAAAACAGCAAAAGGAAGCCGGGATAATTACTGCGGTACAGACTCAATTGATGCAGTGGCCGGTGCAGTTAAAGCTGGTACCAGTCAATGCACCGTATTTTGAAAATGCAAATCTTTTAATTGCGGCGGATTGTACGGCGTATGCTTACGGAAATTTTCATCAGGAGTTTATGAAGAAGAAAGTAACGTTGATTGGCTGTCCGAAATTGGATGAAGGAGATTATGCAGAAAAAATAACACAGATTCTTTTGCAAAATGAAATTAAAAGTATAACGGTTGTGCGCATGGAGGTTCCATGCTGCGGCGGAATTGAAAATGCGGTGAGAACAGCATTGCAGAATTCCGGAAAGGTGATTCCGTGGCAGGTTGTGACAATCTCAACGGACGGAAAGCTTTTAGATGACTGATTTATAGAAGAATCCCCTCTTTTGGGGATTCTTTCTTGTGTTCCATGTTTTTCTATGATACACTTGTAAATTGATATATATTGACAAAAAAGAAGGAAAGGAAACACAATTTTCATGGGATGGAATAAGATTACAATCAATACACTGACATCTGCAGAAGATATGATTAGTTATGAGCTGACAGAGCTTGGAGTTCTCGGAGTGGAAGTGGAAGACCATGTGTCTTTGACAGAAGAGGAGATGAAAGTGATGTATGTAGATCTTTTGCCGGATGATATTGCCCCGGACGACGGAACTGCAAAGATTCACTGCTATTTTGATGAAAAGGATGATTTGGAACAGATTACCATGAAGATTCAGGCAATGCTTGATCGCTTGAGTGAGTTTATGGAAATTGGAGAAGGAAGTATCTCTTTTGATAAGACAAAGGAAGAGGATTGGGTGAATAATTGGAAGAAATTTTTTAAACCAATTCGTCTGGATGAACAAATTGTAATAAAACCTACCTGGGAAACATTGGAGGAACAAAAAGAAGATGGCATAGTGGTTGAGATTGATCCCGGAACGGCTTTTGGTACCGGATCTCATGAGACGACGAAACTTTGTATTCAGGGAATGAAGCCCTATATCCGAAAGGATACAAACATATTAGATGTTGGCTGCGGAAGCGGAATTCTTTCGATCATTGCTTTAAAACTAGGGGCAGGGCGTGCAGTACTGACGGACATTGATCCTCATGCGATATCGGCATCGAAGGAAAATTTTCAAGTCAATCATATAAGACCGGAGTTGTTTGAACTGCATCAGGGAAATGTGCTGGATGATCCTGAATTTTCAAAATCCTTAGGTACAAAATGTTATTCTTTGGTGGCTGCTAATATTTTGGCAGACGTCATTTCTCCTTTGATTGAGATTGTGGATAACTTTTTGACAGAAGATGGAGTTTTTGTTATTTCAGGAATTATTGATACGAAAGAACAGGAAATTTCACAGAAGCTTGTAAAATTTGGATTTGAGATTTTGGAGACGCGAAGAATGAAAGACTGGGTCTCTTTCACGGCAAAAAAGAGGTAAAAAATGTACCGTTTTTTTATAAAAGAAGATCAGATTTTGGATGGATATGCAGTGATACAGGGTGCGGATGTCAATCATATCAAAAATGTTTTGCGGATGCGGATCGGTGAAGAAGTTTTTTTAAGTTGCGAAGGAGCTTTAGAATACGAATGTTGTCTGGAGGAATTTACAGATCAGGAAATCCGAGCAAAGATTGTAGACGTCCATGGAATGGAAGCGGAGCTTGCGTCAAAAATCATATTATATCAGGGCATTCCCAAAGGTGACAAAATGGAGCTGATTGTTCAGAAGGCAGTGGAACTGGGGGTTTCGGAGATTGTGCCGGTGGCAATGAAACGCTGCGTGGTTAAATTAGATGAAAAAAAGGCGCAAAAAAAGGTAAATCGCTGGAATAGCATTTCCTTGAGTGCCGCGAAACAAGCAAAGAGAGGGATCATTCCAAACGTATCCCAAGTTAAAACGTTTCAGGAAGTTCTTGAGGAAGCAAAACATCTGGAGCTGTTTTTGGTTCCTTATGAGGAAGCAAAAGGAATGGAAAAATCCAGAGAGCTGATGGAATCTGCGAGAGGGAAAGCGTCCATTGGAATTATCATCGGACCGGAGGGCGGATTTGAAAAAGAAGAAATTGATGCTTTGAGGGAAGCCGGAGCTGAGACGATGACTCTTGGAAAGCGTATTCTCAGAACAGAAACTGCCGGTATGACAGTGCTGTCTATATTGATGTTTATGTTGGAAGAATAGGAGAGAAGCTATGATTTATTTTGATAATGCGGCAACAACCCGCGTCTTTCCGGAGGTTCTCGCAGCGATGCAGGAAGCGATGGAAGTAACTTACGGAAATCCATCTGCAAAACATATCAAAGGGATGGAAGCAGAAAACAAGATCAGGGAAGCACAGGAAGTGATTGCAAAAACTTTGCGGGCAAAACCAAAAGAAATATTTTTTACTTCTGGCGGCACGGAATCCAACAACACTGCGATTTTGGGAACTGCAATGGCAAATCGAAGAAAGGGAAAGCATATTGTTACGACAAAGATTGAACATGCTTCTGTCTATGAACCCATGAACTATCTGGAAGGGCTTGGATTTGAGATAACCTATGTGGATGTGGATTCTTCCGGAACTGCGGATCTTGTTCAACTGGAGGAGGCAGTCAGAGAAGACACAATTCTTGTTTCCTGTATGATGGTAAACAATGAAATTGGCACGGTAGAGCCCATTTCAGAAATTGGAAAGATTCTAAAAGAAAAAAATTCCAGGACAATTTTCCATGTGGATGCAATTCAGGCTTACGGGAAAATTCCGGTGATTCCGAAAAATATGGGAATTGATTTGCTCTCCATGAGCGGTCATAAAATTCATGGACCAAAAGGGGTCGGATTTCTATATATAAAAGAAGGAACAAAGATTTCACCGATTATGTTTGGAGGCGGACAGCAGAAAGGAATGCGTTCCGGTACGGAAAATGTACCGGGCATTGCCGGGCTTTCCTGTGCCTGTGAAAAAATGATTGGGAATCAGTATGAAACTGCAGAAAAAATTCAGAAAATCAAAGAATATTTTCAAAGAAGAGTTCAGGAAATAGAAGGAATTCAGGATAACTCAGGACAGGCGCCGCATATAGCAAGTATTAGCTTTCAGAAGCTGCGAAGTGAGGTACTTCTTCATGCGCTGGAGGAGAGAGGAATTTATGTTTCTTCCGGATCTGCCTGTTCATCCAACAAAAAGCAAGCAGTCAGCGGAACATTAAATGCCATTGGATTGAAGGATGAATGGAAAGATGGGACACTGCGATTTAGTTTTTCAGTAGAAAATACGAAGGAAGAAGTAGACGAGACAATTGAAGTGTTGAAGGAACTAACGCCGATGCTTCGGAGATTTGTAAGGAAATAAAAAGGAGAGAGAAATGAAAGTAACAGCCTTTTTGATTAAGTATGGTGAGATTGCCATTAAAGGAAAGAACCGATATATGTTTGAGGATGCTCTGATGAAGCAGATTCGTTTTGCAATGAAGCCAGTTGGGGACTTTCAGGTGCGAAAAGAGTCCGGACGTATGTTTGTGGAGAGCAGAGGGGAATTTGATTACGACGAGGCCGTAGAGGCGCTTCAGAGGGTCTTTGGGATCGTTGGAATTTGTCCGATGGTGATTGAGGAACACAAAGACATAGAAAGTTTGCGTAGGACAGTGCTGGCTTTTATTGACGAACAATATCCGGTCAAAAATTTTACATTTAAAGTGCATGCAAGAAGAGGAGACAAGCAGTTTCCATTGGATTCCATGTCAATTAATATGGATCTTGGAGAAAAAATGCTGGAGGCCTTTGATGGGATAAAAGTTGATGTTCATCAACCGGACGTCATGGTAAATATTGAGGTTCGGAAATATATTTATATTTATTCTCAGGAAATAAAGGGTCCGGGCGGAATGCCGGTGGGAACCAACGGGAAAGCGATGCTGTTATTATCCGGAGGGATTGACAGCCCGGTAGCAGGTTATATGATTGCAAAGCGTGGAGTGCGGATTGACGCTACCTATTTTCACGCACCGCCTTATACCAGTGAAAGAGCAAAACAAAAAGTCGTCGATCTTGCAAAGATTGTGGCAAAATATGCAGGACCGATCAATCTCCATGTGGTTAATTTCACAGATATTCAGCTGGCTATTTATGAAAGGTGTCCGCATGATGAATTAACGATTATTATGCGCAGATATATGATGAAGATTGCGCAGCATTTTGCCGGAGAAAACGATGGGCTTGCGCTCATTACCGGAGAGAGTATCGGTCAGGTGGCAAGTCAGACCATTCATAATTTGGCAATTACCAATGAAGTTTGTGAGATGCCGGTATTTCGGCCTTGTATCGGGATGGATAAGCAGGAAATTGTGAACATTGCAGAAAAGATTGGGACGTTTGAAATCTCCATTCAGCCATTTGAAGACTGCTGTACAATTTTTGTTGCAAAACATCCGGTGACAAAAGGAAACTTAAAAAGAATTCAAAAATCAGAAAAGCATTTGGAAGATGTAATCGAAAAGCTTATGCAGGAAGCCATTGATTCTACAGAGGTTCTTCATGTAAAATAAATGGCTGGATGCGATGCAGAATGTCATCTGTCTGGTCGGAATCTATGGTAAGCTGCAGCGGTTTGGATAAATCCAGACTGAGCATATTCATCAGTGATTTTGCATCAATTGCGTACTGATCGGCAATAATCTCAATGTTGCCGGGAAAGTGATTGAGGGTATCGACAAATATGTATAAATCTTTGACTGAATTTATCTTGATGAACGTGTCACACAGCATAATGAAACTCCTTTATCAGATGAAAGCTTTTGGGCAGAAAATCAGCCCGCTTGTCAATGTCAAGGATAGTGTACTCGTATTTTGTCAAAAAGTCAATAAGAAAGGAACTTTATGAATTTACAAGGAAAACGGGCGGCGATCGTGACTTTGGGATGTAAGGTAAATCAATATGAGACGGACGCCATGTACGGAATGTTAAAGGAAGCAGGGGTAACTCTGGTGGATTCTAAGGAAGCGGCAGATATTTATATTGTAAATACGTGTTCTGTGACGAATATGGCAGAGCGAAAGTCGCGTCAGATGCTGCATCGGGCGAAAAAGAAAAATCCCAATGTAGTTGTGGTGGCGGTGGGATGTTACGCTCAGGTCGGAAAAGAAGAGCTGTCAAAGGATCAAAAGATCGATCTGATTATCGGAAATAATAAGAAGAAGCATTTAGTACAAATTTTGGAAACTTATAGGGAGACAGAAGTTCAAAAAACAGAGGTTCTGGATATTGCCAGAGATGAAATCTATGAAGATCTTCAGGTAAAGCAGCTAAAAGAGCATACAAGAGCCTATATTAAGGTCCAGGACGGATGCAATCAGTTTTGTTCTTACTGTGTCATTCCTTATGCCAGAGGAAGAGTGAGAAGTCGGGAGAAAAATCAGGTTTTAGAAGAAATCAGAAATCTTGCGGAGGGGGGATGCCGGGAATTTGTTATTACCGGGATTCATGTAACTTCCTATGGAAAGGATTTCGAGAATATAACACTCATTGATTTATTGGAAGAAATTTCAAAGATTCCTGGCGTTCAAAGACTTCGTTTGGGATCCTTGGAACCGGGATTTATTACAGAAGATACAGTAAAGCGCCTAAGTCAGATGAAAAGCTTTTGTCCGCATTTTCATTTGTCGCTGCAAAGCGGATGTGATTCTGTGCTAAAAAGAATGAATCGCAAGTATACAACGGCGCAGATCAGGGAAAAATGTGATTGTATCCGGCGCTATTTTAAGAATCCGGCTCTGACAACGGATATTATCGTTGGATTTCCCGGAGAAACAGATGAGGAATTTGAACAGACGCGAGCCTTTTTAGAGGAAATCAATCTCTATGAGATGCATATATTTAAATATTCTATCCGAAAAGGAACGAAAGCGGCAGATATGGTTCCTCAGATTGATGACCAGAAGAAATCCTACAGAAGCGGCGTATTGCTGGAGATGTCCAGAAGACATCAGCGTGCATTTGAAGAAGCACAGATTGGACAGGTTCGGGAAGTTTTAGTTGAAGAGAAGATTCACGGAAAGAAAAACATTTATACAGGACATACAAAAGAGTATATGAAGGTGGCAATATCCAGCAGTCAACCCCTGGAAAATCAGATCATACCGGTGACGATCTCAGAGATTTCAGAGGATGGTTTGGTGACTGCTGTAATGAAAAAGTGTTAAGTTCTCATGAAATTTTGGGTTTTCCATTGCTATTTCACACGTTTTATATTAAAATGGAACTACATGAAAGGGACGTGATAATTATGGATAACAATCGTACACAGCATTTTTCAGTTGTAAAAGAAGAATTCGACGTATATATGATTTTAGAGCGTGTATACGAAGCTTTACAGGAAAAAGGTTATAATCCTGTAAACCAGATCGTTGGATATCTGATGTCAGGAGATCCGACATATATTACCAGTCATAAGAATGCAAGAAGCATTATTAATAAGGTGGAGCGGGACGAGATTATGGAGGCTCTGCTTGAGAACTATATTGATACGAAATTAAAGTAGACAAGTGATATTATGAGAGTCTTAGGATTGGATTATGGGACAAGAACGGTAGGTGTGGCACTGAGTGACGAATTGGGACTGACAGCTCAGCCTTTGGAGACGATCACCCGCAAGGATGCGAAGAAGCTTCGCAGGACTTATGCACGGATTGAAGAGTTGGTGAAAGAATATCATGTCGATACCATTGTTCTTGGGTTTCCCAAAAATATGAATAATACGATTGGCGAACGGGGAAATGATACGATAGATTTCCGCGATGCTTTAGTGCGTCGTACAGGAGCAGAAGTGGTCTTATGGGATGAAAGACTTACAACGGTGGCATCAGAGAGAGTTTTGATGGAAAGCGGTGTGCGCCGTGAGAACCGGAAGAAAGTGATAGACCAGATTGCCGCGTCTTTGATTTTACAGGGATATTTAGATTCCCTATAAGAAAGGAAGTAACAATGAGAGAAAAAGAGAATCAAATTCTTTTTCTGGACGAAGATGGTAACGAAATTGAATTTATTGTTTTAGAGCAGACAACGCTTGCGGGAAGGAACTACCTTTTGGTAGCGGATTCTATGGAAGAAGACGGAGTTGTTTTGATTATGAGAGAAATTCAGCTGGAGGATGATTATGTATCCTATGAAGTTGTTGAGGACGAAGCGGAGTTGGATATGATCTCAAAAATATTTAATGAGTTAACGGATGATTTTGAAGTAAGTTTATAAGAATATTTGGAAGAAAAACGCGCCACATGGAAAATTTTTCTAGGGTGGCTTGTTTTTCGGATGCTCGAAATAAAACAATAGATTGTCAGACTGATAGAAAATGGAGGAAGAACGTTGAGAGACAATCAGCAAAGACAACAGGTAAAATCAAGAAAAGCAAATGATTCAAAAGAGAAAAGGGTATATAATAAAAACGGCTATCAATCAAGAGGGCGGCGCAGTCCGGCACAGAGAAGAAAGCCAAGTTCAGTGAAGGTGATTCCGCTGGGAGGACTTGGGCAGATCGGAATGAATATTACGGCATTTGAATGCAACAATCAGATTTTAATTGTAGACTGCGGGCTTGCATTTCCGGACGATGATATGCTGGGGATTGATTTAGTCATTCCGGATATCACCTATTTAAAGGAAAATGCATCAAAAATCCGAGGACTTGTGATTACCCATGGACATGAAGATCATATTGGTGCAATTCCATATTTTGAGAAGGAGCTGAATGTTCCCATTTATGCCACAAAGCTTACCATGGCTTTGATTGAGAACAAATTGAAAGAGCATGGGTCTCTGAATTTAGTGGAACGTCATGTGGTGTCTCATGGAGATCGGATAAGACTGGGTATTTTTGATGTAGAGTTTATTAAGACCAATCACAGTATTGCAGATGCGGCAGCTTTGGCAATTACAACACCTGCAGGCGTCATTATTCATACCGGGGATTTTAAAGTGGATCATACGCCGCTGTTTGGAGAGGCGATTGATCTTGCAAGGTTTGCGGAGCTTGGAAATAAAGGGGTTCTTGCACTGATGGCGGATAGTACCAATGTGGAGCGCCAAGGATATACACCGTCCGAAAAAAATGTAGGAAAACGTTTGGACAGTCTGTTTGCAGAACACTTGAAAGGCAGAATGATTATTGCGACCTTTGCATCCAATGTGGACCGTGTGCAGCATATTATTAATTCAGCTCACAAATATGGAAGAAAAGTTGCAGTGGAAGGTCGCAGTATGGTCAACATCATTGATACAGCTTCAGAGCTCGGATATATCAAAATACCTAAAAATACATTGATTGAGACTGATCAGATTAGAAATTACCCGGATGATCAGATTGTATTAATTACAACAGGAAGTCAGGGGGAAACAATGGCGGCATTATCCCGCATGGCAAACTCGACCCATAGAAAAGTGTCGATTATGCCGACAGATACGATTATTTTCAGCTCCAGTCCGATTCCTGGAAATGAAAAAAATATTTCCAAGATTATGAACGAATTGGCAGCAAAGGGAGCGCAGGTGGTGTTTGAGGATACCCATGTATCCGGGCATGCATGCAGAGAAGAGCTGCGTCTGATGTATGCGTTAACAAAACCGAAATATGCAATTCCGGTTCACGGAGAGTACCGTCATTTAATGCGGCATCAGGAGCTGGCAGTAGAGATGGGAATTGCCAAACAAAATGTATTTGTGCTTTCAGAGGGCGATGTTTTAGAGTTGAATAAACGACAGGGAAAGGTTGTGGAGAAAGTTCATGCAGGCGGAATCCTTGTAGACGGACTTGGTGTTGGTGATGTAGGAAATATTGTTTTGAATGATCGTAAAATGCTGTCGCAGAACGGTTTAATTATTGCCACAGTAACTCTTCAGAAGCACGGAAATCAGATTCTGGCAGGTCCGGATATTGTATCCAGAGGATTTGTCTATGTAAGAGAGTCAGAATCGCTGATGGAAGGCGCCAGAGAGGTTGCTTTGGATGCTGTGGAGGAATGTATGGAGCGCAATATTACAGATTGGGCAAGGATTAAGACGAAGATTAAAGATGAATTGAGCAACTATATCTGGAAACGAACAAAACGGAATCCGATGATTCTTCCGATTATTACAGAGGTTTAGCATGAGTTCTTCTGAAGATAAAAAAATTTTGAGATCAGAGTCTTTTCAATTATTTTTTCGGACGTTGTCTTGGGTATTTCTTGTTTGCATGGTGTTTTGCATCTTTTACGGAACTTACTTTATTGCAGAGCAGACGTTTTCAAATCCGGCATATAATACGGAAAGCCAAAAGAAAATCACAGTGATTGTGAGTGATTCGGAAACACAGGAGGAAGTTGCAAAGCAGTTGGTAAGAAAGAAATTGATTTATGGGAAAAACCGATTTCTAATCCGAAAATATTTTTCAAAATACCAGGAAAAGGAGTTTCAGCCGGGAATCTATGAGTTTTCACAGTCTCAGGGAATGGATGATATAATGGGGATTCTGTGTGGAGATCAAGTATCGGAGGAGATTATACAATGATTGTGGATGCAAATATTACAGAATATATCCGCTCATTGATCAGGGAAGAAGAAAATGATTTAGCACAAATTGAATACGAGGCCAGAGAGCAGCATGTTCCTATTGTCAAACCAGAGACAAAAGAATTGCTGCGAACTCTGGTACTGTTAAAAAAACCGATGAAAATCCTGGAAGTTGGTGCAGCTGTGGGATTTTCATCTCTTTATATGAATTATTATCAACCGGAGGGTGGAAAGGTCCTGACAATTGAGCGAAATGAAACTAGAATTTTAAAAGCCAGAGAAAATATTAGAAAGATGGGCAGTGAAGGTCAGGTGACTTTGCTGGAGGGAGATGCTGTTGAGATTTTAAAGGAGATCGAAGATACTTTTGATCTGATTTTCGTGGATGCCGCAAAGGGACAGTATATTCATTTTTTAGAGGATGCATTAAGGCTTTTGGCGCCAGAAGGCGTATTGATTTCTGACAATGTACTTCAAGACGGAGATATTGCGAAATCGAGGTATGCCATTGAGCGGAGGGACCGTACCATTCATAAGCGGATGAGAGCTTATTTGGATGCTGTAAAGCATCATGCATTACTGGAGACTGCCATCCTTCCGGTAGGTGATGGCGTAGCAATCAGCATAAAGACAGGAGAAACCAATGAGAAAAATTGAATTATTAATTCCGGCGAGCAATTTAGAAGTATTAAAGATTGCAGTTTTATACGGGGCGGATGCAGTCTATATTGGCGGAGAGATGTATGGTCTGCGGGCGAAGGCAAAGAATTTTTCTATGGAGGATGTAAAAAAAGGAATTGAGTTTGCTCACAGCCATGGAGTAAAAGTTTATATTACTGCCAATATTGTGGCTCACAATTGTGATTTAGAGGGAATTAAAGAGTATTTTAAGGAATTAAAGGAAATAAAGCCAGATGCATTGATTATATCGGACCCAGGAGTATTTATGCTGGCAAAGGAAATTTGTCCGGAGATTGAGCGTCATGTCAGCACGCAGGCAAATAGTACCAATTATGCAACTTATAATTTCTGGTATGAGCAGGGTGCATCCCGGGTTGTCTCTGCCCGCGAGTTATCTTTGGATGAGATCAGAGAGATCCGTGCTAACATTCCGGAGGATATGGAGATTGAATCTTTTGTTCACGGTGCTATGTGCATTTCTCATTCCGGACGGTGTCTTTTAAGCAATTATTTTACCGGAAGGAATGCCAACAGTGGAGAGTGTACCCATCCTTGCCGCTGGAAATATTCCGTGATGGAAGAAACAAGACCGGGAGAATATATGCCGGTATATGAGAATGAACGGGGAACCTATATATTTAACTCTAAGGATTTGAATATGATTGAGCATTTGGATCAGATTCTTGGTGCCGGAATTGACAGTCTGAAGATTGAGGGGCGGATGAAAACAGCGCTTTATGTGGCAACTGTGGCAAGAACCTATCGAAAAGCCATTGATGATTGTAAGGAATCTGTAGAAAAATATAAGGAAAATATGGATGATTACAGAGCTGAAATTGCAAAGTGTACGTACCGTCAGTTTACAACGGGATTTTACTTTGGAAAAACAGATGAAAGTGCTCAAATTTATGACAGCAATACTTATATTAAAAATTATACTTATATTGGTATTGTGCAGGGGCATAATGAAAAAGGGTATGCTCTTTTGGAACAGAAAAATAAATTTTCGGTGGGAGAGACCATTGAGGTTATGATTCCGGATGGAACAAATCAGAATGTGGTTGTAAAAGCGATTGAGGATGAAGATGGGAACCATATGGAATCAGCACCGCACCCAAAACAAATGGTATATGTGGAGTTTGATCAGGAGATTGAGGAAGGATATCTTCTGAGACGAAAAGAATAGAATTCATTTGGAAAAGCACTTTTTGAAGCCAGCGATCATAGTATGATAAAAAGGCTTAGAAGGGTGCTTTCTTTTGCAAGCGTTTTTAGAACCTTTATCACTGGAAGAGGAACGACACTATCTGGAGCTAAGCCATCAAGGAGATATGGAAGCAAGAAATCTGCTGGTGGAACATAATCTTCGATTAGTTGCGCACATCGCAAAGAAATATCACAATTTTGATCGAGAGAAGGATGATTTGATTTCTGTCGGAACCATTGGATTGATTAAAGCGATCAATACTTATAAAGCGGAAAAGGGACACAGACTGGTGACTTATGCATCCAGATGTATTGAGAATGAGCTGCTGATGATGTTCCGGCAGGAGCGAAAAACATCGAAAGATACCTCGCTGTATGAACCGATCGGTGTTGACAAAGAGGGAAATGAAATTCATCTTCTGGATGTTCTTGGTTCAGAAGAAATTGATATTGCCCAAAAAATTGATCAGGATGAAACTATTCGCCAGCTTTATGAGAGGTTGAATAAGATGGAGAGTTCAAGAGAGAAGGACACTTTAATTATGCGTTACGGATTGTATGGAAAAGAGCCGATGACCCAAAAGGAAGTGGCAAAAAAGCTTCAAATATCAAGATCCTATGTCAGTCGGATTGAGAAGAAAGCAATTACAATGTTGAAGAAACAGATGGGAGATGAAATTTTTCGATAAAGTGGTTGTGAGGCACCAGAAAATTTAACAAGTTATTTGTAAAATAAAAGCATTTTCAATGAAATCACTGTTTTTATAACGGATATTTTTGGTTGAAAATGTTTTTTTCTGAAATATTTTATGTACAAAGGAGGAAAAATTAGATGGAACGAGAAGTGAATCAAGTAATTCAATTTCTTGCACAAAGAGATATCGTTGATTTAACCCCTCGATGTTTGCAGGAGAGCTATGGAATTTCAAAAGCGGATGCTATGTTTGTGTTTGGGAATGATTTGATTTTAACAATGGAATGTGCAGCAGTTTACTTTCAGAGGAATATAGCGAAAAAGCTGGTGATTTGCGGAGGGGTCGGGCACTCTACAAAATATCTTAGAAATCGGGCGGCACAGCAGAATGAATTCACGCCAGAGGAAGTAAAAAATTTGTCAGAGGCAGAAATCTACGGTGAAATTGCAGTAAGAAGATATGGAATTTCCAGAGAAAAGATTTTGTTAGATACCCAATCGACCAATTCCGGAGCAAATGCTCAGAATGGATTACAGTTGATGAGAGAAAATCATCTGGTGGCAAATCATGTGATTGTAATTCAGGATCCGATTTTACAAAAACGTGCAAAAGCTTCTCTGGAACAGCAGATCGGGGCAGATGCAGTGATTAGTTTTGCACCGTTTTTGCCGAAAGTAACAAAGGGGATCACCTTTGCAAAGCAAGGCAAGAAGCTTTGGAAGAAAGAGAGATTTTTGGAATTGCTGTTAGGCGAAATTCCGAGACTTCGGGATGATCAATACGGATATGGGCCCAAAGGGAAAAATTTTATTCCCCATGTAGAAATTCCGAAAGAAATTGAAGAAGCTTTTGAGAAGATACGAAAGGTTTATCGAAATGAGAACCAAAGGAAACTCTGATTTCCCGGAAGTTCTTTTTTCTTTAATAAAATATAGAATATAGGGAGAGGCTGAAAAGTAAGATTGCAAGTGAACATTTTCAAAAAATTGCAGAAGCTGTCAATGAAAGAGGCATTGTCACCATGAAAGAGATGGTGACATTTAATCAATTGGTAAGGAAATTTTATTCTTCTGAAATAAAGAAAAAAGAATACAATTCATCTCTTCTGTGCTATAATAGCAGAAAAATGCAGAATACCGGGGGAATTGCTTATGACATTAACACAATTAAAATATATGATTGCAATTGCGGATACAGGATCTATGAATGAGGCGGCAAAAAGTCTGTTTATTTCTCAGCCGAGTCTTTCTCTGGCAGTGAAAGAACTGGAAAAAGAGATTGGTACAGAGTTATTTAGGAGAAGCAACCGGGGGGTTTCCGTAACTCAGGAAGGAGTCGAGTTTCTTGGATATGCAAGGCAGGTAGTCCAACAATATCAATTAATGGAATCAAAATACATTGAAAAGAAAAATATAAAGAAAAAATTCGGCGTGTCGATGCAGCATTATACATTTGCGGTTAACGCCTTCGTAGAAATGGTTAAACAATTTGGTATGGATGAGTATGAGTTTGCTGTCAGGGAGACTAAAACATGGGAAGTTATAGAGGATGTAAAAAATTTTCAAAGTGAAATCGGAATTCTCTATTTCAATGATTTCAATCGAAAGATTTTAACAAAGATGCTTCAGGAAGTTGAATTGGAATTTTATCCACTTCTGGAATGCGGGATTTACGTTTATATGTGGAAAGGGCATCCGCTGGCGCAGAAAGAAGAGCTTGCCATAGAAGAGCTGGAAGAATATCCATGCTTATCTTTCGAGCAGGGGGAATATAATTCCTTTTATTTTGCTGAGGAAGTGCTAAGCACCTATCAGTATAAACGATTAATCAAAGCCAATGATCGAGCGACTTTGTTGAATTTGATGGTCGGACTTAATGGATATACACTTTGTTCGGGAATTATTTGTGAAAGTCTGAATGGATCGGACTATTGTGCAGTAAAATTAAAATCGGATGAAGTGATGACGATCGGCTATATTAAAAGGAAAGGAGTTGCAATCAGTCCTCTGGGAGAGAAATATCTGGAAGAGATTAGAAGGTATCAGACGATGGAGGGGAGATATAAGGATTATTTATAACCAGATGCTTATTTTTCATATTAGACAGAAAAAAACGGCTGTGATAATATAACCTTGTAAACAGATAGGAAATACAGAAAAGAAAATAGGGAGATATGAAAATGAGCAAAAAAAGAAATTATAAATTTGAGACATTGCAGCTTCACACAGGACAGGAACAGCCGGACCCGGTTACAGACGCAAGGGCGGTGCCGATTTATCAGACATCATCCTATGTATTTCAAAACAGTGAGCATGCAGCAGCAAGATTTGGGTTAAGTGATGCGGGGAATATTTACGGGAGACTGACAAATCCGACAGAAGATGTTTTTGAACAGCGGATTGCAGCTCTGGAAGGAGGCGTGGCAGCTTTAGCTGTTGCTTCCGGAGCAGCAGCAATTTCATACACATTTCAGAATCTTGCCCATGCGGGAGATCACATTGTAGCAGCAAAAAATATTTACGGAGGAACTTACAACCTTCTGGCGCATACACTTGTGGAGTATGGAATTACAACGACTTTCGTAGATCCCTTTGACTACGTAGAGGTGGAATCCGCGATTCAGGAAAACACAAAGGCAATCCACATTGAAACTTTGGGCAATCCGAATTCAGAAGTTGTGGATATTGAAAGGCTTGCCGAGATAGCTCACGCTCATAAGATTCCGCTGGTAGTCGACAATACATTTGCGACACCTTATCTGGTGCGTCCGATTGAATATGGAGCGGATATTGTAGTTCATTCTGCAACAAAATTTATCGGAGGACACGGGACAACCATTGGCGGTGTGATCATTGACAGTGGAAAATTTGATTGGGAGGCATCCGGGAAATTTCCTTCTCTGACAGAGCCGAATCCAAGTTACCATGGAATTAGTTTTACAAAGGCAGTAGGAGCGGCAGCATTTGTTACTAAGATTCGAGCGATTTTACTTCGGGATACCGGGGCTACACTTTCCCCGATTCATGCATTTATCTTTTTGCAGGGACTGGAAACTTTGTCTTTGCGAGTGGAACGCCATGTGGAGAATGCGCTGAAAGTTGTAGAATATCTTAAGAATCATCCGCAGGTACAGAAAGTCCACCATCCTTCTGTATCAGAAAATGATGAACAAAAGGAACTGTATCGAAAATATTTTCCAAATGGGGGAGGATCCATCTTTACATTTGAGATTCAGGGGGATGATCAGAAAGCAAAAGATTTTATTGATCATTTAGAATTATTTTCACTGCTTGCAAATGTGGCAGATGTAAAATCTCTGGTGATTCATCCGGCATCTACAACACATTCACAGTTAAACGAAGATGAATTAAAAGATCAGGGAATCTATCCGAATACGATAAGGTTGTCCATCGGAACAGAAAATATCGCTGATATTATCGAAGATCTTGAGGAAGCTTTTCAGGCTGTAAAATAAGCAGTATCGCTGTCTGATCAGATATCAATAGACCTGGATCAAAGAATATGATAAACTGTAAGCGTATAGCTTATGAATCATATAGGATACAGGAGGTACGGGATATGTATACAATCAGGAATTTTTGTGATAATGATGATGTAAAAGTTTTGGATGAACTGGGACCATTTAAAGTAATTGAATATCAGAGGGATTTAAGTGTTACTCCATGGAATGCGGAGGTGGCATATTTTTGCAATGAGATGAATGTCAGAAAACGCCAGATTGTATGTGATCTTTCCAAAGGAAATGTTACAGTACAGGCAGGAGCGATGCAGTGGATGGCCGGAAATGTTGCAGCAACTACCGGAATTAAAGGGGCAGGAGATTTTTTTTCAAAAGCGGTGCGAGGGAAAGTGACAGGAGAATCTGCCATTAAACCGGAATATAAGGGAGATGGTACATTGGTACTGGAGCCAACATATAAATATATTTTGTTGCTGGACCTGAAGGATTGGGGAGAATCTATTGTTTTGGATGATGGACTTTTTATGGCATGTGAGGCCGGCCTGAAGCAAAAGGCGGTGGCACGAAGTAATTTCTCATCTGCAATCGCAGGCTGTGAGGGACTATTTAATTTAGGCATCAAAGGAAGTGGAGTTGTATGCCTGGAATCAATGTGTCCGAAAGAAGAATTGATAGAAATTAGTCTGAATGATGATGTTTTAAAAGTCGACGGAAATTTTGCTGTTGCATGGAGTGGGAGTTTAAAATTTACCGTAGAACGTTCCGGAAAATCACTGATTGGATCTGCAGCAAGCGGGGAAGGACTGGTAAATGTATATCAGGGAACCGGAAAAGTACTTCTGGCGCCGATTGGAGAGGAAGCCATGAGTTCTATTCCGATGGGGACTGTCGAGTAAACAAAAGAAAGGCGTCACTTTGCAGGAAAGAAATCCTGCAAAGTGACGCCTTTTTATAATTGAAGTATAATTCTATAAATAATCAAGATCAGATAAAATATTTAAAATATTGTGACCTTCCTGAACACCATCAATGATTCTTCTTGCGCGAACGCTGTCTCCGATATTTAAAATCTCAACATCAGAATCAGAGAATGCTTCACGAACTTCATCAAGGATTGGAGCATTGGCTCTCATACCTAAGCATACAAATCCGTAATCAAACGGAAGTTCTTTTTCTTCGCCATCTACCTTGACGATAAAGCGGTCTGCCTTTACTTCACAAAGAGCAGTGTTTGGCATCTGATTTACATGATGTTCTTTCATTAAAGCGTTTGTTCCGCATTTGGATACCGGGTCCAGGTCTTTACCGATCTGAGGCATCATCTCGACAATGCTTACATCAGCACCTTTTGGAGCAAAATATTCCACAACGTCAAGACCGACAGCTCCGCCTCCGATGACAACGACTTTCTTGCCGGTACAATCTTCCGGATAATCTGCCAGGTGATGGATCATTCCGGTAATAGAAGCAACTTTTGATCCCTCTTTGTCGATATGGTCATGAAGTCCTTTAATTGGCGGAAGTAAAGGATTAGATCCGGTAGCGTTGACAATGATGTTAGGATGCAGTGCCTTAATCAGAGAAATGGTTGCCTCCTGTCCTTTGAAAATAAACAAATTGGTGAGTTTTGAGGCACGATTGATAAGATAATCCGGGAAATCCCTTAAACGTTTTTTATCCGGTATCTTAGAAATTTCTACGGATAATCCGCCAAGGTGGTCGTTTTTCTCAAATAAAAATGTAGTACATCCGACTTCTGCTGCAGTACATGCTGCTTCAAGACCGGCAGTTCCGCCTCCGATGACAATCACATTGCAAGGCTTATTTACTTTTTTCTTTTTGTAATCGAATCCGGAGTTTACCGTAGGATTAATGGTACAACGGATTGGGCGGTTAACTCCGATGCGGTTTCCGGCACATCCGATGTTGCAGGAGATGCATTTTCGGATTTCGGCTTCACGTCCTGTTGCAACCTTCTTTACCCAGTGAGGATCGGCAATTAATCCACGTCCCATACCGATAATATCGGCATCACCGCGACCAAGAATATCATCTGCCACATGAGGATCACGAATATTTCCCATGGTGACACAAAGTTTTCCGTATTTTTCTTTCACAGCTTTTGCCATGTAAGAGCGCCATCCATCTTTTAAGTAATTGGCATCAATCTGGAACTGGATGGATCCGTTTAATCCGGCAGATACGTCGAAGACATCTACTTCTTCCTGAAAGTAAGACAAAAGTTCCAAAGTATCCTCTAAAGTATTTCCACCCTGCATAAATTCTTCGGCACTGATTCGTACAAAAATCGGAAACATAGGTCCTACTTGCTTTCTGACTTCTTCAATGACAAGCTTTGCAAAGCGTGCACGATTTTCCGGACATCCGCCGAATTCATCGGTTCTTACGTTTGTAGTAGGGGAGAGGAACTGACTAATTAAATAAGAATGTCCGGCATGGATCTCAACACAGTCGAATCCAGATGCTTGAGCACGGGCAGCCGCTTCTCCGTATTTTTTTACAATGGTATAAATTTCTTCTTTCTCCAGCGGGCGCGGGATTTCTCCACCTGCTTTGGATGGAATGTTGGATGCAGAAACAGGCTGCATGTTTGTTCTTTTAGATTGAGCAGAAGCGCCGGCATGGTTTAGCTGAATACCAACACATGCTCCATGGGAATGCAGTGTTTCACATAATTTAAAGAAACGTGGCATATAGTTATCGTGATCAATACGAATCTGAGTTGTACCGTTAGAACCAAGGGGAGAGTCAACACTGGCATTTTCTACCATAATTAATCCAACGCCGCCTTTTGCTCTTTCGGTGTAATAGTCAATGTGTAAGAAGCTCATCTCACCGGTTTGTTCTCCGTAGTTTGTTCCCATCGGAGTCATCATAATACGATTCCTCATGGTCATATTTTTAATGGTCAGTGGTGAAAAAATATTTTTATAATTGCACTTCATAAGAATTGAAACCTCCAAAAAAATAAATCCATAATCTCCAAGAGGCTGTTATCATAAAATCTGGGTGAATGACTTATGATGCTTCTATCATAACACAGAGTTAATTATTTAACAAATCAATGTTTTTTGAAAAATCAATAAATTTTATCTATGGTATTCCTGACAAAATCAATGAATTTGCGAACGGCAGGAATCATAGGTTTTTCTTTTAGATAAGCCATATAGACCGTATGATATGGCTTTACATTATCCAGATGAAGAATTTCAATTTCATATTCTCGAAGTGATTCCACATGTGCTACAAAGCCGATTCCAAAATTTTCTGCAACCAAAGAAGCGATGGCATTTTCATCCGAGGTTTCAAAAGCAATCGATGGATTCATATGGTTTTGCCGATAAATGGAATGTGTGTATTGTCCCAGTCCGGATGTTTTATCATATCCGATCACAGGATAGGATAATAAATCTTCGAGAACCAGAGGCTTCTTGTGTTTTAGAGGATGCTCTAACGGTGTAATGATAACCATTTCCTGATTTATGACCGGAACAAATTCAATGGAAGTCTCTTCCGGAACGTAAGAGCCGAAAATAATGTCGTATTTTTCAGATTTCAAGTCGATAATTAAACGCTTGGTAATTTCCTGACTTAAAGAGAAGGTAATATCATGATTTTGCTCATGATTTAAAAAGCTCCGGACAAGTCGGGGGATATAGCTTTTGGCAAGAGGAAATACATAGCCGATGTCAATGTGTCCGCTGGAACTTCCAGCAAGAGATTTCATTTTTTGTTCTGCAATATTGATTTCCTCAAGAATACGATCGACATGGTCTAAAAAAATACGCCCGTATTTTGTTAATGCAATATTACGCCCGTTTTTTTGGAAAAGAGAGACTCCTAATTCTTCTTCCAGATTGGCAATGGAACGGCTTAAACTGGGCTGAGAGATATTTAATTCATTGGCAGCCTGATGGTAATGCTGCAATTTTGCAACTTTTTGAAAATAATAAAGCTGATTTAAATTCATAAGAACCTTCCTTAATTTAATATCTTTTGGGTAGTGTTATTGTATCATAATTGATAGCGAAAAGCTATCAAAAAACAGGAAAATATATATTAGAAGTATCAATCAAAGTACGTTATAATAAAGTCATAAGGTTGTTAAAAAATTAACTTTTGGGTGAATGCAGCAGCGAACATATTTTTTTAAGGAGTGAAAACTATGGCAGAGAGAATTACAGGACACACAGAATTAATTGGTTTGATGGCTTATCCGATCAGACATTCAAGCTCACCGGCAATGCACAATGAAGCTTTTGCTACATTGGGACTTGATTATGCATACCTTGCATTTGAGGTTGATAACAGTACATTGGAAGATGCGGTAAAAGGGCTTCGTGCGCTGAAACTGGTTGGTTCCAACGTATCTATGCCGAATAAAACCGTAGTAGGGCAGTATTTGGACGAGCTTTCTCCGGCAGCAAAAATGGCGGGAGCCGTAAACACCATTGTCAATGACCACGGAAAATTAATCGGACATATTACAGATGGAATCGGCTATATGCAGTCACTAAAAGATAATGATATTGATGTTATCGGTAAGAAAATGACGATCGCGGGTGCCGGAGGAGCTGCAACAGCAATTGAAATTCAGGCAGCACTTGATGGTGTGAAAGAAATGTCTATTTTCAATATTAAAGACAAATTCTGGGCGAATGCAGAAGAAACAGTAAAGAAAATTCGTGAGAATACAGACTGTGTCGTAAATCTTTATGATTTGGATGATAAAGAAAAATTAAGAGAAGAGATCGCAGGCAGTTACTTATTTGCACAGGCGACAGGTGTTGGAATGAAACCGCTGGAAGGTCAGTCTGTAGTACCGGATGCATCTTTCTTCCGTCCGGATTTGATTGTAACAGATACGATTTATGCTCCAAGAGAGACTGCTTTGCTGAGAATGGCAAAAGAGGTTGGATGTAAGACAATGAATGGTCTTGGAATGATGTTGTTTCAGGGAGATGCAGCGTTCCATTTATGGACCGGAAAACATATGCCAATCGATCATATGAAAGAAGTTTTAGATATTAAATACGATTAAAAAACGAAAAAATCAGAGAGGAATATAAAAAAGATGAATAAGAAATATTTACCGAGCGCATTGATTCTGTATTTAAACTATTTTATTCATGGAATCGGATGTTCTATTTTAAGTCAGCAGGTAGTAAAAGAAATGCTTGCAGAAAACTGGGGATTGAGTGATGTAATGGCGGTTACATCCATTGCGGCAGCATTGGGATTGGGACGTTTAATTTCCCTTCCGTTTGCGGGACCGTTGTCTGACAAGCTGGGACGTCGTATTTCCGTATTAATCGGATGTGCATCCTATGTGATTTTCTTTGTAGGAATTGCTTTTTCGCCAAATACAACGGTTGCCTATATTGCGGCAGTATTAGGCGGTATTGCAAACTCTTTCTTAGATACTGCTACATATCCGGCAGTTGCTGAAATCATTTATACGTATACGGGAATTGCAACAATGGGAATTAAATTCTTTATCTCCGTTGCACAGCTGTTAATGCCGTTTTTCTTAGGATTGGTTGCGGGAACAAGCATGTCTTATCTGATGCTTCCGCTGGTTGCAGGAATTGCGATTGCGGTTCTTGGAATTCTGGCGATTTTTGCACCGCTTCCGGCAGCTTCTGAGAGCGGTAAATCAGAATCTTTTCTTAACAATTTAAAAAATGCACATTTTTCTATTGAGAGTGTAGCGTTAATTTTAATTGGATTTACAAGTACTGCAACCTTCCAGTTATGGTTAAACTGTGCGCAGACATTTGGAACGCAGATTGCCAATATTCCATCTGAAAATGTATCAGTGATGCAGACCTATTATTCTGCGGGAACTATGGTAGCATTATTTGTAACCAGTGCTCTGATTACAAAGTTTAAACAGGTGAGATTTTTGATTATTTACCCGGCAATTTCTCTTGTTATGCTGGCGCTGGTTTATATGATTCGTACCCCGATGATTTGTTATGTGGGAGCATTTGTGATCGGATATGCGGCAGCCGGCGGAGTTCTTCAGATGGCAACTGCAGTTGTAAACGATTTGTTTCCGAAAATCAAAGGAACCATCACAAGTTTAGTTATGATTGCATCCAGCCTTTGTAACTATACCATCTTAACAGCGGCAGCAAAAATGACGTCTACCGATGTAATTGTTATGAATATCGTAATCACCGTGATCGGCGTACTTCTTGCAGTTTTTGTAAATGCAAGATATGGCGTACTATTAAAGAATGCAGAAGAAGCATCAAAATAGAAATTTGTTTGAGGAGACAATAGGAGGAAATTGTCAATGAATATAGTAAAAGTTCGGAACATTGAGATTGGAAGCGGAATACCGAAGATCTGCGTGCCAATCGTAGGTGTGACAAAGGATGAAATTATTGCAGAAGCAAAGACTTTCGAGAACATTCCGGTCGATGTGGTAGAGTGGCGTGTCGATTGGTTTGAGGGAGTGTTTGATTTCAGCAGAGTCGAGGATGTATTAAAAGATTTAAGAGAAGCTCTGGGGGAACTCCCGATTCTGTTTACTTTCCGCACATCAAAGGAAGGTGGAGAAAAAGCCATTGAGGCAGATCCATATAAAGAGTTAAATATCAAGGCTGCAAAAACAGGGTACGTGGATCTGGTGGATGTAGAAGTTTTTACCGGAGATGATATTGTAAAAGATATTGTAAAAGCAGCTCATGAGTGCGGAGTCAAGGTTGTGGCTTCTAATCATGATTTCGATAAGACGCCGGAAAAAGAGGAAATCGTAAGAAGGCTGTGCAAAATGCAGGAACTTGGCGCTGACATTCCGAAGATTGCAGTTATGCCAACTTGTAGGCGTGATGTTTTAACATTACTTTCTGCTACAGAAGAAATGTATACAGATCATGCAGATCGTCCGATTATTACCATGTCTATGGCAGGGATGGGACTGATCAGTCGTTTGGCAGGAGAGGTTTTTGGCTCAGCTTTGACATTTGGCGCAGCCAAAAAAGCATCTGCACCGGGACAGGCAGCAGTAAAGGATTTGAACAATATGTTGCAATTTCTTCATGAAAATCAGGGATTATAAAAAGACAGAGTCTGAAGGAGAAGATAGAGATGTCTTCTCTTTCTTTTTGGGAAAATAATAGATAAAATCTATAAATGAAATAGAGAAAAAGCATTTGAGATTATAAATGTTTTTTTGTATAATTTAGTAAGGCAAATTGTGAAAAAATTACCATGGATTGTGAAAAGAATAACTTTCCAAACAAGTAGAGAGAGGTGAAATATGCTGAAGTGGTTAGATGAAAATTTAGAAGAATTTCTTATGGTAATGCTGCTGATTGCAATGACACTGATCATGGGGATTCAGGTATTTGCAAGGTATGCTCTCGGAGCGTCCTTATCCTGGTCGGAAGAGATTACAAGATATCTGTTTATCTGGTCTGGGTTTATCAGTGTTAGCTATTGCACTAAAAAATGCATTTCTATAAAGATTGAACAATTTGTGGGAATGTTTCCAAAAAGAGGACAGGCAATTTTTAAGGTGGTAAATCATACTTTTGAATTATTGTTATTTTTTTATTTAATTCCCTATGCATTTTTATATTTAAAAAGTGCATTTGAAAGTGGACAGGTAAGCCCTGCCTGTCAGATTCCGATGTATTATATCCAGGCTGCGCCGCTGGTAAGCTTTGTGTTGGTGGCGTTTCGAATTATACAGCGCTGGATCATTGAATTTCGTATTGTAATAAAGAAAGATAAGGAGGGGAAAAAATAAGATGTCAGTGGCAGTAGTATTCTTTATCTTTTTTGTATGCCTGATTATCGCAATCCCGATTTCGATTGCCCTTGGAATTGTTTCCGTTCTTCCCGGTGCATTTGATCCTTCCTTTACAGCCAGCGGGCAGTTTGTGATTCGATCTATGCTTGGAGGGATTGACAGTTTTCCGCTTTTGGCGGTTCCGATGTTTGTTCTGTCAGGAATGATTATGGCAAAAGGAGGAATTTCAAAAAAGATTTTTGATGTATTTGTATATTTTTTCGGAAAGTTAACGGCGGGTATGCCTTGCGCGGTAATTGTAACCTGTCTGTTTTACGGCGCGATTTCCGGTTCCGGACCGGCAACCGTGGCAGCGGTTGGAAGTATGACGATTCCGATTTTAATTAAATTAGGATATGACAAAACCTTTGCCACAGCGATTGTAGCGGTGGCCGGAGGACTGGGAGTTATTATTCCGCCATCAATTCCTTTTATTATGTTTGGTATGGCATCGGGAGAATCTGTAAGTGATTTGTTTATTGCGGGAATTGTTCCGGGATTGCTGATTGGATTACTTTTAATGGTCTATGCAATTCTTTATTGCAGGAAAAATGGTGAAGATAAAGAAAAAATCAATAAAGAAGCCGATCAACTACATGAAAAAGGATTTTTTGGTGTTTTTAAGGAAAGTTTTTTCGCAATTTTAAGTCCTGTTATTATTTTGGGATGTATTTATACCGGAATTGCCTCTCCAACAGAGGCAGCAGTTATTTCTGTATTTTATTCTCTGTTGGTTAGTATGTTGGTCTACAAGTCTATGAAAATCAAAGATATTTGGCCGATGATGGTTGAGGGTGTGAGAACCTATGCTCCGATTCTGTTTATTTTAGCGGCATCCATTGCTTTTTCCAGAGTTTTGACTTTAATGCAGGTGCCGCAGACAATCAGCGAATGGATTTTGGGAAATTTCCACAGTGGAGTTGTGATTCTCATTGTGATTAATCTGTTTTTGCTTGTTGTGGGTATGGTTATGGATACAACCCCTGCGATTTTGATTTTGACTCCGATTTTGCTTCCGATTGTTACGGCAGTGGGAATGAATCCAATTCATTTTGGTGTTATGATGGTTGTGAATCTGGCAATTGGTTTTGTGACACCGCCAATTGGAGTTAATCTGTTTGTAGCCTCTTCTTTGACGGAAATACCGATGGTTCAGATCGCCAAAAAAGCAATGCCTCTTATTTTATGTTTTCTATTTGCGTTGATTTTAATTACATTTATTCCACAAATCAGTTTGGCACTGGTATAGGAGGAGTCATTTATGAGAAAAAGAATCAAAAGATCTTTAGGAGTTTTGTTGGTAGTTGCTCTGGCTCTCGGAATGGGAGGATGTAAGAAGAAGCAGGAAAAAGATGAAATTCAGCGCTATGCCTGGCCTTTGGGAACATCCAGTCCGGAAGATACAGTAACGCAATTGTATGCAGAAAAATTTGCCAATGAAGTGAAGCGCCTGAGTCATGGAAAAATGAAAATTGAAGTATATCCAAACAGTACACTGGGAGGAGACAGAGAATTACTGGAAAGCTGTAAAGATGGAGATATTCCGTTTGTTGTACAAAATACAGCGCCTCAGGTAACTTTTCTTCCGGATACCGCGGTTTTTGACCTGCCGAGTGCATTTTCGACAATTGAAGAAGCCAGAAAGGCAGTGGATAATCCGGAATTCTATGAAAAGATGGAAAAGGTATATGAGAAAGGGGGATACAAGCTTCTTGGCTATGCGGATCAGGGATTCCGAGTGATGTCAACGAATAAAAATGTTCAAAGGTTCGGGGATTTTAAGGGACAAAAAATCAGAACGATGGAGAACAGCTATCATTTGAAATTCTGGAAAGCCTTAAATGCCAATCCGACACCGATGACATTTAGTGAAGTATATATCGGACTTCAACAGGGAACCATTGATGCACAGGAAAATCCTTATGAGGTCATTGTATCCAGTAAATTGTATGAACAGCAGGATTATGTAGTAGAAACCAATCATTTGCCGCATTATATTTCTTTGATTGTCAGCGATGAATTTTTTAAGGATCTTCCGAGAGAGCAGCAGGAGATTATCCAAAAAGCATCACAAACAGCAAAAAATTATGCGAGAAAAGCATCTGATCAAAGAATTGCGAATCGCATCAAAGTTATCAAAGAGAGCGGAACCAAAATTGTAAAGCTGGATGAGAAGACACAAAAGGATGTTAAAAAGGCGGCGCAGCCAATTTATGAAGAGATCAAAGAAAATATTTCAAAGGATATCTATAACTCTTATTTGAGTTGTACTGAAAAATAAAAAAATCCTCTGTAGAAACAGTATGTTTCA
This sequence comes from Anaerostipes stercorihominis, assembly GCF_057535655.1. Taxonomy (NCBI): domain Bacteria; kingdom Bacillati; phylum Bacillota; class Clostridia; order Lachnospirales; family Lachnospiraceae; genus Anaerostipes; species Anaerostipes stercorihominis. The sequence goes on along the minus strand of NZ_BAAJCL010000001.1, from coordinate 367,715 downwards.
CAGAGGATTTTTTTATGTGCTCTGGTAAATTTTACGAAATTCTAAAGGAGTATAATGAATTCGCTTTAAAAATAATTTTGAAAAATAGGAAGTGTTTTCATAACCGATTTTTTCCGAGATGGTAACTAAAGAATCCGAAGTATTAATTAACATCCATTTTGCCTCATTCAACCGGCGGTCGATGACATAATTGATCGGGGAAATCCCATAGATTTTTGTAAATTCATGACTGATATGATCCGTGCTGATATTAAATTCCTTTGCGAGGGTTTTCAATGTAATTTTAGAACTATAGTGTTCATTGATATAAATTAAAATATCTCTGGCGAAAGAGGAATCTTTGTGTCGTTCCATCTTGGGAGTTTCGCGAAAAATTTCATAATAGATACTTGTTAAAGCAACTGTGAGAGCATCGGATGCGGAAACACGGGTATTGGACGGGAATTTTCGCAAAAGATCCAGTTCTTGAAACAGATGATAGATCAGACGTTCATGAACTCCGGAATTGATACAAGGACAGATATTGGAAGGAAGCATAAAGCCGGCATCCGAATGATCCTGAAGTTTATAATTGGAAATGGCGCAGGTCCAGCAATCGAGAGGATTTTTTTTGTCCGAGGTCAGTGCATGAATCGCGCCTCGTTCTACAATGAGGATATTGCCCTTTTGAATCGGGTAATTGGTGGTGTTAATTGTTAAATTTCCGATGCCACCTGCAATATAAACGAGTTCCGTTTCCTTTTTGTGAAGATGATATTGATAACTCCAATTTGGATTATTGTAACTGTGTGAAAGACGACTGATTTTCGGGAATGAATTTTCTTCAAAAATAGCAGGTCTGACAGATACCGGATATTCTTCTAAAAACATGATAATTTCCCCCCCCTTAAGACAAGATAATTTGAATAAATTACAAAATAATTTGTAAAAAATACAGAAAATACAGGTTTATTATAAATAAAACAAAAAAATAAAACAAGATAATTTCTGATATATACAAGATAGCTTCTTTTTTTTAACAAGATATTTGGTACAATTTTGTTATAGAAAACAGGAGGTTTTAAATATGAACAGACCAAAGCGGAATGGAACCAAAGTTCCTGTAATGACGGCAAGGGAAGCAGTATCTTATATTCAGGATAATGATGCACTGGCAGTGAGTGGCGCAGGAGGAGGAATTGTAGATCCGGAAATTTTAATAACGGCGTTGCGAGATCGTTATGTGGAAACGGGAGAACCTAAAAATCTGACACTTTGGCATGCCACAGGACTTGGAGATCGAGGAGAACGGGGGATGTCGCCTCTTGCACAAAAGGGGTTAGTGAAACGTGTGATTGGAGGACATTGGGGACAATCACCCAGACTGGCGGAGATGGCGGAGAAAAATGAAATTGAAGCATATAATTTCCCACAGGGGATTATGGCACAGCTGCTTCGAACGGCCGCAGCCGGTCAGCCGGGGATTTTATCCCATGTGGGACTGCATACATTTGTGGATCCAAGACAGCAGGGCGGTCGATTGAATGAAATTACAACAGAAGAATTGATTCACCAGACAGAAATTAATGGAAAAGAATATTTGTTTTATCCCACAGTACCGTTAAATGTATGCTTTATTCGGGCGACAACCGTTGATACAGAAGGATATGCTTCTATGGAAGATGAAATTACTTATGTAGATGTGCTTGCAACAGCTCAGGCGGTACATAATAATGGAGGGTTGGTGATTCTTCAGGCAAAACGTATGGTGAAATCAGGAACTATCCATCCACGGAAAGTACATATTCCGGGATATTTAGTAGATATTGTGGTATTGAATCAGGAACAGGAACAGTTGTATAACGGATCCAACGGGTTCTTCACAGGAGATTACGTTGCAGAAGAAGGTGAGACAGTTCCGTTGCCGCTAAATCAGCGAAAAGTGGTTGCAAGGCGTGCTTTAATGGAAATTGCACCTGGAAATGTAGGAAATGTAGGAGTTGGAATTGCAGATGGAATCGGGGCTGTTGCACGAGAAGAAGGAATCGGAGAAGAATTTACTTTAACTGTGGAGACAGGTCCTGTTGGAGGAGCGACAGCTCAGGGAATTTTCTTCGGTGCAAGTATCAATTCCAAAGCGTTGATGGATATGCCGGCACAATTTGATTTTTATGACGGCGGTGGTCTGGAAGTTGCATTTTTAAGTTTTGCGGAGCTTGATGCGAAAGGAAACGTGAATGTACATAAATTCAATGGAAAAATTATGGGAACCGGAGGATTTGTTAACATTTGTGCAGGATCAAAAAAAGTAGTATTGTGTGGTACGCTGCGCGCAGGTGGATTGAAAACTGAAGTTGGAAATGGAAAAATTGCGATTGAACAAGAGGGGAAATTTGAAAAAATGATTTCGGAGTGTTCAGAAATCACTTTTAATGGAGAACAGGCATTGAGACAGGGACAGGAAGTGGTTTATATTACAGAGCGTGCAGTCTTTCATTTGACGGATCGTGGCGTGCTGTTAACAGAGGTTGCACCGGGAATAGATGTGCAGAAAGATGTAATTGATCAGATGGGATTTGTGCCAATGGTGTCACCGGATCTGAAGATTATGGATGAAAGAATTTTTAAAGAAGAAAAAATGGGAATTCGTGACGAGTTTCTTAGTGAAAAATAAAATCAATGTAAGAAAAGGAGAAAAAATATGAGTAATATTAAAAAGGTAGAAATTCCATTACATGTAGGAGATACAGCAGAATTTACTAAAACAGTGACAGAGACGGATGTTTATTTGTTTGGAGGAATTACTGCGGATTATAGTCAGATGCATTTTAACGAAGAATTTATGAAAAAAACAATGTACGGAACAAGAATTGTACATGGCATTCTAACATTTGCAATCGGATGCACCGCTTCAACAAAAATTCAGGAACAGGTAAAATCTCCTGTGCCAAGCGCATCCTATGGATATGACAGATTACGTTTTATTAAACCGGTATTTTTTGGAGATACATTGACTTGTCGTTATACTGTGGACAGAATTGAAGAAGAAACAAATAAGACATTTTCTAAGTTAGAAGTATTCAACCAGCATGGGGACATTGTCTTAGCGGCAACACATATTTTGAAGTTTTTCCCGTTAGAAGAGGATAAATAAAAGGAGCGATATTTTATGAAAATTTGTATGTTAGGAACCGGCTCTCTTGGAAGTACCATTGGCGGAACATTAGCGCAGGGCGGATCTGAAGTTTATTTTGTAGATCAGTGGAAAGAGCATATTGATGCGATTCATGCAAATGGTTTGAAGATGACAGATGAAAAGGAAACATGGTTTGTTCCTGTCGATGCAAGAACATCAGCAGATGAAATCGGAGTTGTTGATTTGGTGATTGTTCTTGTAAAATCTTTTGCAACAAAGGAAGCCGTACAACAATTAAAAGCCACCAATGTGATTGGACCGGAGACTCTGGTGATGTCCTTACAGAATGGACTTGGGAACGAAGAAACCATTGCAGAAGTTGTAGGGGAAGCCAATGTGATCAGCGGAAAGACTTATGTTGGGGGAAGACTGCTGGCACCTGGATTTGTCAGTGCAGGTGTCAGGGGAAAATATACCTATATTGGAGAATTGACCGGAGAAAAAACGGAGCGAATTCAGGCTGTATGTGATGAATTCAATCAAGCTGGTTTGTTATGTGAAGTCAGTGATAATATTAAGGGATTAATCTGGGATAAATTGCTGATTAATGTAGCAGCCGGAGCCTTGTGCGGTATTACAAGACTTCCTTACGGTCCGCTGTATGAAGAAGATTATATTAAGGAAACTGCGGTTGCGGCAATTCAGGAAGGAATTGATGTTGCAAAAGCCGCAGGAGTAAAATTAAAATCAGAAGATCCTGAGTATCCATGGTATGCTGCCAGTGAGGGCTTACCGGGGACATTTAAAACATCTATTTTACAGAGTCTGGAATTAAAACGTCCGACGGAAATTGATTTTATTAACGGATCTGTGGTAGAGTGGGGAAAGAAATTTGGAATTCCGACACCTGTAAATCAGACGCTTGTTACCTGCGTAAAAGGAATTGAGAAATTTTTATTGTCTTATGAGCCGGCTTTGAAAGCAGAAAAGGAGAAGTAATATGGCAGCTTACCTGGAACATATGGCGTTAAAGGTCACTGATTTGGAGTGGCACGTAAACTTTTTTAAAGAAGTATTCGGAATGCCGGTGCGAAAAGTAATGGGTGAGGTTCCCCATCGAAAAGTGTGGCTCCATGCAGGAATTCAATTAAATGAAGTTCCCGAGTTTGCCGGATTTGAAGGAAGAGCAGATCATTTGGGGTTGATGGTAGATAATGTTGAAAGAACTTTAGACAAAGCGTATCAGATCGGAGTAAAAGAACTTCCTCAGGGACACAATTGGTTTGAGCTGCCAAGTGGAATTTGCATTGAAGTCATAAAAGGAAGAAAAGAAGTTTTGAAACATATTTTACAACAGGAACCATGGATCGAAGACTAGAGGAGAAGAAAAATGAAAAAAGTAATGATGCTTCATAGTGTAAATCATAATATGTATGGGAAAAGAGATCCGAAGCAATATGGTACGATTACACTGGATGAAATTAATCAGCAGATTTTAGAAACAGCAGAAAAAGAAAACATACAAGTGGATACCTTTCAGACAAATCATGAAGGTGAGATGGTAGATAAAATTCACGAAGTCTTTTATGAAAAATATGATGGAGTCATTATAAATCCGGGAGCATGGACTCATTATAGTTATGCGATACATGATGCGTTGGAGATTCTGGAATGTCCGATTATTGAAGTTCATATGTCAAATATTTTCAATCGTGAGGATTTCAGATCACATTCTGTGATCGCTCCCGTAGCATATGGAATGATTGCGGGAATGGGAGTTTCAGCGTATACATTAGCAGTGAAAGCGTTGGGAGATTATTTTAAAACGATATGTTAGGTTTTGGAGCTGTCGTACCGAACAGAAAATCAGTACGACAGCTTTGTTATAATATGGGAAAGTTTTCATGGAAAAAGTTTTAAAGGTGACGGTTTCCATTGGTTTTTTTAATTATTGTGAAGAAGCGGCGGCATGCAGGATGCCAGATACCAGCTAAGATTCAACATATATGCAGAATCTAAGGTAGGCTTGTCCCACGAAGGATAAATCAGAGAACCATCGGTATCAAATTCCATGAGACAGTCTTGCTCGGTGATTAAACGGTTAATTCGGATCAGATCCGAATAAAAGTCCAGGAGAATGAACGGAAGATTTTGTCGAAGTCTGGTGGAATAAGTATGCTTTGCAAAGCGTGTTTTGATAGAATCAGGGCAGGAATCATCGGCAGTCATAATGACAAAGGGCGCATCGTAGTGAGGAAAATACTCGCAAAATTGATCGGAAAAAAGGTAAGATTCATCATCGGCAGAATAAGGATAGTAAATGCCATAAAGAGAATGATGTTGCTTTAAAAAGCGGACATTACGGTCTGTATGATGGGCGTTGCCCTGAAAAAACACCAGAATATTTTGGTTGGCTTCAATCATACGAAAATGGATCGGAGCAAGGGGCTGATCCGGAAGCATCCAGAAAAAGAGTGTGTCGGGATGATTGGAGAATAAATCAAACAGCTCTCCGGGGATCGGACCGCAGGAGAGCTGGCGAATTGTAAAAGTATAAATTCCAAGCTTATTGCCTTCTGCTACAAATTGACGGATATTTTCTAAATTTATCTGGTCAGTACAGGATGGATTCCAACGGAAAATAATGTTCCACGGAATACAATATCCTGATTTTTTAGATTCTGTTCGCAAGAGTTTTGCGCCGTAGGTCCAACTATTATATCCAAGAAGGATTCCGAGGTTTTTGATGGCGGAATGAGAGGTTTGGCGAAGAATGCGCTGAATCATAAAATAATATGCGCTGTCATGGTTTGCAAGAAGATGATCAACGATGGAAAAGGCAGGGATTTGGAAACGGCTGAAGGAAAAGCGGTGGATCATTGCTTCCAGTGATTCTAAAGCGGATTTAGGATCTTTGGACATCTCGTCGATTTTGTGTTCCACAATATGATCGATTTTGGATCTTGTAATAAAATTAGAGTTCATAGAAATTCTCCCTCCTTAATGGTAAAATGAAGCGGATTTGTTAACAAGAAATACAGGATTTTAATAAGTAATTTAATTATACAATAAAAATTTACAAAATTAAAGTGTGAAAGTACCAGAAAAAGGAAAGGTATTGCGAAAAAAATTCAACTGTTATAAAATAGAGAAAACGAAACAAGGAGAAGAAAACAAAGATGTTTCAAAAATTTTACCCTTCAGAGGATATAAAAAGTACGTATGATATTGATTTTGAGAAATACTATCGGGAAGGATACCGCGGCATTATTTTTGATGTAGATAATACGTTAGTTGCTCATAATGCACCGGCAGATGAGCGTGCAAAGAAATTATTTCAAAGGCTTCATGACATTGGCTATCAATTTTGTTTTACCAGCAATAATAAAGAACCGAGAGTCAAAGAATTTTGCCGGGCAGTTGGAGGAAGGCATTATATCTATAAGGCAGGGAAGCCAATGCGAAAAGGTTATTTCCATGCGATGAAACTTATGGGTACGAACAGAGGAAATACATTGTTTGTGGGAGATCAGTTGTTTACAGATATTTACGGGGCTAACCGGTCAGGAATTCACAGTATTCTTGTAACGCCGATTCATCCCAAAGAGGAGATACAGATTGTTTTAAAACGTTATATTGAAAAGATTGTTCTTAGAAGCTATTATAAAAAGAAATAGAAAGATCCGCTGAATTCAAATCAGCGGATCTTTTTGTGACAGCGATGAGCCAAAGTCCGGGCTTGCCCGAGACATTGGCGACCGCTTACAATTCCGAAACGTACCTTTTGGCACTTCCGATGATGATATGGGCTAAACTGCCTTAAATGAAATTTTGTCGTTCCAGAGCAACTAAAATATCACGGCCTTCCTTTACTCCTTCAATGATCCGACGAGTTTGTGCACTGTCACCGATGTTCAGAACTTCGATTCCTTCGTAAATAAAGTGGTTGTACAGTTCCTGAAGATCAGGGGTGGCGGACTCCATACCCAGACAAATAAATCCATAATCAAAATCCAGCGTTAAATCTTTGTAATCATGTCTGACGATAAAGCTATGGTCTTTGACCTCCAAAAGAGAAGCATTCGGATACTGCGTTACATGGTATTTATTCATAAACTCCAAAGATCCGGTTTTTGTGATGAAATCAAGATTTTCTCCAAAATGAGATTTTTGTTCAACAATGGTAACATCGGCTTTTCTTGGAACAAAGAATTCTACAACATCCAGTCCGACATTTCCGCCGCCGATGATCACCACTTTCTTATCGGTTAAGTCCTCAGGATAAGAATCCACGTTATCAACAAGATCAAAGATGGTTGATACGTTTCCGGCTTCCAGATTTTCTTTTAATCCCGGAATATTCGGAAGAAGAGGTTTGGAGCCGGTTGCATTTACAACGATATCCGGTTTGAAGCCCTCGATAAAATCAATGGATGCCTCTGTATTTTTACAGATAAATAAATTTTTCAGTCCCATAGCTCTGTGCTCTAAATACTGTGGGAAATATCCGAGACGGCGTTTGTTCGGCATCTGCCCTACACGTCTCGCAAGTCCGCCGAGCTGCTGGCTTTTTTCGATGAGAACAGTTGCGCATCCGACTTCAGCGGCAGTACATGCAGCTTCTAATCCGGCAGTTCCTCCGCCAACGACGACAACGTTGCAAGGTTTCTTTAATTTTCGATTTTTGTAATGAGAACCGGAAACAACTGCAGGGTTAATACTGCATCGCATCGGTTCATCTGTTAAAGTGGCAGTGCAGCCATTATTACAGGAAATACAGCGGTTAATATCATCCGTATTGCCGAACTGTACTTTGTTGACCCACTCAGGATCTGCGATTAATCCGCGTCCGATGGCAATCAGGTCTGCATCTCCGTCTTCTAAAATACGATTTGCAACCTCCGGTTCCCGAATGTTTCCGCTGGTAAGGCATGGTTTTCCGGTTTTTTCCCGAATTGCTTTGGACATATATGATTTCCATCCGTCCGGAAGGTAGTCGGCATCATATTGATATTGGATAGAACAAGTTAAACCGGCAGAAACACAAAATACATCAGCATAGTCCTTGAAATAATCAACGATCTCCAGCGTATCCTCCAGAGTATTTCCGCCCTCCGCAAGCTCATCTGCACTGATGCCAAGAAAAATTGGAATATTCTCACCTACAATATCCCGCACGGCTTTTAAAACCATTGTAACAATACGGGCGCGGTTTTCCTTAGAGCCGCCAAATTCATCGCTGCGGTCATTGGTTGTCGGAGATAGGAACTGATTTAACAGATAACCATGCCCCGCCTGAATTTCAACTGCATCAAACCCTGCAGTGACTGCGCGTTTGGCTGCCTGTGCAAATTTATCGACAATTGTTAAAATCTCATCTTTAGAGAGAGCTCTTGGAATATCCCCTCCCACTCTGGAAGGAATATCAGATGCAGAGACCGGTTGGATATTCGTGATGGTACCGTTTGCAGCGGATCCCGCATGGTTTAATAAGATGCTGATTTTAGAGCCGCAGTCATGGATGCTCTCGCATAACCGATAAAGGCCCGGGATATAGTTATCGTGGTCGATACGGAGCTGATAGGAACCGCTTGCACCCTGCGGGGAGTAGACACTGGCACCTTCAATAATGATCAGGCCCGCTCCGCCTTTTGCACGCTGCTTATAATATTCAATGAGTCTTTCATTTACTTCTCCAGTATGCTCAGCAAAATTTGTTCCAATGGGAGTCATGACAATGCGATTTCTCAGTGTCATGGATTTTACTGTATACGGTTCAAATAATTTACGGAAATTCTTTGCTGCCATAATTATGATTCCTCCAATTTATAAAATAATTTTCTAAAAATAATTATAGCAAAGTGAATATATAAATGCAATGAAGAATGTGTTATACTATTTATAAATAAAATTTATGGATTTTGGGGATATAGTTATGAATTTGAATCATTTATATTATTTTCGGACCTTGGCGAAAGAGGAACATTATACAAAAACGGCGGATATGCTTTCGATCACTCAGCCAAGCTTAAGTCATGCGATTTCCTGTCTGGAAAATGAATTGGGAGTGAAGCTTTTTGAAAAACAGGGCAGAAATGCGCGGCTGACAAAGTACGGAGCTTTATTTTTACGGTATGTAGAGCAGTCTTTGGATATGCTGGATGAAGGAAAACGAATCTTGATGGAATCTTCCGGAGTCGATGGCGGCTTTATTGATATGGGATATATCTTTACATTGGGGAGTCATTTTGTTCCGCAGTTGATCAAAGAGTATCTAAGTGTCAAGGGAGAGAATCACATTAAATTTTCTTTTGGGCAAGGGACAACCAAAAAAATCATAGAGGAATTAAAAGACGGAAAATATGATTTCGTGTTTTCTTCCTATGTAGATGGAGAAAAAGAACTGGAATTTCTTCCGATTGGACAGGAAGAACTGGTGCTAATTACTCCGAAAGGGCATCCGCTGTCAGAAAAGAAAGAGATTGATCTTTTGGATACAGTAGATTACGAATATGTGTATTTTACCCCAAATAGCGGACTTCGTCCGGTCATTGATCATTGCTTTACAAAAATAAAGCGTCAGCCGATCATTGCGTATGAAGGAGAAGAAGATTCTTCTGTGGCTGGTCTTGTGGCAGCAGGATTCGGCATTGCAATCTTACCTAAAATTCCACTGCTGGATACCATGGATGTCTGCGTTCGCCCGATTATTTCTCCATCCATTGAACGCTATATTTATCTCGTGATGAAGAAAAATAAATATTTAACGCCGGTGGTGAGAGACTTTATAGATTTTTTAAAAAGAAACAGAAGCGGCAATGGGGAAAGTACAAAGAGAAGTCATTGAAATTTACGGGGTTTTTATGCTATACTAAGAAAAGATTGCCATGGGAAATCTGATGGCAGCAGATACTAGAATGGAGAGAAGAGGAAAGACAAACGATGAGCCAATTAGAAGAAATTAGAAAGAGATTGGATCTCTGTGATAAAAAGATTGTATCGGTTCTTGAGGAACGGATGGACATTATCAAAGAGATTATGGTTTATAAAAAGGAGAATGGCCTTCCGATTTTACAGCCGGAACAGGAAAAGAGACAGCGGAAAATGCTGTTAACGCATGTGGACGATAATACATATAAGGATGAAATATTGGACATTTTCACTTATATTGTGGAGAATAGCCGAAGAATTCAGGCAAAAACATTGTTTACACACAATATTTTGTTAATTGGATTTATGGGAACAGGAAAAAGTACAGTTTCTACCTATTTAAGTACAATTCTTGCATCTCCTCAGGTTGAGATGGATGAGGTGATTGTGAAGAAAGAGGGAATGACAATTAATAAGATTTTTGAAGAATATGGAGAAACATATTTTAGGAATTGTGAGACCAATCTTTTAATTGAACTGCAAAAAAGAAACAATCAGATTGTTTCCTGCGGAGGCGGGGTAGCACTTCGTGATGAAAATGTAAAAGAGATGAAAAAGAATGGAAGGGTTGTTCTTTTGACTGCATCGCCGGAAGTGATTTTAGAGCGTGTGAAGGATAACGATGACAGGCCGCTGCTGCGAGGAAACAAGAATATAGAATTTATTTCAAAAATGATGGAGGAACGTCGGCCAAAATATGAGGCAGCAGCCGATATTGTGGTAAATACAGACCGAAAAACTATTGAAGAAATTGCAGAAGAAATTGTCGCGAAATTAACCAGAAATTAAGATGGAGGATTCATTATGCATTCATTTACTCAGTATACACCTACCAGAATTGTATTCGGAAAAGAAACGGAGAAACAAGTTGGAAATCTTGCGAAGCAGCAAGGCGCTTCAAAGGTATTTGTAGTTTATGGAGGTGGAAGTGTTATAAAAAGCGGGCTTTTGGACCGTGTAACCGCCTCTTTGCAGGAGGCAGGTCTTGTCTTCACGACAGTGGGCGGAGTAAAGCCAAATCCACGACTTTCTTTTGCCAGAGAGGCAGTGGAGAAGTCCAAGGAATTTGGAGCGGATTTTATCCTGGCAGTAGGGGGTGGAAGTGTGATTGACACTGCCAAGGCAGTGGCTCATGGAACTGCAAATCCGGAAACGGATCTGTGGGAATTCTGGTCCCGGAAGAAAACCGTGGAAAAGTCTCTTCCAGTAGGTGTTGTCTTAACGTTGGCAGCAGCCGGAAGTGAGACAAGTGATTCTGCGGTGCTTACCAATGAGGAGACAAAAGTGAAAAGGGGGCTTTCCACAGACTTGAATCGTCCGGCATTTGCGATTATGAATCCGGAGCTTACGTATACACTGCCCAAATATCAGGTTGGATGCGGCATTGTAGATATTATGATGCATACACTGGACCGTTACTTTACACAGTCGGAAAACAACGAGATTACCGATGAAATAGCAGAGGGACTTTTGCGCACTGTGATACGAAATGGAGCAATTGCAATCAAAGATTCCTATGATTATAATGCGATGAGTGAGATTATGTGGGCAGGAAGTCTGTCTCATAACGGTCTTACCGGACTGGGAGCAGAAAAAGACTTTGCAGTACATCAGCTGGGGCATGAGCTGAGTGCTAAATTTGATATTGCACATGGTGCAAGTCTGTCAGCTGTCTGGGGAGCCTGGGCAACCTATGTGTATGATGCAAAACCGAAGCGTTTTGCTCAGTATGCTTCCAAAGTATGGGGAATTAAAGAGACAGATCCGGTCAAAGCGGCACAGGAGGGGATCAGAAAAACTGTTGCATATTTTAAGTCTTTAGATATGCCGACTGGTTTTGGGGAAGCTGAGGAAATTGGCTTTAAAACAGAGGAAGAACTTCAAAAGATGGCAGACGGATGCTCTTATGGAGGAACCAGAACCATTGGTTCTTTTAAAGCGTGTGATAAAAAGGATATTTATGAAATTTATAAATTGGCAAATAAATAGTTGCTTCAACTTTAGATTTATAATAAAATGAAAACAAGATATATGAAGGAGGACAATTTTAAGATGGTTACAGCAGGAGATTTTAAAAACGGATTAACAATCCAGTTTGAAGGAAATATTTATCAGATTATCGAATTTCAGCATGTAAAACCTGGAAAAGGAGCGGCTTTTGTACGCTGCAAATTAAAAAATATTAAGAACGGCGGAGTTGTAGAGAAAACATTCCGTCCGACAGAAAAATTTGAAAACGCGCATATTGAGCGGAAAGAGATGCAGTATTTATACAACGATGGAGAATTATTCTATTTTATGGATAATGAAACATTTGATCAGATCGCACTGGGACCGGATGTGATTGGAGATTCCTTGAAATTTGTAAAAGAGAATGAAAATGTTACAATCGTATCTCATGCAGGCAATGCGTTCCAGGTAGAACCGCCGATTTCTGTAGAGTTATTGGTTACGGAATGCGAGCCGGGAGAAAAAGGAAATACAGCTCAGGGAGCGACCAAACCTTGTACAGTAGAAACAGGGGCACAGGTTATGGTTCCGTTATTTGTTAACGAAGGCGATACGTTAAAGATTGATACACGTACCGGAGAGTATTCTTCCAGAGTATAATGCTGACACAGAAGAATCGGGGAATCCTGTGTATTATTCTGTCAGCTTTTTCCTTTGCTTTAATGGGAATGTTTCTAAAGCTGGCAGGAGATCTGCCGTCAATTGAGAAGAGTTTTTTTCGTAATTTGGTTGCAGCAGTGATTGCTTTCGTGATGCTGCTGCGCAGTCGAGAGAGCGTTCAGATTCAGAAGAGAAATTTACATTGGTTTATTTTAAGGTCCCTTTTTGGGACCTTAGGTATTTTTTGTAACTTTTATGCGGTAGATCATCTGGTGCTTTCAGATGCTTCCAGCCTAAATAAGTTATCGCCTTTTTTTGTTATTGTTTTTTCTTATTTGGTGCTGAAAGAGAAGATTACACCGGCACAATGTGCCTGCGTTGCTGCGGCTTTTGCAGGAAGCCTTTTTATTGTAAAACCCAGCTTTACAGCTGGAATCACACCGGCATCAATCATTGGATTTTGCGGAGGAATGTGTGCGGGTTTTGCTTATACCTGCGTCCGAAAACTGGGACTTAGAGGGGAGCGAGGACCTGTGATTGTCTTGTTTTTCTCTGTGTTCTCAATGCTTGCCTGTATTCCGTTTATGATTGCAGATTTTCATCCGATAACAGGAACGCAGCTTATATTTTTAATGTTAACAGGTCTGGCGGCAGCCGGAGGACAATTTGGGATTACGGCTGCTTATACCTACGCGCCGGGAAGAGAAATTTCTGTTTATGATTATACACAGATTATGTTTTCTGCAATTCTCGGTTTCTTTTTCTTTGGTCAGGTTCCGGATGGATGGAGTTTTCTTGGATATTTGATTATCATTGCCGCGGGAATTGCAATTTTTTTGTATAACAAAAAATATGGAGGAGATTAAATGAAATTTATATCTTGGAATGTCAATGGGATTCGTGCATGCGTGAAGAAAGGGTTTCTTGACTTTTTTTGTGAGGCTGATGCGGATATTTTCTGTATCCAAGAAAGTAAGATGCAGGAGGGGCAGCTTGCGCTGGAATTGGACGGATACTACCAGTACTGGAATTATGCAGAGAAAAAGGGATATTCCGGAACAGGAATTTTTACAAAGAAAGAGCCTCTTTGGGTGAGTTATGGCATGGGAATTGAGGAGCATGACCGGGAAGGTCGTATCATTACGCTGGAGTTTGATGATTATTATTTTATTACAGTGTATACACCGAATTCACAGAGCGAACTTGCAAGATTATCTTATCGAATGAAGTGGGAAGATGATTTTTTGATGTATCTGAAAAAATTGGAAGAAAAGAAACCGGTGATTTTTTGCGGAGACTTAAATGTTGCCCATCAGGAAATTGATCTAAAAAACCCAAAGACAAATCGAAAAAATGCTGGATTTACTGATGAAGAGCGAGAAAAGATGACGAAACTTCAGGAAGCCGGATTTGTGGATACGTTTCGCTATTTCTATCCAGATCGGGAGGGGATTTATTCCTGGTGGTCTTATCGGTTTCATGCCAGAAAAAATAACGCAGGATGGCGAATTGATTATTTTATGGTATCTGAGCTTTTGAAAGACCGTCTAAAAGATGCCAAGATTTTGACAGATGTTATGGGATCTGATCATTGCCCAATTGAACTGGATTTTGAATAGGATGTGATCATTTGAGAAAACGTACAAAAAAGATAATTTTAGGATTTTCCAAAATATTGACGGGAATTGTGATTTTATTTCTCGCGGTTTTGGTCCTCTTTACAATTCGAGAGTATCGGCCAAAGCAGAAAGAGAAAATAAAAATTTCCGGGAAAAGTCCAAAAACAATTGGGAAAGATCAGGAAATTTCGGTTTTGACTTGGAATGTAGGCTACGGAGCGCTGAGCGAAACAGAAGATTTCTTCATGGATGGCGGAAAAAATGTTCGCCCGGAGGATGCATCTTTGGTAAAATCGAACGTTCAGGCGATGAAGAAGGTCTTGAAAAAGAGTCAGGCGCAAGTTGTTTTTTTGCAGGAGGTCGATCAAAATTCAAAAAGATCGTATTATTATAATGAAGTAAAGGCATTTTCGGATGGCTGGAATGGTACGTTCGCCTATGCGCGGAATTTTTATTGCGATTATATTCCGTATCCTTTTCCGACAATTGGAAAGGTAGACGGGGGTCTGGTACTGCTCAGTCAATTTGCAAATGTCGGTGATGCGCAAAGAATTGCTCTTCCAACTCCGTTCTCGTGGCCGATTCGGACCTGTCAGTTGAAGCGATGCCTGTTGGTGGAAAGAATGCCAATCAAAGGAACCGATCGGCAGGTGGTATTTGTGAATTTACATTTGGAAGCTTACGATGATGGGGAAGGAAAAGTTGAACAGACAAAGCGACTGGCAGAGGTTCTGAAAAAGGAATATGAAAATGGGAACTATGTCATTGCCGGAGGCGATTTTAATCAGACGTTTGAAGGACTCGATGCTGAAAAATACCCTGTTTGGAACGATGAGAATTTTCAGGCAGGAAAACTGGAAGAGTCGGTCTTTGACTCAGACTGGCAGTTTGTGGCAGATGACACTCTGCCGACCTGTCGTTTGTTAAATAAACCATATGATCGAGGGGATTCAAAGACACAGTTTTATGTCATTGACGGATTTATTTTATCTCCAAACATAGAACTAAAGGAGATAAAAGTTTTGGATGAAGATTTTAAGAACAGTGATCATAATCCGGTGCAAATCAAAGTAAAGTTAAAATAGGAGGTTTTTGAAGGATGTATATTGAAAATATGCTGGATTTAATCGGGCACACACCGTTGATTAGTTTTGAGAAATCTTTGGGGTGTAAGATTTATGCCAAAGCAGAATTCTTAAATCCGGGAGGAAGCATCAAAGACCGTGTAGCAAAAAATATGTTGGAAGATGCCCAGCGGCAGGGGAAGTTAAAACCGGGAATGACCATCGTGGAACCTACTTCCGGGAATACCGGGATTGGTCTGGCATTTTGCGGAGTTCGCATGGGATACCGTGTTATCATTGTCATGCCGGAGAATATGAGTGAGGAACGCAGAAAGCTAATTAAAGCTTTGGGAGCGGAACTTGTTCTGACACCTGCGGAGGAAAACGTAGATGGAGCAGTCCGAAAGGCGGAAGAGATTCTTGCGTCATCAGATCGGTACTTTATGCCACAGCAATTTGAGAATCCGGCAAATACACAGGCACATTATAAAACGACAGCTCGGGAATTATGTGAGCAGGTACAACAGAAAATTGATATTTTTGTTTCTGGAATCGGGAGCGGCGGAACAATGGCAGGAATTGCAAAATATTTGCTGGAGCAAAATGCAGATACAAAAATTATTGCTGCGGAGCCGAAAGGAGTTTCGGCAATTTTAGGGCAGGAGCCGGGGCTTCATCAGATTCAGGGAATCGGAGACGGATTTATTCCTGCAATTTTGGACCCTTCCATTATTACAGAAGTTGTAGAAGTTTCCGATGAAGATGCAATTAAAACGGCAAGGGAGCTTGCAAAAGTCCATGGAATTTTATGTGGAACATCGTCTGGCGCCAATCTTTATACGGCAAAGAAAATGGCAGAAAAATATGGAAAAGATAAGGTGATTGCAACAGTTCTTCCAGACCGTGCAGAACGATATTTCAGTGTTGGATTATTTTAAAGGGGGAAAACATGGAACAGTTAACGAATCAGCAGTTATTTTCAGATTTGGATCAGACCATGGCAAAAGAGCTTTTTGAAAAAACAACATACCCATGGGAGATTCTTCCTCTGATTAAAGACTTTATTTTAAAAATCGGGCCGACTCTTTTGGAAGACGAATACCATCATCCGGAAAAAGATATTTGGATTGCAAAAACAGCAGTCATTGCAAAAACGGCAACCATTCACGGTCCGGCCATCATCGGTCCGGAAACAGAGGTGCGTCCCGGCGCATTTATCCGTGGGAATGCGTTAATTGGAGCCGGATGTGTTGTGGGAAATTCTACAGAAATTAAGAATGATATTTTGTTCAATGGGGTACAGGTGCCGCATTATAATTATGTCGGGGATTCTATTTTAGGATACAAATCTCATATGGGAGCCGGATCTATCACATCCAATGTAAAATCAGATAAAACCAATATTGTGATAAAAGCTGAAGGTGCATCCATAAAGACAGGGATGAAGAAAATCGGAGCAATTCTTTCTTCACGTGTCGAAGTGGGATGCGGAACAATTTTGAATCCGGGAACGATCGTAGGACATGATACCAATATATATCCGCTGTCTATGGTTCGCGGGTATATTCAATCGAACAGTATCTATAAAAAGGCTGGAGAAATAATGGAAAAATATTAAAGGATTCAACAGACAGAGGAAAGGAATGCATATGAGGAAAAGTAAATATGTACTGGCAGTCACAGCGATCTTGGGTCTTTCTCTTGGGACTGTCGGCTGTTTTAAGCCATCCAAAGATTCGGTTATAGAATCTGAATATTATCAGGAATTGAAGGAAAAGAATGAAAAGCTTTCAAGCCAATTGAAAATGGAGAAAAGGAAAACCAGCTCTCTGAATAAAAAAATTAAGGCGATTCATGAAACCTCCGGAGATCAAAAGATTGCAGAGTATAAGAGCGCGGTGAAGGGCAGTCGTATTGTCAAAGTCAGCTTTGTTTCCAATACGGCGAAAGATCAGAGCTTCGCGGTGACCAACCGCCCTGTGTGTAGCTATGCAAAAAAGATTGTAGCAGGCTGTTATCGTATGATTGGAATCACATCGACCGATGTTGAAAAAAAATATGATAAAATTTACTCATATGCTTTGATTGATGAAGACAATACGACGTATGAATTTCGCGTTTATGGAAATAGCTATATTATTTTTGACGAAATTCCGGAAAATGTATATGCATTTAATGATGCCGCTTTAATTGGAGATGCATTGATTGATGCTGAGATTTCAAAGAATTATGATACACAAAGCCAGAGAATCGGCGATGCTCAAATTGTAGTCACAGACCAGAAGATGAAATTTAACGACACAGCAGTTCAGGTTTCCAAAATTCTGAGAAAATGTGAAAAAGATGAAGTAAAGCAAGACAAAATAAACACTGAGCAGTGGAAAGAATATCGCTTTTATACTTCGGGGACTTTGACGAAGGTTTTGGTCGGAGATCAAGATATGGTTTGCATTGAGAAGAAAGATGGAAAACAGTTTTTTTATCAAATTTCCGCAAAAAATCTTAAGAAGTTGAAAAATTTACTGGATGGAGAGTAAAGTGAATCCTTTAAAAACAAAAACCATCGTACAGGGTATCTGTACGATGGTTTTTGTTTTATCCATATAAATATAAAGCTAATTTTGAATGGTTCTGGAGAGATTCGTAGAATCACGAATAATGAGTTTCGATTTATATTCAATACGAATAATACATTTTTGATCTGAGATGTTTTGCATATCACTATTTTGAATTTTTTGATAAAGCATTTCAAATGCTTTTTTTCCCTTATCTTCCATATAATGCTCGACGGTTGTAAGTGAAATTGGGAGAAGACTGGAAGCAAAATCATTGTCAAAGCCGCAGACACTAAAATCTGCGGGAATTTTATATCCTTTTTTTAAAATAGCGTCCATAATTCCATAAGAAACCATGTCATTATTTCCGATAAATGCGGTGAGGCTTGATAAACGGCGGTCAGCAAGACACTGGCTGCATAAATCATATCCGACACCGTGTTCTAAAAAAATGTTTTTACGTTCCAGTTCAGGAGAAACTTGTTTTTCTTTGACAATGATTTCATATGGTTCTCCCATGGAAAGTTTTTGATACGTGTCCTGGATCGCACGGAGTCTCTGGAAACGCATGGCAAGGGACAAGGAAGGACCGATTGTGGTTGTAAGAAATGCAATATGGCGATGTCCTAACTCATATAAATGTTCAGCCATCAAAATTCCGGCGGTGTAGTTGCTTGTCTCGATTACATCAAGATCCAGCGGAGAGGTTTTATCTCCGATTGTTATAACCGGAAGTTTTTTTGCGATACGTTCCAGGAAAGAAGGCTTTTCAGGCATCATTGTAAAAATAATTCCGCTTAAATTCATATGGAGAACTTCTTTTATAAATTCCTGCTCTAGTTTATCGTCCCGAAATGTGGTAAAAATGATGGTCTTAAAGCCTTTTAAATGAGCTGCCTGTTCGATGGACTGAGCAATTGTAGAATAATAGGCGTTGGAAATATTAGGGCAAAAGATAGCGATGATATTTTTAGGAGACTGCACGGAAGTTTTTGTTTTTGCATTTTTCTTTGTGCAATAACCTAGTTTTTGAGCGGAAGAAAGAACATTTTGGATGGTTTCTTCTGAAAAGGAAACATCAGATCGTTTATTTAGAATCATAGAAACAGAACTGACGGATACCCCCGAATGTTCTGCAACATCTTTTAATGTTATTTTTTTACAGTTTGACATGATACCCTCTCCTTTGTTGGTTAAAAATTTAATAAATTTTTAATTAATTTGTGAATAATATATAAAATAAAACGCCGATTTTTAGGAAAAAATCCATATTTATTTTAAAATAATTAAAATAAATTGCCTTGTTTGATTAAAAATTATAAAATTAAATCAAACAAACATTGATGTTTTTAATTAAAATTTTAATTAATTGTAGCATATTTTAAGTTCTGGAACAACGATAAAAAAACCAGGAGGTAATATCTTTATGAGGGTTATACAAATATCAGATTTCCATTTAAGAGGTGACGGGAAGCTTTCCTTTCAAAAAGCGGATACCAAAAAGGCTCTGGATCAGACGGTAGAATACTTTTGCAAACAAAAAGATTATGAATTGCCGGAGTTATTTGTCGTGACCGGAGATTTGTCTGAGGGCGGTACAAAAGAGGGGTACGAACTGATTCGAGAAGGGCTGAGAAAGCTTCCAAGACCAGTCTATATTGTTCCCGGAAATCATGATAAGAGAGAGTTCTTTTTAGAAATGTTTTCGGAGGAAGTTCCGGTAGAAAGAGAAATCCAACCATATATTTGTTATACAATTGATGAATATCCGATGAGAGTGATTGTAGTGGATACCAGCAAACCGTCATGTCATTCGGGAGGATTAAGTGACGCGGTTGCCGAGTGGCTGGAGAAGAAAATCGGAGAATATCCAGAAAAACCTACGTTAGTCCTGACACATCATCCGCCGTTTGTTACAGGTTTGCCGGCAATGGATGAGGGGTTCGATCAAGCGGACCGGCTGGCAGAAATTTTGAAAAAGCATGAAAATGTTCGTCTCTGTTGCGGACATATGCACACGGCAATTTTTACATGCTGGAAAGGAATACCAAGCGTAGCCTGTCCGTCAATCTCTATGCAGATGGAAGTGGATTTCCGCGGAAAGTATGATTCATCTGTTACGGAGCAGGAAAAAAGAAATGGATTTAAAGGAGGCGGAGATCGCTTTTTTCTGGGGAATCCCGCATATTTGATTCATGAATTAGAGGATGACCAGATCAATACTCATTATGTGACGATTCCAACGGATGCGCCTTATTCCGGACCTTGGCCGTTTCAATATTATGATGGGGAAGAAGATTAGGAGGATGTCATGGGAAATAAAAAATTCAGAAAAATTGCGGCAATTACTTTGTTTGAAAGCGCAGTTCAATGGTATTGCTTTTTGCTGTACGGAACGGCGGCGGGAACGGTATTTAATAAAGTATTTTTCGCACAGACAGGCAATGAAACGACAGCCTTGATCTTATCCTACATGTCGTTTGCGATTGGATATATTGCCGGACCCTTTGGAGCAATTTTCTTTGGGCATATCGGAGATCGAAAAGGAAGAAAGGTTACCATGTATGCTTCCTTGCTGATGATGGGAATTTCTACATCGATCATAGGAATTCTTCCGTCTTCCGCGCAGGCAGGTATCTGGGTTGTTTTTGTTCTTCAGTTGATGCGTCTGGCACAATGTTTTGGAAGAGGCGGCACTTGGGGAGGCGGAATTTTAATGGCTTATGAAAATGTGCCGGAAAATAAACGTTCTTTTTATTCTGCAATTCCTCAGATTGGATTACCCATTGGATTTGGCCTGTCCTCAATTCTTATTGCTGTTCCAACGCTGGTGCTTCCGGAAGAAATTTTCTTTACATGGGGATGGAGAATTCCGTTTTTAGCTGCCATTGTTTTGACCGCGATTGTGATACGGCAAAAAGGGGAGATGATGGAAACAGAGGATTATAAAAAAGCGCAGGCAAAGCTGGAAGCAGAAGAGGCAGAAGGAAAAAAACATAAAGTCGGATTTGTGCCAATGGTAAAAGGATATTGGAAAACGCTGCTTCTGGGATGCGGAACCAGGTGGGTAGACGGCACATTTTATAATATTTTCATTGTATGGATTTTGTCCTACTGCATTAGCTGGCTCGGAATGCCGCTAATTCAGACTTATATTATTACAATTGTTGCCTGCATATTTAAGATACCGTTTACTTTGTTTGGCGGATGGTGTGCACAGAAATTGGGAAATACAAAAACGTTTGTGATTGGAGGATTGGCTTCGGCGGTCTTAAGTATTCCCACATTGAAAGTAATCGAATTAAGTCATGGAAATCTCTTAATTACAATTGTTGGAATTGTTCTCGGATGGAGCATTGCTTACAATTTAATATGGGCAGTTATCAGTTCTTTGTGGTCTTCTTATTTTGAGACGGAAGTTCGATATTCTGGAATATCATTTGTATATCATGTTCCGAGTTTTCTTGTGGCAGGAATGGTACCTACAATCTGTACGGTTTTGATCAATTACGGAAAAGGAGATACCATATATGTTGGATTGTATTCCACAGCAGTGGCGTTGATCAGCGTTGTTTGTGCATTGGTTTTGAAACGGCGGCATGAACAAGGGAAAAAATAGAAATTTATCTCGAAAGACTATCAGGAATTTGCTGCTACGTAGTTGCAAAGAAATTCATGGGATTGGGTATGAGACTTCCATTTCTCTGATTCGACAGGATTTGTAAAATGTTTGTCGAAGTTAATAAAGATATTAAGATAATTTGTTGTTTTATTTTTAACGATATGCTAAAATGAAACTGTTAATTTTAATACTGAAAGGAGTTTCAACATGATTTATTCACATGAAGTAGAACAAATGTGTACAGTAGCTCAGGGTGTAAACCATGGAGCTGCCCCGATTCCTGAAGAAGCAAAATGGGTAAAAGCGAAAGATGTCGCTGATATTTCAGGGTTAACACATGGTATAGGTTGGTGTGCGCCACAGCAGGGAGGGTGCAAATTAACTCTTAACGTAAAAGAAGGTATTATTCAGGAGGCATTGGTAGAAACCATCGGATGTTCAGGCATGACACATTCCGCAGCTATGGCGTCTGAAATTTTGCCGGGAAGAACGATTTTAGAAGCATTAAACACAGACTTGGTTTGTGATGCGATTAATACAGCAATGAGAGAATTATTTTTACAGATCGTATACGGAAGATCTCAGAGTGCTTTCTCTGAAGACGGACTGCCGATCGGTGCCGGGCTGGAAGATTTAGGAAAAGGTTTAAGATCTCAGGTTGGTACAATGTATGGAACTCTGAAGAAGGGACCTCGTTATCTTGAAATGGCTGAAGGTTATGTCACAGGTGTCGCTCTTGATGCAGATGATGAGATTATCGGATACCAGTTTATCAATTTTGGAAGAATGATGGATTTTATCAAAGCCGGAGACGATGCTCAGACAGCTATGGACAAGGCGAAAGGTCAATACGGACGCGTTGATGACGCTGTGAAAATTATTGACCCAAGAAAACAATAGGAGGTAACGAAGAATGGCTTTATTTGAATCATATGAGAGAAGAGAAAAACAAGTTCTTGCTGTTTTGAAAGAGTATGGCATTAATTCTATAGAAGAAGCTGCAGAAATTACAAAAGCTGCTGGATTAGATGTTTATGCTCAGGTGGAAGGAATTCAGCCGATTTGCTTTGAAAATGCAAAATGGGCGTATACTGTAGGTGCGGCGATTGCAATTAAAAAAGGATGTAAAAGAGCGGCAGATGCAGCTGCGGCAATCGGGGAAGGTCTTCAGGCATTTTGTATTCCGGGATCTGTTGCGGATCAGCGTAAAGTAGGTCTTGGACATGGTAACTTAGGAAAGATGCTGTTGGAAGAAGAAACAGAATGTTTTGCATTTTTGGCAGGACATGAATCTTTTGCTGCTGCTGAGGGAGCTATCGGTATTGCTGAAAAAGCAAATAAGGTTCGCCAGAAACCATTGAGAGTTATCTTAAACGGTCTTGGAAAAGATGCTGCTCAGATTATCTCAAGAATCAATGGATTTACATACGTTGAGACAGAGATGGACTATTATACAGGAGAAGTCAAAGAAGTTTTCAGAAAATCTTATTCTGAAGGTTTGAGAGCTAAGGTTAACTGTTACGGTGCAAATGATGTAACAGAGGGTGTTGCAATTATGCATAAAGAAGGGGTTGATGTTTCCATCACAGGAAACTCCACAAACCCGACTCGTTTCCAGCATCCTGTTGCAGGTACCTATAAGAAAGAATGTATGGAGCAGGGTAAAAAATACTTTTCTGTAGCTTCCGGCGGAGGTACAGGACGTACACTTCATCCGGATAATATGGCAGCAGGACCAGCTTCTTATGGTATGACAGATACTATGGGACGTATGCATAGTGATGCACAGTTTGCAGGATCTTCTTCTGTGCCGGCCCATGTAGAAATGATGGGATTAATCGGTATGGGAAATAACCCAATGGTAGGTGCTACGGTAGCTGTAGCAGTTAGTTTAGAGGAGAGCGCCAAAGAAGGTAAGTTCTAAATAAAAGATTCAAAAAGTATCAAGAAATGGCTTAAAACCGTGGGTTTTGGGCCATTTCTTTTTTGCGTAAATATATGGAAATAGCATATAAGAATCAGTAAAAATATATACGTTGGTTACACGTTGGTTACAAATTGGTTACCAAAATTGGTTACCATAAAACAGAAGCGTGTCCTTCTGCCAGATTTTTTCGCCGAAATATAGGGATACAAATGGTTTTTTGGAATGTGTATCCCGAAGAGTAAATAATGAGCCTTCTGTATCCCTTAAGGTAAATTCTGCTTTCTTTTTGTATCCCTGATTGAACGAATTATGAATTTTGTGTATCCCTAAATAAGGAAAGCAGTTAAGGGAGGTCTAAAGAAGCCTAAAATGCAATAAAAAAAGGAACACCACGTTTCTTGCGGTGTTCCATATATTTTTTATTGCATTAAAAAAACTGTAAGTTTCCTTACATTGTAATGAAGAGGAGTAAGTTAAGATTGGATCAGCGCTTTCAATGAAATGTCTCTGATCATGTTCATTGCTATGTAAAAGTGATCATAAGCAAAATCAAAAAGGTTGTTAAAGCATGATTTTACTTTTTCTCTTGCTGCACTGCTGATATAGATTAGGTTCCCTTTTTCCCCTGTGCGGGTGCCGTTAAGCAGTATATTTTTTATATCACACAAGGTCATAGAAGAAACATCCTTGCCCCAGTATTGTCTGCTAAATTCATACCCGGACTCATATATCCGATAGCTTTTCTCTGGAAAATGATGCTTAAAGTGTTTTTTAAATAAACGGAACAGCTCTTTCAGAGAAATGACTCTGGGCTTTTGATCGCGAAGGTAATCGTCTAAATACTTTTTGGCCTGTTCCTTCTTTTCAAAACAGCCAAGATGAATCCGAATTCTGGATCCATCATGCTTTTTCTTAGAGATAACTACCTGCCATGGTTTTTTTCTGTTTTTTCCGATAAACCGGATGCATCCAGTTCCTTTCTTTCTTCTATTTATCATAAGTTTCTCCTATGTAAAGTATCGCGTTTTTCATCTTTTCCTTTATGCTTTCGTCATAAACTAACGGCTGTCTTCTTCGGTCGTGGACCTCTAAGAAATGCTTTAAAATATACGGGTCTATCTTGCTTTTCTCAGCGGCGTTAAGAAACGTGTTTTTCATATCTCCGATAGCGTGAGGGCAGGAAAGTTTGTTTAGAACTTTTTGATATCTCCCTCGGAAAACGTCGTAGGTCATCTCATTTCCAAACTCATCCGGAAACAGAGAATCAGACTTGGAGTTCAAAGAAGGCTCCGTAACGATTGCATATAGTTTTGGATGAACTGGAATCGGGTGTATATATTCCCCGCATGTATCAATCGGAACGGAAATGGTTCTATCAAAATGTAGATCCGTTTTCTTGACCCGCACAATCTGGCTGCCGGATATTCCATGATACAGACACATTAATACGGGAATTGCAATGTATGAAGTATATGGATTGTCAACTTGTTCCCAAAGGATTTTTATCTCGTCCTTAGAAAATCTCTGTATACGACCGCTCTGCTTCTCGGAGAAATTAAAAGGAATATCTCTTGCGATATTCTCCTTTATGATTCCTTTAAGGACTGCGTGATCAAAGATCCTGTTAAAAAAAGATTTCATCTTTTGTTTCGTATTGGAAGACGCATGTACCTTCTTTCCGGCAGCATCGACCTTATGGGCTGAATTGATACATCGTACTATGTCCTTTTTTGATATGCAGACAACTCTTTTCTGATGCAGTGAAGAGCAGTAAGAGTAGACATAAGGATCATTTCTCAACATGTCCACCTCGTCTGCCCAGGCTTCATAAAGCTGCTCAAACGTCATGAAGGAAAAGGCTGCTGGATTTCTTTTAAAACCCTCAATCGCATCATTAGCAGCACGTTTCGATGGATAAACTCCTAAAGAGAGGCGGTGCTGGTTATTCAAAGGAGATAACGCTTGATAACATATCTTTCCATTCTTTCTGATTTCACGGATAGTGCCGTCTCCGTTCTTTCTCCTTATCATCATTCTTTCTCTCCATCGTAATTAAATTTTCCCATTTGTTCTACGTACCATTGAAAATCAGGATCAATGTAACAGTCCTCAGTGACATCGTTTTTGGTGGAATGTCCCATGATCTTTTTTATTGCAAAAGCATCTATACCGGATGTCTTTGCTATTGTGGCAAAGGTGGTTCTCGAATCATGCGGAGTATGGGAGTCTAATCCTAAATGCGCCATGGCTTTGCTAAACCGATATCTGTAGTTAGAGTAGCTTAAATGTTTCGCTGTTGTACTGTGCCTTGAAATGTAAGGATCATTAAACAAATATGGGCTGTTCAGTTCTTTTGCGAGGTCGTAATATGATCTTATGATATTTTTAATAGACGGATGGATTGGAACGGTTCTCATATACCCGTTCTCGGTCTTTTTTCCTCCAATGACATACCCCTCCTCAAGGAACGTGTTCTCAGTTAAAATTTCAACCAGCTCTCCCGGCCGCCATCCCATGAAAATGCTGATGTAGATGAAGTCTACGAAAGGGTAATCAAGCCTTGATTTTATGATTTCCCTTTCTTCTTTTGAAAAAGGAACATGACGCTTATGCTGCTGTTTATATTCTCTTTTGACCTTTTTGCTTATTTTAAAGTTTCTCGCAAGATTGACAGGGAGGATGCTTTCAGCAGTCACCAAATCGTACATCTGATTTAGGAGTGATTTGATTCGCATGATTGTATTTGGGGAAGCATACTTTTTATTTCCGCTGTCATCTATATAGAATGGAGGACTGTTTAGAAATCTCATTAAATGTACGGTTTGTAAGCTCGTTATTTTTTCATTTTTAATCTGGTCGCAGTACCTCCAATGATACTTTAGATCATCTGCATAATCAGGATTTGTCTCATAAATGATTTCGTGCAGTTTTAAAAATACCTCATTGAGTACCATATCTTTATTTAGGAATTCATAGGGATTTCTTTGATAATTGTCTATAGCTCTTTGTGCTTCTGATTCTGTTTTGTAAACACCCAGGCTTTTTCTGATTTGAATAACGGTATCTTTTTTTTCATCATATTGATATCCAGTTACGACCCGTGCCCATTTCTTTTTACGCCTTTTTCCTTTTAGAGTAGATATACTTCCCTGTCCATTTGCTCTCTTCAATATACTTCTCCTCACTTGTACAGTATGATACAGAAACAACGGATGCATCAGCGCTTCAGCGATAATACCTCCATCAATAGTATGTTTGAAATGATTCTGGAAAAATAAGAAGCATGGTGAATTTCCTGGATTTGATATAAACCATAGTAATAGGCTTTAAGAAAATAATGATGTACTCATAAAACGTGAGTGACATAGAAGTTTTGCCGTATTTCGCCACCAGGATGGCAAAAACCTGCATATTTTAGCTTTATTATACATGTAGAAGTATACCATACTTTGAATTTTTTTCAATATATTTTTTACTTACACAAACCCTGATTTAGAGGTTCTTCTTTTTTTACATACTATTATAGGAAAATATTACGGACGAATCGGAGCAGACATATCAATACTTCGATTCGTTTCTCATTGCAAAAAAAGGAGGAAGTTCATTTGAAGAAAATACTCATACGATACATAACAGAGTACGCAAACAATGAAGTATTCGAAAAGAAGGTCAATGAAAGGATTTCATTAATCTTTCGATTTTGTATGTGTTCCTTGTTGTTTTATTACCTCATTATACGAATGAGGGCTGGTTTGTTGGATCTATCGACGCTTTGTACTATAGGTGGCGTCGTCTTAATACTTGCATTTATAAAACTATAAGGGAAAAGAAACATGTTTGAAACAATCGAAACAATTGAGGAAGGAATGAACTATTTAAGAGAAGTAGTCGTGCAGCGAGAAAAATATAAGAGCCTGGACTTATTTGACAAAGGGTGTCAAATATATGTGCAGCTTGTTCAGCTCGGTGCTAATCCAAAAGAAGTATTGGATGTATTATTACCTTAAAAGAGAGCGGAGGCTCTCTTTTTCTTTTAAAAAAACAGGGTCTTATTTATCAATTTGATGATAATAATTATGTTATCAGCTTATTGATAAAAATATATATGGGATAAAACTGTAGAAATACGGAAGAAAAGTCATTGAAAGTGTTCTGTTTGCAGTTTTCAAAAACTGCTCTTCTTTAGAAACATACATGAAACACCCAAATAAATATTACCCTTTCCGCCCTTTTCCTATCCCTTTTTTACCGATAAAACTACCTTTTCTATAATATTTTGCAAGAATTCATCCAGATAATGCGAAAATCCGTCTCAAAGCCTTTCCCTTCTCCTTTCCTCCAAAAAATCATCAGCCCAAATTCAGCTTATCAGTAAGTTGATAACTTATTTCCATCATAAATTTACTACTAAGTTGATAACGAAAAAATTCTTTCATAATTTATCACCAAGCTGATAACGAAAAAGGCAGAAGAACACACCTTTCTTTTGTTGTTTTTCGTTTATCATAAAATTGATAAAAAGGGAATTTCCTCCACACAAAACCTTTTATCATAAAGCTGATAAACCCCATGGGCAGAGCACCGCCCTAAAAAGGAATTATGACAGATTCCATTAAGAGATTCCGCCTGGTCCTTTTAGAAAGACTTACCTGCTTCCTTGATCAAGGATCGTAACCCATCTGTCCAAATGAGGATTTCCTCATAGAAAAGCGTTCCCTCATTCCCCGCTATCAGCTCTATAAGTTTCAGCATACTATTTACGAACCAATTACTGATGAAAAGGAGATCTTATTTCATCTCTATGTGAAAGGAGAAACACCCATTATGAAAGAAAATGTACATGTATTTATCATCAATGGTTACCCGCGGAGCGGAAAGGACACCTTTATAAGGCTATGCATGAAAATAGCCAATGAACATAACCAAAAGAGTGATTCCTATATCTTGATCGGGTCCCATTCGACAATTGATACGATCAAGCAAATATATCGGATCTTCGGCTGGGATGGGAAAAAGAATCCAATTGACAGGAAGCGCCTATCCGATTGCAAGCAGTTTTTGACAAGAAAATTTGACTTGCCATTTCAAGAATGCCTGCATTACGTTCAATCTTATGATAAAAAATTTGATCCATTTATTAAGAAAAAATATGGACACCATGAAATACAGCATATTTTATTCCTTCAGGTAAGAGAGCCAGAAGAAATCCAGAGACTCCAAGACACTTTTGGAGCAAAAACCATCTACATGGATCCCGGAAAACGCATCAAAAAAACTCAACAGAGCAACATGGGCGATGCGAACGTCGAGCAATTTGATTATGACCTCTACATTTCAAACGATGGATCACTCCATGATTTGGAGAAGAAAGCAGAGGATTTTGTCGAAAAAGCGATCTCACATATAGTGGAATAAAAGTAAAAAGAAAGAGCTTCCTTATCCGAGGAGGCTCTTTTTGAAAATAATTTTAAAATCTCTCATGGGCTTTCTATCTTCCGAAATCCCCGGAAACCGCATATTTAGGTGATTTTTCATGATAAAGCAGTCTGCGCGATGCTCCCTCTCTAAAAAAGACTTTTATCATACTATCATTAGAAATGTTATTGCCGGAAGATAGGGAGGAGATCGCGACAATGAGAATTCCATTCAAAGAAGATCAAAGAAGCCTTATTTATAAAAATTCCTGTCAGAAGTTTTCTTTATCAGATGAGGAATTTTATCTATTGCATATTTACCTCATGGACATCCTTCATGGGGAATCCGGAAAAAGCCTGTTAAAGCTTTGGAACATCGGAAAAGAGGGAAATTCCTGTGTTATAAGCAGCGGAAGAATCTTTCAGACGAAAATCTTAAAAGATATCTTAACAAAGAAAGATGCTGCGAACCTGTCAATTACAATGAATACATATAAAAAAGAATCGGAACGTTTTTCGAAAAGGAACCTTCATGCAATCAAAACATTTGCCATTGATATTGATTACCGGCAGAACGATTCATTAAAAGATAAAGATCCGCAAATAATCAAGCAATGGCTTATAGACGAAAATTTTGCAGGGCTCCCATGGCCAAACTGGATCGAGACGGGACATCAGCTGCGCTTAATTTATGTCCTGTATCAGCCGGTCTTCAATCAGAAGCGAAAAAGGAATCTCTTTGTCCTTATCGAAAGAATCATGAAGATCATGTGCCAGAAGCTCAACGAAGAATTTGATCTATATGCAGAGCCGCAAAAGCTCACTTCGTTTCTTCGCCTGCCGGGAAGTATTAATACCAAAGGAATGGAGACCGTTTCCGTCGAAAGAATCAGCACAAAAAAATTTGCGCTTGATTACTACGTCCAAGAGGTTCTTCCAGATTTACCGGTATGGTATGAAAGCTGGAAAAAGAAGAAAAAAAGCAAGAGAAAAAGAAAAGCAGCCGCAAAAAATATAGAACTGCACAACCGTCAGGTTTTAAAGGATCTGAGGGCTTATCAAGCATACCTAAATAAACATCGTATTGTAAAGGGGCATAGAGAGGTCATGTGTTGGATCTACTGCAAATATTGCTATCTGCTTTCTGGCGATCAAAAGGAAGCTGTTGAACAGGCCGTAAAGTTCAATGAGGGATTTTTATGCCCACTCATAGAAAGACAACTTCGATTTGATATCCGCACAACGGATAACATTCCAATGCGGAACCAGACAATCTTAGAACAGCTGGGGATAGACGATGAAATCAAAAAAGAAGCAGGAATAACGATTGGACAAAGCATAGGAAAGAGGAGCCGCCAAAAACACTACGAAAGCAAACGACGGAAGAAAAAATTCAAAAAGGGAGAATATAAATGCCAGAAAATGAAAGAGCAAAAGGAAAAGATCTACACTCTATATAACAGTGGTCTTACGCAGACTGCCATTGGAGAAAAACTTGGAATCAGCAGAAGAACGGTATACAACTACCTTCGCATGAAAAAAGAAGAATTAAGAAAAGAAGAAGAGATGATGAAATGCCTTCAAAGGGCTTTACGGGGAAAAAAAGCCGGCCGGCAGAGTGCTGCTGACCAGCTTAACAAGTATGCTCAAATATATGAAAAATGGTTGCAACGATTAGAAGCACTGGCATGCCGATTTAGAGAATGGGAATCAAAACCATATTTTCGATTCAAAAACAAAAAGTATAGAGAAATAACACGCTGGCGGCCTAAGATTTACTACTGGTGAAAGTGGGAAAAAACCGTCTGACCCTATATGGCACTATATATGGATGGGAACGGCGTGAGCATCCTATGGGTAAGGGAGATGGATCTTTTTCTGTAATCGGGGATGAAGATCCTTGAAAAAACCGGGAAGATCCCAAAGCTCTGTCATTCGATATCCTAAAGCGGCAAATAAACAAGTGAAAGGAGAAAAATTATATGAGGAAAACGCAGGAAAGGCTTTATAAGAGGCTTGAGAATTCTGGAGTTTCGAAAGATAAGTTGTCGTATTTTAAAAACCTTGAATTGCCAATCGCCGATCTGAAATGCATTGTTTATATTTTCCAGGAGTTCAACCTTGAGACTGCGGATGCTATTCGTTTGTTCGATCGAATCAGATCTCTTTCAAACAAATCCATACCCTGGAAAAAGACTGCAGCTTTATGTTTGATGGAAGCTAAGTGGGATAGGCTGGTTGAAAGCTATGTGTGGAGGATACTGAACAGCGATATCGACTGGGTTCCCGCTCTACCAATGTATAAGGTTATTTGTTTTTATAAAAAGAATGGAGATGCTGTCAGAGCTCGCGAATTTTTTGGCGAGTTATCAACCCCCGGAAAAGATATAGAGAAAATCTTACGGTCAGAATTATTTATTGTCGATAAATGGGGTGAAAAACCTCTTTCAAATTCGCAAGAGTGTGCCTTGAAAGATTATCTTGCCTATGTGGTACATACTGAAAATTCGGCAGATCCACAAATTTTACGAAAAGATATTTTGGGGTTTATGATGACACATGATTCAGAAATGTGGTCCGTTTGGAAAGACTATAAGAATTTTTATGAATTGCTCCAAAAAGAGAATCCTTATTTAGGAGAATTAAAGAAATTCTTTCAAGGAAAAACCGGTTATTCAACAATTCCCGAAGAGGAGATCCGCAAAAACTATCCGATGGAAGCCAAAGATGAATACATCATCAGGAGAGAAAACATGAAAGCATATTTCAATATCAAGAAGGGAAGTGCCGAACTTAACTTTTGCATCTATCGGGGGATCCGTATTCGTACTGGACAGGAAGATGAAAAGATCTCCGGATACTATATGCAAAACAGGCGAAAGATCATTTTTTTCTTCAGTGATGCCAGTGTTTATTACGAGGCAGGAAATCACAGTCTTTACCCGCTCTCGATTCAAAAGCTTTTGGAGATCCGGAGGACCTTTGGAGATCTTAATGCAGTCTTTGAGTGTATCTTGTCAAGTTTGTATAACAGCGGAGGATTTGGGCGGAGCGTTACGAATTTGATTACCAGTGAGTCTTGTCTTCTTAAGATAAAGCTATCTGATGTTATGAAATATCGTTCCTTTGAACATTATTTTGTCAATACCTATAAAGGAACGGGACTTCTAAAGTCAAAAATGGCGGAGGGAGATACGATCAATCGGCATCATCCAGAATATTTTTATATGCTTCTAAGGGTAATGAAGAAAATTCAAGAATTGGATCTTAAAAGACTTCTTTCCCTACGGGACCGCAAAACAGAGGAACAGATTGTTGAGGACTTCAAACAGCGGAAGGAGAAGATTGTTATGGACTTCAAGCAGCGAATAGACTTGGATGAGATGCTGTGTTCCATCTTCCGCGGCGTTAATCCATGGACAAAGAAGAGCGGCTACATGGAAGTGACTTTCTTAGAAAACTGCCAGTGGGCGAAAAATGCTCATCAAAAGGTCAGGGTTTTTTATCCAGGGAAGCAGGCACTTTACGACGAAGCGGATCGCATGGAAAACCTGGCCCGATGCAGAGCAATGAAAGTTATCAAGATCCCCAGAGATTCTGTGTTTCATAAGCTTAACAAAGCTCTTCCAAAAGATTTTATGAGAATCCGAACCAGAAAAGCACTGAAAGAAATCTGTTTTCTTTATTGTGGAATAGCAGGGGAGCGGTATGACGATGAAATCAACCAGGATAAAGCAGCACTTTTTTGGCAGGCACCTTTTCTTTATGTTTTCGTAAACAAAGATACAGACTATGAGGTGGAAGCGATTTATGAAAAGGAGAAGAGGCTAAAGAAAAGTTCTCTAAAGTTTCAGAAGCTATTGGAGCAGATCCAACCGTATATGGCGAAAGGAGACGAAGAATGAAAGTAAACGAAATGATACTTGCTGAGATACAAAAAGAAAAGGAGATGCTCAGTGAAATAAGCCGGCAGGTGGAAACTATGAAATCCGGGCTTGACCTTCGTAAGCTGGAAGGGATCATGCAAAATCATAATTTTGCTTATCTCGATTGGCCGGAATTTATGCGGGCTATATTAGAAGAATCTCTGACAGATGAACTTTTTCATACGATGGACGTTACGGTTACTCCATCCTGTATCCGGTACCAGAATCAAAAGTTCCATATCCTGTTTCCGGCGGGTTTTCCGGCAATAGCTGATCAAAAAAAGATTGTCATAAGGTTTGAGGGATCAGGCATAGTACTCAAACCGTCACCGATTCATCCGGAACTAAAAAAGGGAAGAGATCTTGCAAAGCAGTATGAAAAGCAAAAAGGAATTCATGCGTTTTTAGAATTATTGGATTTTTACTATGTAAAGCCTACGAAAAATCCAATAAAGTTTCTGAGGCGCTGCCGCAGAATTCGGAATGTCTTACATGACGGGATTTTACAGCGTTTGAATGAGGAAATCGACAGAGCAGAAAGAGCAGATTCTGAATATCCAGAAAAGAAGCGGATTTATGATGAGGAACAGGCGTATGCGAAAACGATGACAGAAAGACTTTCTATAGGGTTAAAACCTTTTACGGATGCAGGATGGAATGTCGATGTCCGTGGCATAGAAAAGGATGGGGTCTTTTACGGGTAAAGAAGTCGTTTTCATCCACTGCTTTATTAGCATACTATCTATGAAACATTTTCATAGAAGGAAAGGAGAAGAAAGATTTAAGATGCAGATTGTGGATGAAAAGGAGTGTGTGCTATGGAACGTCAAAACAAGTGTCATACAAAGGCACAGATGCTTAGAAATGCATTTGTCAATGGAATCAATGAAATGGATCTTAATAATGGCGATCAATTGAATGAAGAAGAAAAGGCCGATTTGATACATACAGTTGACAAAATGATTGAAAGGGAATGCGGAGAACTGTCCATTCATTCCGACAAAGATATTGTAACTAGTTGTATCCGACTTATGCAGTCGCTCGTAGATGCATTTGCGGAATATCTTAGATGGGTAGAGTTTGAACCAGATTCTGAAGAAGAAATTTTCTCATACGGATTTTATTATAGTGAAATTGTAAACTCGCTGTTATTATCGAACACCTGGCACTCCGGCGGGACATCAACCAGAAGAAAGTGCAATCAACTTGGACTTGATGGTACGAAAGAGATTAAGTTTACCGTTTTGGAAGATGAAGCTGAGTTAGATTAGAGTTCAAGGAGGAAGTATTATGAAAACGATCATAAATGCTGGATTGAAGTTCAAAGAAAAGCACTCTCTTTGTAAAAAATATTATTTATACAACTTGAGTAGCCTGGGAGATTTGGATTTTTCTTCTTTCATTAAAAATATTCAATATGCTTTGAATATTGAATGTTATGATGTCTATTCCGTTAATGTGGGAGGAAAAGATGATTTACAATTACGGGATTATATTCCAGCTTCACATTTTAGTATGGAGCAGCCGTTTCTGTATATTGTTGACTCTTTGAATTTATTGGCTAATGATCAATTATGGTTCAGACTACGCAAGAACTTGCATGATATTGTAATTGATACAAATGGTCATTTTCTTACACAGAACGAATGGAGCCAAAAGCTCCAATCTTTTAATTTGGCTGAAGCGAAAAAATTATGGATTGAATTGGAGGACATCTCCATGAATCCCGAGAATGAATGTGAAGCAACACTAGATCCAATGTTTAATGAACAAGACATCGCCAGTTCGTTGTGCGGAATAATTGATCTTAAATCGGAAGCAATTAAAAGATTAGAAACAGAAAGAGATCAATGGATGTTCAAAAAGTCTCGATGCAAGAGAGTAAAAAAGTTCATAGAACATAAGTCAGTTGTAGAGGATTATGAAATTGAGATAGCAAAAGCTTTAACAGGTATAAAAGCTAAAAGTGTTACTGTTGAATTTGAAGTGAATGGGAAGAAAGCGTCTATTAAAATAAATCTTGATGTTGTTATGAGAATAATGGTTCATAAGGGTTATTTTTCATCAAGTTGCTGGGTAAGCCGAAAATGCGGGGAGGAACTTATAAGAGAATTAGGTGCTGCTAAGTCTCCTTACCATCTTTCTGAGGAAGGGAAAAAGGTGCTTACTTGTGAGCATATTACAAAGATTACATATAAAAAGAAAAATTTATATGTAAGAAATTAAAAAATCACGTTGTTGAGCGGGTTGAATTGGAGGAAAAGAAGTATGGGAAAAAGGAAGATTATCTGCAGAAACACATCCTGCAAATTTCATCAAAACAAAGATGAATGCAGTGAATTTGTCTCTATAGATGAAGATGGTAAATGTGAAACTTTTGAAAAGGGATTTAGTTATTATTTTCACATCGTCTGGGGTGTTTTAAGCGGAAAAAACTATATTGATGCATGTGAGTTGAATGCGGATCTAAGGATCGGAATGTTCTATGTCATGGAATGTTATGGGTTAAATTTTAGTATTCAAGAATTTGGTGCTTGTCGCATGTTTCTTCTCTGTGATGATGATAATAAAGGGCTGAAGTACGAAGATATTGTAAGTCGAGAAATAAACGAAGAGAAGTTTGGTTTACACTACCGAAACTTTATGAATGGAATAATGCCGAATGGCTCTAAGACAGAACAATCAGATGTCAAGAAATCTGAAACAAAACCATTCGGATGGCTTTCGCCGTCTGGAACTTTTTGTGAAGCTGACTTTGGAACTCATGAGGAATCAGCAGAGAAGATCTGCAAAGAAAAAAGGTTTCAGCGGGATGAATGGGTAATAGACGAGAAGCGTAACCCCATGAAAATGATTCTATACCGTGATTTCTTAATCTATGAAAAAGGATATGCTTTAATCCATAACCCTACAGGTAATGGAGGGTATATCGTATCCCATCAAAAACCACTTACGAAAAAGCAGAAAGACTTTTTGTATGGTTATTTTATTGATATGGGAGATAGATTTAAAGCTGAACAGTTTGTGAAATAATCAATTTACAAATTAACAAACCCGATTATTTTTTCGATTGGATACATAGAAGAAGGAGAAGAAATCATGGAAACATTTAATCTATTGAAGATATTACAAGTCTTAAAAAAGATTAATACCGAGGAATTTATGCGGCAGAAAAATTGGCTTTACCAACAGATAACAATTTCTCCTCAGGCCAGCAGGATGCCAGAGGGAATTTTAAATTTGCTGGATCACATCCAGGACATCTGCGAAGAAACACTTCAGATGGAATTCTCTGCTATAAAGGAATCTATAAAGGATGAGTCGGTCTATACAAAGATACAGCAAACAGATTCAATCGGATATGCAGATGTCATAAAGATTGTATTTGATCAAAGCTGTATTACTAAATATGTAGAAGACAGAGATGTATTAAAGATTACCTTCAAAGACGTGTTATGCATGGCGAAGGCAAGCGGATATCAAGATAGTGTCTTAATGCTAATCGCCGAAAGTCCGCTATCCGGTAAAATTTTTGTATACAACAATTATGGCCCTTTCTGGGTAGAACATGGAACAACAAAAGGGTATGTATAAAATATTAAATGGGGGTTTCACAACAATTCTTAATCATAAGGAGAAAGATTATGGATAGTACAACAAGTCGCTTTCTTGCGGCAGAATGGCAATCGCACTGTACAAATGTGTCACTTCTATGCAAAAAGATCGCTTCTTATCTGGGGGTCAATAAAGGTGAGACAAAAGTCTTATCTGAAGCTGCGGGAGTACATGACATCGGAAAATATTACATCCCGGATTATGTACTGAATGCAAAGCGACCATTAACTTTTATGGAACGCATGGTCGTTGATATGCATGCCTATTATGGGTATATGCAACTCATGGAACTAGGATACCCTGATGTTGTCTGCCAGATGGTATTGATGCATCATGGGGAGAAGAAATATCGACCAGATGGAATTCAACTTAGTCCTGTTGTATGGGAATTGTATCCCATATTAATGGCTCTCAAATAAAAAGCAAGAGAAGGAGTGTTTATGGAAAAAACAAGAAATCTTATAGAGCAGTGGGAAGAAATTCAAAAGGGACAGACAAAATTGAATGCGAGGGTGAAACGGTTTCAGGAATGGGCAAGTTTTATTACCGAAAAAGATCTGTCTAAAATCCCTTTAGAAGAAGTAGAGTCCTTTATAAAATACGTCCGCTGCGGCGTTAGTGAAGAGCAATATAAAAAATGGACAGCAATCTATGAAAAGCGATTGCGAAAAGAAGCACCGGAAAAAGAAGAGTTGTGCTTTCCGGAACTTCGAAAGATTAGCTATTTATCGAAAGAACAAATCTTGGCGATCGACAGGCATCTTTCTCGTATAAGAAAAAGGGGATTTTTGTTCTATGGCCCACTGAATATCCATACAAAACTATCCTACACTCTATACGAAAGGCTTCTTAGCGATCTTAAAAAAGCGGGTATCATAGAATTCCTTTATCGGTGGGATTGTCCACGCGGGGAGCAGACCGCAATAGTCAGTGAGCAAGAATATGTACATGCAATGGAATCAGAAAAAGCGTATAAACAAGAGGACTTTCAGGGGAGGGTCCTCAATGATACCTGTGACCTTTGTGACTGGGAGGATCTTTGCGAAGATGGAGAAAATATCAGGAGGGCGACAAATCGAAAAGAGTTTCAAAAGATTTTTCGAAGTTCAGAACGCATTGGCAGGATGATCAGGTGAAAACAGGCGGCCCTTGTGGTTGCCTTTATCATTTCAGTAACAGGTACCTATTGCTTAGAAGTGATTATCATCATGGACATGTTCCGCTATATCACTGAGATCGCATTGTAGAATATTACAAAGCCGATCCAGGGTATTCGTCTGTACGTTTTGGTTGTGTTTCAGCCGATTGATCTGACTGCGGCTGACATTGTGATGCGTATACAAATCATAAACTGATATCCCCTGCTTTGACATTGTCATCCATAGTTTATCGAATTTTATCATTTTTTTTCCTTTCTTATCGAAAATTGCAGGACGATATTTGTTGTACTATTCTTATTATCCAATTAAAATGAAAATAGAAATAGTGTCCGTATATAGACACTAAAACGGAGGATAAAAATGAGATTAGACGAAATGAAAGTCATTGCAGACAAGATGCGGGAACCAGTAATACAGACCTTACTATTAAAAGATGAAGCTTATCAAAAAGAATGTGAATCCGAACAGAAATCCGAACAAGAATACCTTTCATTAAACCTTACGGATGAGGAACGAGCGATCTGTGATTCTTTGCTTAGAAGTCTCGATGCGAGGTGGATGGAGTATACATCAGACTCTTATCTTGCAGGAATGATGAATGCGTTATCTTTGCATCAACACATTTGATAAAGGGGCCCTGGGGTCCCTTTTTAGTTTTTCTTTTTAAGTCTCTTTTATACTCAGAATAGGAATTTCATGAGAGAAAAATAGGAGCAGCATACTATTTATGAAAAAGAGTAAAAGGATTTACAAAAGGGGGCTATGCTATGATGGAGTTAGAAAAAAGATCATTTGAAGTGTATATCGAAAGACCTAGTACAAAAGAAGTAAGAGATACTTCAGATAAATTTGAAGTTTATGTGTCTGCTTTAAATCTTTCTGATGAAGAGAGAAGGAGGGTTTCTGATTTAAAGTCCGATCATGGTGCAGCCTGCAAAAAAGAAGGTTTTCTAAGCGGCCATCGTGCAGCCTGGGAGCTGCTTAAACAGATAATGTTCCTTTGCTTTCGAAACGGGGGAGGATGATTATTATGGCAAAATAATGATTAGGGTAAACAATGTTTACACCCTTGATAAATCAAAATGTCAAGAAGCTGCTTTGCGGCTTCTTTTTCTTATGAGAGAAAATTTATACTTCTCATACTATGAATAAGATAATAGAGAAAGGAGAATTTTTATGCAAGATTACTTAAATGATTTTTTGAACCCCAAATTTGACATTGTGTCAAAAGTAGGATACCTGATAGGAGTTGAAAGGCATTGGTTTGGAGAATCAGGATTAGGTTTAGACATTGAGAAGTTTGAGGAGTTAGATACAAAAAAGGAAGCAAGGATTATCCGGAATTTATGCTTTATCCGAACCATGTTGTTTCGGAATTACATGAAAATATCAACGGCAATGACATATGACTTAAAAAATATTGATTCTTTCCCGGATCTAATACCAAATCAGACTCTAGTCCAGCTAAATGAAGATGGGATTGAAATTTGGCATTCGAACTGGCGGATAGATCAGTATCTGCTGTTTATCAATGATGAAATTCAAAAACACATTTCGGATTGCAGAGACATGTTTCCAATCTGGATCGAATGGGAGTACATAAAAGATTTATTTGTAATTCCGAAGTTAAAAAGAGAACAGCAAATTAAAGAATTTGGGAAAATATATCAAACCAATCTGTCCTGCTATCCATTTCAAATGTACATTCACTGGCAGCCAAAAGATTTGGGGAATATCTTGTACAATGATGAAAAATTTCTTGTACAGACAATTTATCCAATGCATGAAAAGGACTTTTGTGATATATCAAAAGTTCGGGATATTAGTGATCAGACGAAAAATAAAATTTATACATTTATGGAAACTGCAAAAAAGGTTGATATTGTTGTTGATTGTGAAAACGCAAATCCTTTTAAATTATATGCGATGTTTTCTTCGCTATCAGACGATGTTTTGGAGAAGATTCACAAAGTCATTTTATATAATGACGTCCATGCATCAACGGCGTGGAAGCTTTTAAACCAGTTCGTAACCGGAATTGAGCACCGCATGATCAATCGTGTGAAAGAAGACAAGTCCCTCGTAGACATCAGCCTTTGTGTTGGCACATGCAGAGAACACTATGAACAGAACGTAGATGCTTTCATCCTGGTTTCCTCTGATTCAGACTATTGGGGAATGATACAGGGGATGCCGCAATGTCAATTTCTTGTGGTAGTTGAAATGGGGCATACGAGTCCCACCATTATCAAGGCCATGGATGAAAACAAGATCTCTTATGTGTTCATTGATCAATTCTGTACTGGAAATTTAGGAAAAATGCAATCAGAAACCATTTTGTCCCAGCTCCATTCGTATCTTAAACATTATGAGATTAATATGGATGCTCTGTGTAAACAGGCGATGGAACAGACAAGGGCTCATTTATCTGATCAAGAGATGGAAAATTTGAAAAAAAGTTTTATAAAGAAATTAAAGATTGTTCCGGAGGGCGGAACGATAAAGTTCGATATCTAAAAATTTAATTAGGAGAAATGTTATGGAGAAATCAAAAAAAGATTGTGTTAACTTATATCTAACTCTTCTAAAAGAAGCAATGAAAGAAGAGGGATTGATCTTTGGAATTGCGGTAGATAAAAAAGATCCGGATGCTTCGAAACTTGTTTTTCTTGATCGAGAGGCATATTTATCAAAGCAAAAAACGGATGGTATCACCGTTGATTTAAGAGAATTAAATAAGGGGTTGATCTAAGGAGGAAGCGATATGGGAGCCAAGAAAATCTATCAATCACCAGAATTTTACGAAAAAAAGCTTTCCTGTGTCATGGAACGGCTTCAGATCTCATCTTACGAATACGACTGGACCAGAAAGACTGCATATGTAAAATTTCAATATAAAGGAGAGTGGTATCAATTTGATCATTCAGTAGAGAAAGCAAATGCTGCAGGCAAAACTCCCTTATCATATGGAACGGATGTCTTTGCGCAGCTGGTCCTTGCTTTAGAAGACTTGGCCCGTATGGTAGAGAGAGGTATTTATGATCTTTCCCGATGGATTGGAGAAATGAAATATCTGCCGCCAGATAGGGAGCTCCCGCAGTGTTTTAGAAAAATGGGGTTTATGGGAAGTGAATTACCATCACAACAGGATATTAGAGTGAGGTATCGGAACTTAGCAAAGAAGATGCATCCTGATGGCAATGGATCAGACAGATCTTTTGAAGAGCTGCGGCAGTGGAGAGAGGAGTGTCTCGAGTTCCTGAAGATGTGATATAACCTGTCATATTTTTCTAAGCGGGCTGATATAAAAATAAAAACCTGCTACACAGTTTTTGTGTAGCAGTGATATATATCTTCCCTATGTAGAATCAAAAGAAAGGATTTCCCTTTCTTTTTTTATGCGTATCTGTTTTCTCATACTATCAATAGAAAGGATTCACAGAGGAAGGGAGGCGGATGTATTGAGATCCAATGAATAGAATTTGTGTGAAACGATTAGAGGATAAACTGGACGCTAAAAAGGAGATGGAAGATGGAAGTTACATTAAGTATTGCGGGAGACTATCTTACAGAAACGGCGAGGGATTGGTTTTACAAAGAGGGAAAAACGTATGATAAATGTATTCGTTTTTTGGCAAATCGTTTTTCAGCTATAAACCAGTCAAAAGAGCAATCAATAAAACTTGCAGAAGATATTCTATTACTAAAAGCAAGAATTGAAAATTCCCGTGAGAGCGGTATCTGTCAGATAAAATATGGCTTTGATGAATACGACTTGAGGGCATATATGCCAGAAAGTATCGATAAGTCAAGCTGGCCTAAATATCTATCTGGATATATGGAATACAAGAAGAGAAACCCGAAGAATGAAAATAATTTCTATTCTTACATGAAAGAAGGAAAGGGTAATTGATATGTATAAAAGAGAAAATAAGAAGGTTTGTAAAGAATGTGGCGGCAAATGCTGTCTCGGTGGTCCCTGTACCTATAGTCCCAAAGATATCCGTCCTTTTACTGCGGAACATATCTTATCCCTTATCAGGTATAAGGGAGTCGTGCTTAGCTATGAACAGTTTGGGAGAGTTGCTTTATTACGTCCCAGAAGGGAGGGAGAGCCGGAGACGACTTACGACAAACAAACTGATGAAAAAAAATTTGGCACCTGCATTCACTTAACGAAGCAGGGATGTGAACTTCCTTATAAAGACAGACCGAAAGAAGGAAGGGCATTAAAAGTAAAGAGAGGGGGCGGCCGCGGTCGGGAACGGAGTTGCCGATATCCTGCCAATTTTCGAGAACGCCTAATCAATGAGTGGGCAAATCCAAAGTATCAGATTGTTTTGGATAATGTTCTTATAGAATTAAATCCAGAAGCCTTCGTTCGAAGGGTGCAGATAAAGGAAGAAATTAATCAAATTCCAATAAGAAAAAAGAGGTAATAGTTCCATCAAAATGACAGGAGAGTGAAGGAGAAAAATGAATTATGAAACCTATTTTTGATTTTCCAAAGACATTTGGGCTTTGTGCGAAGTGTTCTTTTCGCAAGAAAAGAATGTGTGCTGCTTATCATGAAAAGTGCCGGAAAGTGCGTGATTGTTGCTGTTATGATGTATCAGCAATAGTGCTTCGGAGGGCATTAATTAGAATGTTGAAATATTAAAACTCAGAAATAGGAGTTACGTAAGGAGGAAGTTATGAGAATTAA
This sequence comes from Anaerostipes stercorihominis, assembly GCF_057535655.1. Lineage (NCBI taxonomy): Bacteria > Bacillati > Bacillota > Clostridia > Lachnospirales > Lachnospiraceae > Anaerostipes > Anaerostipes stercorihominis. The sequence goes on along the minus strand of NZ_BAAJCL010000001.1, from coordinate 325,453 downwards.
TCAGTATCGGACAGAACTTTCAAGTGATAGGATCAATATCTTGGTGAAAGAATCTGCCTGTAATTATCCTGCAAAAGATTTAAAAAATCCAAAAGCTATTGTTCAAATGCTGAACGATGTTTTTTCCCTTCAGGATCTGGCGGAAGAATATTTGTATCTAATTGCGTTTTCCACCAAGTTGAAGCCGCTTGGGGTTTTCGAGATAAGCCATGGAGGCGTGAATGCTAGCTATTGCAGAGCAAGAAAAATTTTTATAAAGGCTTTGCTTTGTGGGGCAGCAAGTATTGTGCTTGCGCATAATCATCCCAGTGGAGATCCCTCTCCGAGCGAAGCAGATATCAAAGTAACACAACAAATCAAAGAGGCAGGAGTATTATTGGGCGTTCCTCTTGTAGATAATATAATTGTAGGAGAGTCATCCTATTACTCATTTTGTGAAGAAAATTTATGCTACTAAACACACAAAGACTTATATTGGAAATACATCATCAATACGGCCTGTAAGATTTCATCTTACGGGCTTTTCTTTGTAAACGATGGACCTCCCGTAAGACAGGACCTCTATGAGAGAAAATTAAAATTTCTCATACTATGATTGAAAGAAATTTTTTTATTAACACAATGAAAAGGAGAAAATAAAATGATAGATTTCATCGGCGGTATCATGATGCTGTTAATATTCATATGCAAAGGCGGAATAACAAAGAAAAGGGAAAAAGAAGGAGAATACTGCATTAGAGAACGTGGGTTGTTTTCTTTGGCAATCATACTCATGTTTAGCTATGGCATCATTGGAATCTACTTCTATCATCGTATGATGGTGTTGTTTGTAGTGTTGATGATAATGGTTATTTGTTTTATGATGCTCGCCGTTTCGGCCGTCCTAAAAACTTATTGGATAAGTACTGAAGGGATTAAACTTTCTCGTTTGATAAGACGCAAGACAATCCCCTTTACGGGAGTAGATAAGGTGGAAATTGAACAATATGATGACGGTATTTATTGTATATGGGTTCATTACGACAATCATTCTTTTGTGATCCATTCATTGATGAAGAACGCTCCACACTTTATAGAAACATTGAAAGAGAAAGGGGTGTCAGTTAATTATTTTAAAGAAGGAAAGAAGGTGCGATTATGAGAACAGGGAGAAAACTTGTAGCAATGATCGAAAAAATCAATGATGTAATGCCAAAAGTCACGATTGAGGACGATGATTTTGAGATTGCAGAAACGAAAGAAGGGGAGATTTGTATAGTGTATAAAAAATCAGAGGGGTACTATGCGTTGGACTAGAATCTCCCATTATGAAGAAATTTGTCAGCAGAAGGAGGAATTTTATGAAGTTTGAGACATGTAAAACTATATTAGATACTGAGAATAAAGAAGTCTTTAAGTTGGGAGATATTGTAACGGTTATCTTTCATAACGGAGGGGGATGTGGGGGTTGCAAAATAACTAAAATAACAGACACGGGTTTTCATTATACCCAAGGTGGTAGGAGCAATAAAAGTATCCAGTATAAGGATATTGCGGAGATATACTTCTAAGGCCGTAAACTACCCTGAAAAGCCGTTTTGGATGATTCCAACGGCTTTTTTTAACCGGTTCTTTTTTCATACTATGGATAGAAGCTATTCAAAGAAGAAAGGAGATATTATATGCATGTATTAACATTAAATGATGGAACAACCATCTGCCCGGGAGATTTAAAGGATGTTATCGAAATTGTAGGAGAAAAACTCAAAAAAGAGGAATTGGAGTTAGGAGAATGAAACGATGGAATTTCATAAAAAAGAATGAAACGATATGTCTTATGGGAAAACGATATGGATTTGTTATCCAGCTTTCACTCCGTGCTCCATGGTGGATTCCTCATAAGGAAATCCACCATTATGGAAACGGAAATCTATATTTATATGGTTGGGTATTCTTTTACATTGGATTTGTAAGGAAGGTGGACTTATGAAACGAAGGGAGAGGAGAACTCTATATCAAAGTCATTACTGTGCTGTAGTGGAATGCATTAATGATTTTGGAGAGGTCTGGGTCTTAGATACAGACCGCCGGGTAATTGGCAGTTACATATATCATAATCATGAAGAACTAGAGGATTTTCTTCATGAAATATCAAAGAGATGTAGAGAAAAGAACGAAGAGGCAGCGGCATCTTATTTATTAGAGAAAATGGGAGGACGTGAGACGCGTGAATTTGCAGATTTCGGTTCTCTGGAACAGATTTTTGGGAAAGACCGTGTTTACCGTATTGGAAAGAGTGCCATAATTACGGACAATTAGCGAAGGAGGCTCTAATGAGAAAGTATTGTGATAAATGTGGAAAAGAGGTTGAAACAAAAATAATAAAGCAAAAGGAGACATACGACGTCTGCGGTGAGGCCATTGAGGTGGATGCACGGGTACAGGTATGCGTGGATTGTGGAGAGGAATTCTTTTCGGAAGAACTGGATAATGCCACGCTGCTTTCTGCACGTAATGAATATCTGAGGAAACATAAGTTTCTACTTCCGGAAAAAATAACTCAAAAATATCCTTTGATAAAAGCTTTAGAAGCAATCAAGGAGACTTGTGAGAGTTATGTGAGTGATTGCACTAAATGTCCTTTATGTTTTCCATATGGGAGTTGTGCGGTCACTGATCTGAATCCAGATAATTGGAAAATCAACAAGGAATATAAGCCCTGTAAGGATTCTAAGGCATTATTGTGAGGGAAATATTGTAATTATGTCGCTGACTTTAGAGAAGACGCAGTTATGTATTGAGAAAAAAATGAAGATAATTAAGATTTATAGGAGGATGACATGGAAGAGAAGATAGACTTTTTCTATATGGTCTCTAAAGAGGCAGGATTGGCAAAAGATGAAGATGGAAATCCGTCAGAGTGTTACGTAAAGTTAGAATTTACGTTAACAAATCAAATGATTGAAAATATTGAAGCTGAAAGGGAAAAGATGAAGGATGGTGCTTTAAAGTATGCTGCCAGGTCATTTAATATACATCATTCACTTTTAACAATGGTTACTGAAGAAGAATATCAAAATGGTGTTGAATAATTGAAATGTATCATGACATGTCTTGCTTATATGCCACATTATTGGCACAACTTTAGAATTTTCCGGTATATGGGGGGATCCGAGCCAATTTCAATACAGTTTGGATGGTCCAGTAACGATGCAACGCATTGGATGTCATTGCCGGATAAACCAGAATAATTAGGAGGGCGTATGAAAAAATTGAAGTGTTGTAAATGCGGGAACAATAAAAAATTTTACCGTGATATTAGTGTTACGGCGAAATTAAGAGTAAATGCAAAAGGGGAAGATCTTAAAACAGTGTTTTCCATAAATAAGAGAATAATAGACGGGTATTATAATCCGATCTATTGCTGTGAATGTGGAGAACAAGTAAGTGAGTAAAGAGAAGAAAGAGAGGATGATGAAATGGCGGGATTGGATAATTGTTCATTGGCTCTTATTAGAGCTTTGGCGGAAAACAGAATACAGGACGCAAAAAAGGTGGCAATAGAGTGCTGCATTAATGACAATACGAAAAAAAATGAAGGAGAAGTCCGTTATTATAAAAAACTACTTGAAAATGGCAGCACATTTGAACTTCCCGTTCCCGCAAATTTAAAAGGAATGTTAGATTTGCAGGATGTTTCAGATTTTAATGAATCAAGATATTTTGTTGGAAAGCAGCAAAAGAAACTATTCTCAGAGATTGAAGTGGGAGTAAAGGTGACTGCGAAACTACTAGAATACGGGGTGCCGTATACGAACAGCACACTTATATATGGGGAACCCGGGACCGGTAAAACAGAGTTTGCGAAATATGTTGCATTTAAACTCGGGCTTCCATATGCATATGTTAATTTCTCGTATTTGATTGAATCATATATGGGAAAAACTTCACAGAATCTACAGCGTATTTTTGACTATTGCAAAGGACAGAAATGCGTATTGATGCTTGATGAAGTGGATTGTATTGGGATCGCTCGAGGAGACGACAGCGGATGTAATGGTGAACTCGGAAGAACGGTTATCTCATTAATGCAGGCATTAGACAGTCTTGTAGATGGACAAATCGTTATGGCTGCTACAAATAGACAAGATAGACTGGATAAGGCTCTGTTAAGACGATTCCAAAGACAAATGGAATTTAAAAGATATGAGAGAAAAGAACAAATTGTAATGATAAGTCAATATGTAAAGAGTATTGATGAAAATTTTCTTACAGAAGAAATGATTACATATGCAGATAATTCTCATACACAGTCAGAGACGGTTTCGTATCTTATCGAAAAAATCGCAGAAATAATAGTTTAAATAAGATTTAGAGAGGTGCCAAAATGAGCAGAATACTACCAATTTTACAATATGGCTGGGATACGAACCCCTGGACGTGGGTTGTTGAATTTAAAAGGATAGAGTTCCACGCATTTGGATTCGCATCACCAGCAAGCAAATAAAAGAGGAGGGGTACAATGACTCAATTCAGGGTAATTCAAGGAAAAGCAAGCTATAAGCTTTATCAATTATGTAAAACTGGTTGGACTGTTATCATCATGTCATTAATATGGCAGGTGCTAGAAATGATATTTTATGGTGAAATACAGAGTCGTAAAGTAGATACCATTATGATAATACTGTTCACCCCTTTTATATGGAAGTTTTTTTCTAATAAAAAAATTAAGATGCTGCCGGCTGCTGGGCGCCGGAGAAAAGAGGATGATATGGGTACGATAAGAAATCGGATGGTGATAGTCCATCATTATAATAGGAATATTATTGAGATCATGAGGAAGGATGCGATAGAACATTTTCAGAAACTTGTAATGGAAGATAATCCGGATGCCAATTATAAAGTATCAGAGTCTATGGTAAGTCCGGTGTTATCAAGTCCTATAAATTCAGAGTATTCTTTTGTTGTAATGGGTGATTGTTCAAAATTAGGATGGGAAACATCGGAAATCTTTCAAAGAGGTAGATCCGAATGGGTGAGACGTTGGAGAGAAAATGCCGATTCCTTGATTGTAGTAGATTTTGGAGAGGATTACGATCCTTTTATTGAATCAGATAATTGCATTTAAGGAGGATGAGGGATGAAAAGAGTATTGGATGCCTGCTGTGGTAGCAGAATGTTTTACTTCAATAAACAAAATCCAGAGCCGACAACAGGGAGTTGGAAACAACTCTTTGTGATGGGTGTACTCTGATGATAAAACCAGATGTGAGAATGGATTTTAGGGACATGCCATACAAAGAGGAAGTTTCGAAGGATGGATTTATAATTAAATAGAGGAGGTTTGTTGTGAAAAAATTCCACTTATCAGACATATTTACGGTGTCAAAAAAAGAAGATATCGCAGAGGTTCTTAAGGTAAGCCCAACGGCACTTGAAGAATTCGAAAAAGCATATAAGGAGAAGGTATTAGACCAAACTCCTTCAGATAACTTTTTTGAAATTAACACAAAACAAGCGGCGGAGATGAAAGAGGGAATCATTGCAGAAGAAACGAAGGCAGATCTCGATGATATCATAGCTCGTATTGTGAAAGAATTGCTACATCAAACTCCCAGCTGGTCATTTGATGGCCAACGGGTACACAGAAGAGATTGCCGTGATGATATAATGCTGGTTACAAATGAAGAGTTAATGGAGCTGCCGGAAAAACTTCGACCGGATTTCACGGGAAACCTGGCGAAAGTTGATATTGAAAAGCCTTCTTACATACAGTTGGTAGATTATTATAAAAAGTATTTAAAAGAAAATAATCCAAAAAAGAAAAAGATGTTTTATGATTATTTCAGGCAGGGTCTGGATATCCTTGATTTGGATTCGATTACTTATCAAATGATTGGGACGAATCCGAATTCTATGGGTCATTGGCTGCCACAGCTTGTTCATGCGGCTTCACGAAAAGGGTTTTTTAAAGTTCCAAAGACGACAATCATTCGTGTGCCTTTGCCCATGCTGCAATTGACGCGTTTGGAGTACATGTCGTTGACCAGAACGACTCTGGATATTGTTGATATGTTTTGTAGGGAGATCTTTAACCTGGAGGAAGATAAGGAGTATTTCATTAAAACAGGAACTTATTCTTCGAAATTTGATTTCCGGAATGCTCATGTACATGGAGTGAAGGAGGTAAGAGAATTAGGAGAATACCTATTGTTCATTCATCTTCAGGCCTGTCAGATGGCATCACCGTTAAATAATATATCTATTTACGGTGTTTCCACAACAAACGAGTGGGTTGTAAGGGAGTTCATCCGGGATAAAGAAAACAATCCTTGCATCTATAAAGGGCTTCCGCTCCATACAGAATATCGTGTATTTGTAGATCTGGATTCAAAAGAAGTATTGGGAATAAATCCATACTGGGATCCGAAGGTTATGAAACAGCGATTTGGTCATGAAGGAGATAAAGACAGTCCACATAACATGCATGATTTTGCAGTATATTCCATGCATGAAGAAACGCTTATGAAGCGGTATCATGAGAATAAGTCACAGATACTAAAACAGGTGGAGCTGTTAATAAGTGATATAGAGGGATTGTCTGGTCAGTGGTCTATAGACATAATGCAAAACGGAAAAGAGTTCTGGCTGATTGATATGGCTCTTGCTGCAACTTCTGCATTAAAGGAATGTGTTCCAGCGGGAAAAATCAAATCTTTAAGTGAGAATTGGATTCCTGCATTGGAAAAACTGAGAAACAACTGATAATGTTGCCCGGTTTTCCCGAGCAACAAAAAATGATTGACAATATTATGGAAAACATATAATTGAAATTATTTTATATTTAACTTGTTATTATAAAAAAGTCTTTAGTATTTTACTAGGGACTTTTTTAAATGTTTTTTGACTACATCACTGATTTGCATACTATATAAGAACCATATTTATTGAAGCATTGGAGAAACGAATTAATCTCAGACAGTGCTTTTTTTATGTTCAAAAGGAGGTGCATTCAGGGATGTATTTGGAATGAAAAGGATTATATTTCAATTAATCAACACAAAGCAGAACAGAGAGCTGTTAGAGAAGGTGCCAAATAGGCGCTTTCATGATCTGTCAATCGTGTATCGTTATGTTAAAGATAAAGATAAAAGAAGTATGATGATTCAGAAAACGATTGCAGATAAAATGAATCTGACAGAAGAACAGTTGTTTGAAGCAGCGGTGAAAAATACGAGACGTATCTTTCCCCGCTGATAAAAACTTTAAATGACATCATGAAGGGTTTTGCGTCAGGATCAGGAGAAGATTTTATTCCTACTACAGAACAGAAAAATGTGATATTTTTCATCGAAAACGAGGAGAACTGGAACGGAGCAGTAGTGCTGCTCTATCAAGATATCCTTCATGAGCTTACGGAAAGGCTAAATGAGGGGGATGTTTATATCCTGCCTTCATCTATCCATGAAAGTGCGACCCGTTTCGCCGCATAAATAAACAAAGGGCGAGGGTTGCAATTAGTTATTCTAGTTGTAACAACAACTTATTTTCCGAGAGGTGGAATGATTGGGTAACGCCTTGAAACGCCTCCTTTAATACTCCGAATAGCGTCTTGCTATTGCATTAGCAAGAGGTTATAAGCTCGGTGAAGTCGGCTGAGAGCCATCCTAACGTGTAATGACGAGGAAATGCGAACCAGAGGTGGTCGAGTGGATGATAGGCCGGAAGTCTATAAAGTATCTATGGCGAGAATGTTGTCTATACAGGGGCAACTGGCGAACTCTTGAATGAAAGGGTCTATAGTATCGGGTATGCAGAAATGCATATATGACGTAGCGTCAGGTAAGTGTGGGTGAGTAAAACATTCGTTATGAAAGTCCATGTAGTGTTACAGGCACTAGCAAGCTTACAGGCTCAAAGAGAGCGCCTAAGGATACATGTACAGATAGGGAAATAGGAACGGGGAAAGCTGACAACGAGTAGGGAATGCAATCCCATTGAGACGGTCTGTGGTAACACAGTTTATGTCAGTGAGAGTAGGGGCACAGTACCTATGAAGCGGTGATAATAAACCGTGGAGGGATAGCCCCAAGTCAAGTTAATTCATTAAAACTTAATATGGTAAAAAGTGTTTTGGGTTCGAGTATGACTAAGAGAAGAAATCTTCTGTAAAGGAGATGACTGACCAAACGGCAAAGAAACGAGAAAACAAGGTTTTAAGGCGTAATGAATACTACGCAATTCAAGATGTGTTTGATGGCTTATATGCCAAAAGTAAAGAAGGTGCAATATTTACTGACCTAATGTCGCTGATAGCAAGTCCGCAGAATATAGCACTTGCCTATAGACGAATTAAGCGAAATAAGGGAAGCAGAACACCTGGCACAAATATGGGTACAATTCAAAACATAGCGGAACAGGGAAATGATGTATTGGTAGATTATGTTCAGCGAAGGCTAAACAACTATAAACCGCATGCGGTAAGAAGAGTCATGATTCCCAAAGACAATGGAAAAGAAAGACCATTAGGAATACCAACCATTGAAGACCGTTTAATTCAGCAATGTATTCTACAAGTAATGGAGCCAATATGTGAAGCAAAGTTTCATAAGCATAGCTATGGCTTCAGACCAAACCGCAACACTCATCACGCAATCAGCAGATTCAGATTTCTAGCATTCACAGTTAAGTTAGAATATGTCGTAGACATCGATATAAAGGGTTTCTTTGATAATGTAGACCATGCAAAACTGCTAAAGCAGATATGGTCGCTGGGTATCCATGACAAAAATCTGATATGTGTGATTAGTAAACTTCTAAAAGCACCTATACAGGGAGAAGGGATACCCACAAAGGGAACACCGCAAGGTGGCTTATGCCTAGCTCGACATAAGGCGGGGTGATAAGCCCAGTATTGGCGAACCTGTTCCTGCACTATGTGTTCGATGATTTCATGGTAAAAGAATTTCCGACGATACCGTGGGCAAGATATGCTGATGATGGGATAGCGCACTGCGTCTCCCAGAAACAGGCGAAATACCTGCGGAGAAGGTTGGAACAGAGGTTCCAGAGTTATGGTTTGGAACTGAACCAGGAGAAGACAAGGATAGTGTACTGCAAAGACGATGACCGGAGAGGGAATCATGAGAATACTTCCTTTGATTTTCTGGGATACACATTCCGTCCAAGACATGCAAAGAACAGGTACGGGAAGTTCTTTACAAACTTCCTTCCGGCAATCAGTGAGAAAGCAAAGAAAGCCATACGCAAAGAGGTAAGAGGATGGAAACTGCAATTAAAATCGGACAAAGACCTCTACGATATAGCAAACATGTTCAACCGTCAGATACAGGGATGGATTAATTACTACACGCATTTCTATAAATCAGAAATATATGATGTGCTGAGGTACATCAATGGATGTCTGGTGAAATGGGTGCGGAGGAAGTATAAGAAGCGCAAGGCTAGACGAAAGGCGGAACACTGGCTCGGAGAGATAGCAAAGCGTGACAGGAACCTGTTTGCACACTGGAAATTTGGGATACTGCCAGCGGCTGGATGATGGGAGCCGTATGAGCTGAGAGGTTCACGTACGGTTCTGAGAGAGACTTGAGGGGAGGTTCCTCAGGTCTACTTACTTCAAGATTTTCTGCAGAAACAGGAAGGATGCGGAACGGATTAAAATAGCTGTCGAGAAGTGGCTGAAGGAAAGATTGCATCTTGAAACGAGTCCGGAAAAGAGTAAGATAACAAATCTGTGTAGGCACTATTCAGAGTTCTTAGGATTTAAACTAAAACTAGAGGAAAGACCAAAACAGAATGTAATTGTCTCTCACATGGCGGACAAATCGAAAAAGAAGGTTATAGCGAAGTTACGAAAAGCTATTTGGGATGCCCAAGGCAACGAGGACAGAGCTCGTAACCTAAACATGGTTATTCGGGGTATGCATAATTACTACTGTGTAGCTACAAGAATAAGCAATGATTTTTGGGAGATTTACTATCTACTACTCCCATCCCTAAAACACATGACACGGTCTAATGGCAAAAAAGGACCACCACTGTCAGAATTTCAAAAACGTAAGTATGCAACCTATCATGGTAAAAGATTTACTGTGGGTTCGGTGACGATAGACCCTATATTTGCGGTAAGATTTGTTATTCCGTATGGGTTCAATCAGAAAACGTGCAACTATACAGAGGAAGGAAGACAGTTAATTCATCAAAGGCTTACGCACCTAGAAGTTATCTTTAGATATTTAGCGGAACATCCGCTTGAGCATGAGTCAATAGAGCTTAATGACAATCGGATTTCGAGAGTCTCTGCTCAGAAGGGCAAATGTGCTATCACAAAGAAACAACTCACAGTGTATGATATGCGAGTCCACAAAATATATCCGAACGGTGGGGACGGTTATAGAAATATAGACATTGTATCCAGAGATGGATATGAGCTAATCCACACTAAGGATATGGGACGAGCAAAGGAATTAATTACAAAGCTGATTAGTGAAGGGTTGTGGAACGACAAAGCGCTTAAAAAGACCAATAATTATCGAATCTTAGTCGGTAATGCCATTATTGAGTAAATAGGTTTAATTTGATGGAGCGCCGTATGAGGTGAAAGTCTCACGTACGGTGTGGAGCGGGGGAAAAGGTGGAAAGTAGAGTTAGTCTTCTACTCAGACCTTACCTATCGCTATTGTTGGTTGTCCCAGCAATCAGTTTTGACCCAGGTTATTTAATACAGACGGTGCGACAAATCAATATGACAACAATCGCTCCGGAAGAAAGATTGTCTAATCAAATCTATCATTATAGTAGACAATTAAAAACACTGTTTCCTATAACCTTATAAGAACATAAAAAGCTGTCAAACCGAAAAAGAAAACAAAGAATAGAAACTTTGTTTTCTTTTTTTGTATTTATCATACTAAAATTGAAAGGAGGTTTTTATTTAAAATTGAAACAAGATAAAAAAGTTGTCATTTGTCTTTTCCTTATGAGTGTTCTTTTGCTCCCCGCTTCTGCTGTATATGCCAGTCCGGATGAAGTGTTTTCTGTTGAAGAAAGCACAACGGATGTAAGGCAAGAAAGGGTCATTCACATCAGCAAGAAAGACGTTGATGATGTGAAAAGACAGAAAGCAGAAGAAACCAGCCAGGCAAAAAAAATCAAAGCACCATCCGAAGTCAGGACAGTCGTAGATGAAAATGCCGGGAAAAGGAAAGCGGCAATCAAAAAGGAGATTGCTGAAATCAAAAAAACCAGGAAACGATATAAGGAAAGTAAGAAACTAAAAGAAACCGTAGAAACTTTTTACAAAAAAATCGGGACAGATGAAAAAAGTGTCGCTCAAGCTTTATCTGCAAAAAAGAAAACAGGAAAGGAATTAGAATCCATAGCAGAAGACGAAAGGATGAAGGAATTGCTTCTTCATTTATCAAAAGAAGTGGATGATCCTTATATTGCGGAAGTCGCGAACACCTACACTTTTCATGTGGAATTGTATGCGAAGAAGGCTGTGGAACGAGTCGAACTACTCGATCTTAAGAACTACCTTGACAAGTACCGCAGACTATCAAAAAATGATACAAGAAGTATCGCGAAGCTTCAAAAGGAAGCCTCTTCCTTGAGTGAGATACGAAGATTCAATCCGAAAAACTTGCTCATAAAGAGTAATGTAACGAAAGATGAGATGAAAAGGATTCTATCTGGCACCGAGCTTTCTGACTGTGCTCCATATTTTGTAGAATGCGAAGAGACCTATGGGGTAAATGCTCTTTTTATTGCGGGGATTGCCATTCACGAGAGCGGATGGGGAACCAGCCGCAGGGCAAGAGAGGATAACAACTTAACCGGATATGGGGTAACTTCGGATGGAGCAAAAGGCATTAATGAAAAGACAAGAAGACAGGGGCTTCTTCGGACGGCAAAATGTTTAAAGGAAAGCTATCTGACAAAAGGGGCGAAGTTTTATCATGGGACATCTGTTTCCGCAGTCAACGTAACATATTGCGTTGGAGACACCTGGGCGTCATCAGTGACAAAGGCTGGTTATGAGTTGATGGATCGCATCGGGGAGCTAAGCGGCTATCAAAAGAAATAGGAGGGAACAATGGAAAAGGTTATATACAAGTATCCCTTTTGCTTTCATGGAAAAATTCATGAATTGGGGATTGGAAGAAAGAGACATTGCATCTTCCTGGACGGACAGGAGATTCAAATGAGTCGGAAAGACGGGCAGAGATTTAGGCGTTTTCGAACCATACGTGAGGTCCCTATTTCGTTAGATGGGCGGGACCTTATCCTTGTGATTGATAAAGGAAAAGAGCAACGAGTCGATCTCATAGAGCAGGGCCGGTCCGTCATTGCAAAGGAAGATCAAAAGAAAAAAGAGAGGAAGAAGGCGGCGAGAACAATAAAGTTTTCTGCGTGCTTGCTGATGTTCGCGCTTTCAGCCGGAACCATATCGGTACCGGCAAATGAATCGGGGACAACACAAACTTCCACTGAAACGGAGGCCTCTACGCAGGTTTCCACATCCACCGAAACAGCATCAACAGAGCAAACAAAAGAAGATGTACATCCAAAAAAGAAACATCAGAAAAAACCCAAAAAGAAATCAAATAAGAAATCAAATGGGCAAAAGAAAAAGAGGGCGCAGCCCTCCAAAGTAAAGAAACTTAAGAAATCAAAAAAGAAAGAGAAGAAGGTACACATAAAGATCCGGCCGCAGATATCAACGTCTTATAAAGAAGAATCTTTGAAGATGAAGGAAAATAAAGAATACATTAAACATTATATTTATTTCAATCAGGGTGATGCAGAATGGAATCACAACGGATACGGAATTCATGCGGCGGGATGCGGTCCCACTTCCATGGCTGTATGCATTACAAATTTGACCAAAAAATGGGTGACACCTGTGGATACGACAAAATGGGCTTATGAAAATGGTTATTATTCCAGCGAGGGAAGTGTCCATTCTGCGATTTCGGCCATGGCGGCCCATTGGGGACTTGAATGCGAAAGACTTGGAAAGGAAGAACAATTGATCCGAAAATCGTTAAAGAAAGGGCACCCCGTTGTTGCCTTAATGGGTCCTGGATACTTCACATCAGGGGGACATTTTATGGTCCTGATTGACATTGATCAAAATGATAACGTAACCATCGCAGATGTTGGAAGCAGAAGGCGCAGTCAATATAAATATCCTCTAAGGGATGTAATAGGACAGTCCAAAACGGCAGATGCCGGAGGTCCATTTTGGTCTGTGTATTTAAAAAGATCATATGAAAAGGATATGAAAATACCTGCAAAACATAAAAAAAAGGTGCAAAAAAAGCAGATGGAGCGACAAAAAACGATTCAAGAGTTTTATTCCGGGATCGAGGAAAATAAGATTCTCATAGGACATAAAAGAATGGTTGGAGAGAAGCTGACTGGAACCGGAAGGTTTCTTCAAAATCGGATCTTGAATTTAGCAGAAAAACTCGGGGATAAGAAGGTCAAAGATATTGCAAACACCTATACGTTTGATTCTATGATCATTGGAGATGAGAAGGGGCTTTTAAGCAGTCCAGCCGGTTTTAACTTGAATAAATATTTAGAAAAGATGTATTAAAAAGAAAGGGAGACTCCTATTACCGTTTAAATGGGGGTCTCTTTTTTTAGGATAAAAGTAAAAAGTATGGCAAACACGAAGCACTTTTCTTTTCCTCATACTATAAGTGAAAGGATAAAACATAAAAAACATAACAAATTAGAAAGGAGGGGGATGGTAGCGAGCCATCCTAAAAAGTATGAAACAGAAAAGTATATGTATTCTCATGACGCTTATGATAGCAGTGTGTGTGTTGGCCAGTCATTTATCGGGGGTAAGGGCGGCAAACTCCGATATCATTGATACATCCAAAACAGGAAGTATCACAATTCATAAATATGATATGACTGCCGCGAGTGCAAAAGGAATCGATTTTAGCAAATTTACTTCATCAGGAAAGCAAGATGCATCAGCAGAAGAAACTCTGAAAGGTTTTGCAATCAAAGGTGTTGAATTCTCCTGTCTACGGGTGGGAGATGTGGAGCAAATAAGTGAGGACGGAAAGGTAAAACTAGTTTATGAAGTTCCTTCAGAATTGCAGACCATTTTAGGACTATCAGCATCAGATGCGGTAAAAGCATCCGGAAACAAACGCTACTTTACCAGCCAGCAGATCAATGACAAATTGGCTGAGGCATTAGCGGATAATACTGTGACAAAAGATAAATTAGAAGATTATATAGGAAAAGACGGAACGGCCATGGACCTTACGGGAGCAAATGGTGTTACAAAAAAAGATAACTTGGAGTTAGGCCTTTATCTGATCGTTGAGACAAAGGTACCGGAGGATGTCACCTATACAACCAATCCGTTCTTTGTACAGCTTCCGATGACAGATTCGGAAGGCGGTGACTGGTTTTATGATGTTATCTGTTATCCTAAAAACCAGACCGGAGTTCCGACGTTAGAGAAAAAAGTTCGAAATAACCCGGATCAGGCAAATGTCATTACGAGTAAAGAAGGGACGCTTGCAGATTTTACTTCTGCAAGAGAGGAATACGCTTATGCAGACACGGTAACTGCAAGCGAAAGTGAAACCCTTGATTATGAATTAATTTCTAAGCTTCCGCACATTACATCAAAGTCTACATACTTAACAACGTATACCTTTGATGATGTATTAAAGAAGGGAATTACATACGGAAAAGATACGGTTGTTGCCATCTATAACGATAAAAAGACAGTGGCAGCAACAAACACGAACAATGTAAACGACAGCGGAGCGCTGGCCGTATGGAAAGCATCTGACGCAGACCCAAAAATCAAAGCGGATTACGGGAAACAGCCGAGTGGGGATGCAACCATGAAGATTTCCTTTACCACATCTGGATTAGAAGAGATAAACAAAAAATATTCCGATAAATATATCGCAGTTTACTATACCGCAAAAGTAAATTCTAACGAAACAGCGGTACTTGGCGATCAGGGAAACCAAAACGACGTATCCTTAACCTGGAAGCGTACCAGCACAAGCTATTATGACATCTTAAACGATCGCTGTATCGTGTATACATACGGTCTGAATGTAACAAAGAAGTTTACAGATGGCAAGGGAGATCCTACCAAAGTAAATTTTATAGCAGAAAATACTGCAGATGGATATTTTCTTAAGGCAACGGGAAGCAATGGTGTTTACTATGTAACGGGAAAATCTGCAACGGAAGATGGGGCGGCCAAGTTCAGTCCGGCAGCGGATGGAACCCTAAAAGTTAACGGAGCAGAAGCCGATACTTATGCTTTCACAGAAACCCATTCCGATTCGGGATACAGTCTGCTAAAACAACCAGTGATTGTAAAGATCACTTCCACAAAGGCAGATATTACACCGACGCAGGCAAATATCACTGGAACTCAGAGCAAGTCAGGGAATGCATCCGGAGCGAACGACGGAAACGTACAGGGAAATGCTCTGGCAGATCAGGTGGCGATCCAAACCACCCATGCATCTGCAGTTATTGATGAAAAAGCAGCCACTATGATTGCATCTGGAGAATCAAAAAATGCACTGGTCAACATGGAGATAACAAACAGCAAGGGATTTTTATTACCCCAGACTGGCGGAAGAGGAATTTATCTCGTAACAATCGCCGGAATTATTATTGCAGCTACTGGCTGTTACATTATGAGGCATAAGAAAAAGTAGATGAAAGAGAAAAAAAAGGATAGCAAAGAGTCATCCTATCTATTTCAGAGAAGGATTTTTCCGGTATTGATCATCTGTATGGGATTGTTCCTGTGTGCTTATCCATGGATCAATAATTTCTTCTATGAAAGAAGCGCAGATTCTCTCGTAAAAAGCTATCATCAACAATCCAGAAATCTTTCTAAAGAAAAGATAGATAAACTGCTATTTCAAGCAGAAAAATATAACCGGGAGCTGTCAGTTTCAAAAGTGAAGCTGACAGACCCATTTTCTGTCAAGCAAAAGAAAAATGAGTTGAACTATAACGAAATGCTTACAACGGATGCTTCTGGCATCATGGGCGTCGTTGAGATTCCAAATATAGGCGTGAAACTGCCAATTTACCACGGAACAACACCGAGTGTTCTGGAAAAAGGAGCAGGACACTTGTTTGGAACCTCCCTGCCGATTGGAGGGAAAAGCACTCATTGTGTTTTGACTGGTCATACCGGACTTAGTTCGGCAAAAATGTTCACCGATTTGGCTGAAATAAAGAGGGGGGATCTTTTTTACCTTTCAGTGCTTTCAAAGACGCTTGCTTATCAGGTGGACCAGATTTCTGTTGTTAAACCGGAGGATACAAAAAGACTTCAGATTATCCATGGGGAGGATCACGTAACTCTCGTAACATGCACCCCATATGGAATCAATGATCATCGATTATTGATTCGGGGAACCAGAACGAAGTATGTGAGAGATCAAAATCATTTCGATATCAGAAAACAGAATTCTCAATGGATGAGGACTTATCAAAAGGCAATTGTTGCAGGTATTGTGCTCATTTCAGGATTATGGGTGGCTGGAAAGCTGATGAAAAGGCTTCGGAGGAAAGGAAGGTAGTGTTATGAGAGGAAAAATGTTAGGCTTCGTAGGAATCCTTTTTCTGTTGACTGGCAGTCTAATATTTCTTCTTCCGGACCTTACTGCCTTTAGACAAAAACTAGTAGTGAAGAAAGAAATCAAGAAATTCCAAAAGGTCAAACGAAAATCAAAAAACGACTCTGAGTATCAGAAAGCAAAACAATATAACCGATCCATTTACAAAACCAATCAGTCAGGACTTGTAGATGCATGGAGTTATGAGAATGTCCCTGTTTCGCTAAAAGGGATCCGCGGGACCTTTGGATATATTAGAATTCCTGCAATGGATGTGGAGCTGCCGCTTTATTTAGGAGCAGACGAAGGAAACATGAAAAAAGGAGCTGCTATTTTAGGGCAGACGTCTTTGCCGATTGGAGAAAAGAATAGCAATTGCGTGATCGCAGCACATCGGGGATACCAGGGGATTCCTTATTTCCGGGAGATTGAGCGACTGAAAATCAACGATCAGGTCGTTGTAGCAAATTCATGGGAAACACTCACTTATCGTGTGGAAGCTATAAAGGTCATCAAGCCGGCGGATGTAAAAAAGGTCAAGATTCAGCCGGGGAAAGAGATGGTCACACTTTTGACCTGCCATCCGTATCGGACACATCGGTATCGGTACGTCGTGTACTGCGTTAGGGATCAGGGAGTAGAACTTAAAGATGGTCCGAATAAAGACGCTGGGAAAGCTGATATAAAGTCCTCAATGGAGGAAATCTTGTTTGAAAAAAATTTAAGAATCATTTGTATGATAATCCTTATGGTGCTTTCATGGTTCACGATAAGAGGAAGGGAGAAAGATCAATGAAAAAAAGAACAAAGACGAAAAAGTTGATTTCCGTTTTTTTGATTATGAGCATGATCGCAGGATATGGTATCTGGGATAAGATGGTTCATGCATATGAATCCTCGACAGCTACAAAATCAAGGACTTATACAAACGGGTATTACGATATCATAATAAGCGGTCCTAGCGGTACGGAACGAATGAATCTCTATTTCACATACTCCGGGAGTCAGATGACGCAGGCAGACTTTAATAATGCGTCAAGGACTATTGGGATTAAAAGAGGGTATATGCAAAATGGAAGTTTTGTTTCAGAAGGATCAGGTGTTTACGGAGCGAAACTTGTAACTTCCAGCGCGAAGACTACAAAGAACAGTAATGGGAATTATACAAGACTAAAATTTAACATCACCTTTAGCCAGCCGGCTCATCAGCAATACTCTTCAACAAGCGGGGAGAAAATCAATATTTTGTCAACAACCGGAAATACGGGGAATTTAAATTATTCTGCCTCAACCGGGGCTCACGGCACCTCTGCTAAAACGGTCACTGTAGCGTGTGATATATCCATTTATGCAGCAGGGATTGTGACATATTATTCCGGAGGGACATATCATCGATTTTGGAATTCCTTTGCACAATGCAATTTAAAAAGAAATAATTACACCCTCTCCTTTAATGGAAACGGAGGAAGCGTAAGCCAGGCATCACGTACCGTTGCATGTGGTGCCCAGGTTGGAACCCTGCCAACAGCTTCACGGACCGGATACAGCCATCGAGGTTGGGCCTGGGGAGCCGGTGATGCGAATCCAAATGCGTGGAACACTTCTTATATTTGTGCCAATACAACGTTCTATGCACTGTGGTCCGCAAACCAGTACACCATTACCTATCATGGAAATGGTGAAGACTCAGGAAGCATGGCAAATACTACGGCAACTTTCGATTCAAACGTCACCCTAAGAGGGAACGCATTCACAAGAAAAGGTTATACTTTCCTTGGATGGAGCACCAGTGCGAGCGCAGGAAGCCCGTCTTATACCAATGGCCAAACTTTTCAATGGAAGAATACTGGGAATCTAACTCTCTATGCGGTTTGGAAAAGATCTAGTTTTGAGGTGAAATTGGATGGAAACGGAAATGGGCAAACAAAAACTGTGGAAATCTCGGTTAGCAACCAGTACCTGCCTGCCAATGATTTTAAGCGCTCCGGCTATACCTTTATGGGATGGAGTGACCATGCGGAGTCTGAAAAGGTACTTTTTAAAGATCAAGGAAACGTCGGATTAGATACAGACAATACAACTCTGTATGCCGTCTGGAAAAAAACTGACGGAAGTTTTCTTCTTGATAATCTGATCCATGATGACAAGATGTTCTTGGGAGACATTTATCTGGTAGGCGGAAATGGTACGGGGTATGATCCTTCGTCCATAGATTCAAAGTATGCTAGAACAGATAAAAACGATCAACAGGGATATTTTACAAAGAAAGAATATTAGGGAGGAACCGATATGAAACCAATGTTAAAGAAAACAGTAGTCTTTTGGCTTATATTTCTCCTTATCTGCACTTCTTTCTTTTGTAACGGGGGAGGAACTCTAGCCGAGAAGAGTGTGAAAGCAGCAAGTGAAAGGGTAAACTTAAGCAAAATACTTTCCAGTAATAAGATCAATGAGTTGGATCGGCCGTCATCCGAGGGACTATGGAAGATTACAGCAGGAGGGAAAGAAAGCTTCTGTTTAAACTCTGGAAAATCGATGTGCTCCGGGGATACCGTCAAGGATAAGACCTATTATGGGGCTACCTATAGCCATAAAGCGATTGCCAAGGCTTTGACATATTATTATAAAACCCTGGGTGGAAATGCAGGTACAAAAAAGTTTGCCCTGGTGCAGGCATATATTTGGGCTTGTGGCAAAGGTGTTTCCAAGCAGACAACCGTTTATCAGGCAGGCAGGAATATAGATAAAGGATGGTCAAACGCTGATGCAAAAAAATTTTGTGATAAGATTGCAGATACTGACCCAGAAGGAACGATCCATTACTATACCGTTACAAAGTGTGTTAGAGGAAAAAAGCTTAATGCACATCAGGTCCTTTATGGATGGTCTAAGAAGAATCCGGCAGTGGAAAAAGAGAAGCTTTCTTTAAGTGACCATACGACAGCAAAAGAAAATGTAAAACTGTCTGTTAAAAAGAAGGATGCTGAGACAGGTTCCGGTCTTGCCGGCGCAACGTATCAAGTGAAATGTGATGGAAAATCTATCACTTCTGCTACAACGGACGCAAATGGAAATGCGACCTATACTTATCAGAGGAATTACACAAGCAAAACCTATAGTTCTACCAAGAACTATGTGAAAAACTGGAACGAACTGGCGGAAAGCCAGAAGAAAGATCTTACCAAGAACGGCTACTATGCCAGCAAAGCGAAAGCGCAAGCTGCTGCCAAAGCAGAGATTAAAAATAAAGCAGATGCAGATATTGCACAGCAGAAAAAGGGAAAACACACCTGGGAGGTTATAGAAAGCAGTGCACCATTCGGACACTTCCTTGCGTCAGATGCGGCAAAATTTGCTATTGAACAGCCGGGGAAGAAAAACTTTACCTTCACATTTATCAATGCAGGGAAGACCCTGGATTTGGAACTGAGCAAAAAAAGCGCAGAAAGTGATTCAGGTGTGGAAGCGACAACCATTGGAGCAAAGTATGGGCTTTATGCTGGGAATACCATTTATAAATCCGATTTAAAAACCCCGGTTTATCAAAAAGACCAGTTGGTAGGCACTTTGATCACCGGTACGAATTCTAAAGCGAAGCTTACTGGATTGTATCCGGGATATTACTATCTAAAAGAACTTTCTCCTCCAAAAGGATTTCAAAAGGATCAAGCAAGCACGGAGGTCGATCTGTCTGCATCCAGTCAGACCGTTACGCTCAAGGATCATGTTATACAAGGAAAGATCAAACTAAAAAAGACCTTCGGAGGAGAGAAAAATCCAGAAGGATCTGCGGAGTTTGAAGTATATAACGCCAAAGATCAGAAGGTGGACACCATAATCACTGATGAAGACGGAATGGCGGAAAGCAAAACACTTCCTTATGGACACTACCGGCTTCACCAGACGAAGGGAACAAAAGGGTATTCTTTTGTACAGGATATGATTGTAACTGTGGACGGGAGCGAGGAAGACAGGGTTTATGACGTAGAGGCGGATGACGAAGAGGAATACGCCTGTATTGCCTTGACCAAAACAAAGACCATTGATGATACAGAGACCAAAAGGTATGAGAAGAGTCCGGAATCTGATGCGGAGTTTGATATCTTAGATTCTGATGGAGAAAATATAGAAACCCTGGTCTTAAATCAATATGGTACGGCAAAATCCAGGGAATTAGAACCTGGAACCTATACCATCCACCAATCAAAGGCATCCAAAAATTTTGCAAAAGTCAAAGATTTTACGGTAGAAATCAAAGAAGAGGAAAAGTACGTCCATGAGTATCAATTAGATAATCCATATAATGGAAACAAAATCCGAATTCATAAAACAAAAACTAAGAATGGCAAGACGAGCGCAGAAGAAGGAGCAGTATTTACGGTCCTTGACGCTGCTTATTGTAAGAAGATCGGGACCACCGATTTAGAAACTGCAGAGCAAAGAGCTGCTTACATAGATACACTGGATGAGAAAGAAGCTTTCTTAGGGCAGATTTCCACAGATTCTGATGGGAATGCGGCGCTGCTTCTTGATGATTTTACAGGAGATGCAGGATTTATTGTGTTACAGACGGCCGGAACCAAAGCCTATGCTCTTGCGGATCCTTACTATTCATATAAGCATCAGCCGAAGGTGGAAGACGGCATCTCCGTTTATACCTTTGATGCAGATGACCCCTTTGACGATTATGCAGTATTAAAAATCAAAAAGACGATGCAGATCTCTGAGACAGAAACCGCTCCGGAAGAAGGGGCGCAGTTTCAAATCAAAGACGCACAGGGAACGATAGTAGATACGGTGACTATCAACGAAAATGGAGAAGCCAAAAGTATCCGATTAAGCTTTGGGCTATACACAATTCATCAGAGTAAGGGTGAAAACACCCATCTTTGGATGGATGATACCGAGGTGGTCCTTACAAAAGAAAACAAGCATAAGGTTGTGACTTTCGAAGCAAACGATCAAGAGAAACAGATTCAGTTTACTCTGACAAAAAAGTCCGCGGAAACAGGAATGCTATTGGATGGAGCTATTTATGGCCTTTATAACGGGGAAGATGAACTGGTGACAAAGCTTGTGACCGGGGCAGATGGAGACAAGGGAAAGGCCGTTACAGATCTTTCTTACGGAAGTTACTACATCAAAGAGATCACGGCGCCAGACGGCTATAACAAGAGTGACGCAACAAAAGAGTTTACTTTGGACTTAAAATCTGTGGATTATGATAAGGATGGGAACGGGACCTATTCTTATACAGATACGGACACTCCGGTCTATGGAGACATCTCGATTGACAAAAGCGGCGAAGTTTTGACCGGCTATTCCGACGGGGAACAAGGATTTACTTATGAGACAGCGTCGATACCTGGAGCTGTTTATGGGCTCTACGCTAAGGAAGACATTAAAAAAGATGATGGAACCGTGGTATGGAAAGCTGGAGACAAGATAGTTGAAAAAACGACCGATGAAGAAGGGACGATTACATTTACCAGAACCGGGAATGATGGAAAAGAAACAAAAAATTTCTATTTGGGAACTTATTATGTAAAAGAACTTTCCGCACCGTATGGCTATACGGTGGATCCAGAGGAACATGAAGTAACCCTTACTTGGGATATTAAGCCGGGTGACATGAACGGAACGAACCATGAGGATAACATCAAGGACCAGGAAGATCCGATTGGAAACAATACTCCGTATCCCAATTCCGGTATCTATGTATTGGAGCAGGGAGAAAAGTTCAATGAAGAGGTAAAGAATGCAGAACGTATTACCTTTACATGGAAAGAAGTACCGAAAGGGGTAGCGGCCACAGATGTATCCGCGAATGGGGATGGAAGTGTTGTCTTGTGGAAAGAAGATGGAGATTATTATGTATCCAGCCAGAAGGCAGGCCAAGTGATCTACTTAAATGCTGACAGCAGCAGGATGTTTGCGGGATGTGTAAAACTTACGGAAATTAAATTTCTGAATAACGATACGGCTTCCGTTGTGGATATGTCAGAAATGTTTTCCGGGGATGAAGCGTTAACGAAACTGGATTTATCCAGCTTTAATACAAACAATGTAGAAAACATGTCCAAGATGTTCTATGGGTGTACCGGTCTTGAGACTGTGGAAACCCTGGATCAGGAACTGAAAAAGGAAGAAGAAAAGTACGAAGATGCCAAGCCGGTCTATATTGAAGCATTGCCGAAAAATGAGTTCACTATTGGCGATGAGTTGAAAGCAGAGGACTTTACCTGGCGTTATACGTACGATGATGACGGAGAGACGGAAATTAAAGTTACAAATGCCGATGTGGAATTTAACCCGTCAACGGCAAACAAGAATGGAAAGATGAAAGTCCAGATCAGCTTTAAATCTACAAGTGCTTATGCAAAGTATCAAACGATTGAGAGTGAAATCATGGTAATCGACCCGGATGCGGAAGATGTGGCCTTACATACGACAAAGCAGGCAAGCGTTCAACTGGACGATACAGACCAGTTACAAAAGTATGCCATTCATGTGATCAAGAAGGATCAGGATGGGAATCTTTTAGAAGGCGCAACGTTCGCCTTAAAGGCAGCCTGTGAGATTGTGAATCATAAAGGAGATACGGTATTTAAAGAAGGGGATATAATATCAACTGCAGTGTCTCCGGATGACCAGTTTGGATATCTTGAATTTTTTGGATTGCCAAGCGATCTATATGCAAAAGATGGAAAAGGAATAGATATGTTTATGGTGGAAGAGACTGTTCCGCCAGATGGATACAAAAAATCGGATGAAATTTTGACCTTTAAAGGAGAGGCGGCAAACCAAGATACTGCAGCCTTCATCCATGATGTCACATCAGAGGGGAATGTAAGTGACAGTGAAACGACTTACGTTCATGATTCCAAAGAAGTGATAAATCCAAAGATTCCATATATAAGCATTAAGAAGAATTGGGATGATAACAACAATGAGGCCGGAAAGCGTCCGGTTGCGGTCACGGTAACAGCGATCAATAAAGATACCAAAGAGACTCTTACTTATACACTCAACAAAGAGAATAACTGGACGGCGGTTACGAAGATTGCAAAAGAGGATAAGGAGCAATATACATTTTCCGAATCCTGTACTGCGACAGGTTACGAACAGGTTGGAGAACTGGGCGGCACCTGGGATGACGAAACATATGTCATTTGCTTTACAAATCAATATAAGGATAAAGTCAACAAAGTAAATATTTCCGTAGAGAAAAAATGGGAAGACAACAACAATCAAGATGGAATTCGTCCTACAAGTGTGACGGTAAATATATATAAAAATGGATCTGTATTTGATTCAGCCGCTTTAAAGGCAGGCAACAACTGGTCATATGAATGGACAGGTCTGGATGCTTTAGATTCTGCCGGAGAAGAAATCGAATATGAAGTCAGGGAAGTTAATAAAGGAACGATCACTGGAGATGCCAAGACTGGTTACGCAGTGGAATATGAACCTAAAGTGAATGAATCAGAGACGGAAAAGAATATTACATGGAACATCGTAAACACGCACAATCCAGAAACTTCAAAAAAATCTATCAAGAAAGTATGGAAAGACGAAGAAAATAAAGATGCCATTCGCCCGGATTCCATTAAAGTAAATTTGCTTGCTAATGGAATCATTCAGGATACTTATACTTTGAATCCTGATAACTCATGGAAGGCAGAAACCGGAGTGCTTCCAGTATATCAAAATGGAAGCAAGGTTCATTATACGTGGGAAGAACCTGAAGAAGAATGGATTACGGGAGAATCCTTAGTTGGGTATGAGCCGTCCTACTCTACGGATACCGATGACAGTAATAAGACGATTCTTACGAATACCCATAATCCGGATGCGCAGAAAGGAGACATCGTTCTTTATAAGGAAGTGGATCCAGCAGAGATTGTAAATCTTGGAGACCTGACCTTTACATTGAAGCTGTCGGGTACTGACGTGTATGGAAAGGACTATTCAGAAACCAAGGACGTTACATTTAAGGCAGAAGATTTTAAAAAATATGCAAAGGAACATCCGGGAGAAAAGATGAAGCTTGCAGCGGTCTTTTCTGATTTGAACTACGGAACTTATACAGCCACCGAATATGGCATTGAGAAGTATTTCAAACTTGGAGATGTTACAAGTACCAGCAAGAATGTACAGATTTCTAAAACGCAGGATTCCTTTAAGGTGCAGATAAAAATCGGCCCGGACAGTGCCAGCGAAAAGCAGGCACTCAACGGAGATGTTACTTTCTTTAATGAGCTTCAAAAAGGCAGCTTAAAGATAAAAAAAATAGATGAATCCGGGAATGTCATTGCTGGTGCGAAATTTACATTGAAGGACGAAGATGGAAATGAATTATCCCAGAAGGAAAGCGGAGAAGATGGAACTCTCGTATTTAGTGAACTTACACCGGTAACTTACACAGTGACTGAAAATAAGACGAAAGGAGGACATAACTTATTAAAGAAACCATTTACAGTAACCGTACCTTTAGCTATGAGCAGTGAAGAGGCTGAAAGACAAAAAGTTGATACTTCAGATGCTGTTAAGGTTGGAGACACCTATTACTTCTATGATATGACATATGAGGTTGGAAATGGTGCCATGCTGGATCTTCCAACGACAGGGGCTTTTGGTCAGCCGTATCTTCTGCTGGTAGCAGGGTTCCTTTTGATTTTAGCAGGGGGAATCGCTTGGAAAAAGAAACGAAACGTATAAACTGGCGGGTCTTTATGACCCGCATTTTGAAAGGAAAAGATTTATGGATAAGGAAAATATCATTGAAAATAGGGCAAATTTGGAGGATAATAAAATAAAAGATCACACAGAATGCGAGGAATGTACCGAAGATTATTTGTTTTTTATGAAAGATCAGAAACACGAGTTTTCTATTGGATTAAAGACAATCCTTGCGTGCTTGTAATTGTGGAAGGGAAGGAAGCCATTTATGAAAAAGAGATTGAGGTGGAGAAAGACTATTTAGATAAGTTGAAATTCAGCTGGAAAGACAGTGAAAGAAATAAAAAGTTAAGGGATTTGGCCCAAACAGTATTGTAAAAAGCCTATGAAAGAAAATAAAGTGGCCTCATATTATTTTTAGAAGAGGTTGGTTCCATAAGGAGGTCAATATGAAGACAGTTACATTAGTGGATTTTACCCATGAAGCTGCGTCAAAGACAAAAGGATTGATTCTAAAACATAAAATGCAAAAAGAATTAGAAAAAGGAAACGAAATCTTAATTGATTTTTCTGGTATCACGAAGTATGCTCCACCCTTTTTCCATCACAGTTTTTCGGCTTTAGCTATGGTTTATGGGATGGAAGCCATAAAAAAGATTCAAAGGACGAACATGTCTGAGAATGGTAATTATGTTTTTCATGCTTCGCTTGATCATGTTGAGTTTCTTGTGAAAAATAAGAACATTAGGAAACAAGTAGAAAAAATCATAAATGATGCAGTGGAATAAAATAAGTAGATAGGTATATTCAAATAGTTCTTCTGGTTTTTTGGACACGAGGAAATAGAAGTAGAAAGGGATGATTTTTTTTGAAGGAATTGGTCTGATATAACTAAAGAGCAGATTTTGAGGAGATTGGTTATGAAAAATAAGATAAAAAGAGTAGTTACGATTTGTATCGTAATGGTACTGGGTATCATACAGACACTAGGAGCGTTGCCGGATCATGTAGTTTTTGCTGCAGAAAAGATTTCTTCTGGGGTTGAGGGGTTTTATTATTATACTGATGATTATGGGACAGTCCATTGTACAAGAGAAGATAGAATTGTTTATGAATCCTACGATGCTGCGGTAAAAGGAATTGCTGAGGTATCAAGGAAAATATTTGTAGAAAGAAAACATCAGACTTATGATTTGGAGATTCCGGTAGAAATAAAATGTGAACGGACCGATGCGATCAGCACGAACTATGCAGAAGAATTTGAGCAATCAATTCAAAAAGAGACATTTAAAGAAACAGGAAATCTGGATGAAGGTCGTACATTGGAATGGTTTACACTTAATAAAGGAAATCTTTATGCAGATAATCCAGGGGATGAAATCGCATATGTAGATGGTGCATATAAGGGGAAGTTTTGTTATGACAGTGCCGGCTATTATGACGTTTCCAATGAGAGATACGAGAAAGCCAAAGCGAAAGCGGAGAGCGCAATAGAAAGTTTGGATCTCGCTGGAAAGTCAGATTATGAAAAATGCGAAGCAATCATGCGTTGGATCAGTGAAAACGTAAAGTATGATTTTCATTATAATGGAACGAAAGAAGAGGAGGAGGCCCCAGCAAAGACAGAATATCCTTATGATATGACGGGACCGCTTTTAGACGGATATGGTGTCTGTGAGGGATACGCCAAAACCTTTTATTATTTTGCAACTGCGGCGGGCATGAATGTCCTTTATGAAAATGGGGACAATCATGCATGGAACTTAATTGAGATCGATGGAACCTACTATTATATTGATCCAACGAATACGCATTTTAAAGACGGAGAACCAACAGTAGAATTTCTTTATGGAAAAGAAAGTATGCAATATAGGTTCAAGCCGTACAAAGATGATATTGAAAATACATATCAGAATATTTCTAATGATGACTATTCAAAAGAACATTCTATATGTAAAGGAAATCATCATCTTGAGTATTCTGGAGAAAGATATGCAACATGTTCCCAGGGGGGATATAGGCATTCTGATTGCATAAATAATGGATGCTTTTATGAGGAAAAAGTCAAAACAACGGAAGCCCTGGGCCATTCATGGGAGTTGGTATCAGTAACACAGCAGCAAAGTTGTACGAAAGCAGAAATCACAACGTATAAATGTGCAAGGTGTGGTGAGACCAAAGCAGAAGAGACAAAACCGTCTCTTGGCGGCCATAAATGGGATGAAGGGAAGGTTACTACAGAACCTACCTGTACAAAACCTGGAGAACGAACCTGTACCTGCAGTGTCTGTCAGGAGACGAAGACAGAAGAAATAGAAAAAACAGGTCATAACTATGAGAAAACATCAACAACTGCCACCTGTACGACGTCTGGAGTAGCTATATATACCTGTAACAATTGCGGAGGGACGGTAAGGAGATCTGATCCAGCAACCGGACATCTTCATACGGAAGTGCGTAACGCAACAGAAGCCACGTGCTCTAAAACGGGATATACCGGAGATATATACTGCGTAGATTGCGGTAAGAAGCTTTCATCCGGAACAACCATAGAAAAAATGGATCATGAATGGATACAGCAGGAAACAACTCCGGCTACCTGTATCAAAGGAGAGATCCAAAACTTTAAATGTGAAAAGTGTGGAGAAACAAAACAGGTTCCAATTGGTAACCCACTCGGACATTCTTTTGGAGGCTGGGAGGTCACGAAGTCTCCTACCTGCACGAAAAATGGTGTGAAAAAACGTATTTGTATCCGTCCCGGATGTGATGAATTCGAAATAGATACCATAGAGCCGACGGGGCACCAACATACGGAACTGACAAACGCAAAGGAACCATCTTGTGAAACAGCCGGATATACTGGAGACACTTACTGCAAAGACTGTGATGTGGTAGTAAAAGCGGGGAAAGATGTTGCGGCAACCAGTCATGACTGGGATAATGGAAAAGTCACGAAAGAACCCACAAATAAGGAAAATGGAGTTAAAACCTATACCTGCAAAAAATGTAATCAAACAAAATCAGAAGTTATCCCCAAAAATCAGCATCACTGGGATACGGGAAAAGTCACGAAAGAACCTACCTGTACCGAAAATGGAGAAAAGAGGTTTTCGTGCACAGATCAGGGATGCGATGAAACCTATACGACAGTCGTCCCGGCAGCTGGTCATCAGCATACTGTGGTTCATAATAAAAAGGATCCAACATGCACAAAGGACGGTTATACAGGAGATACTTATTGCAAAGACTGCAAACAGCTTATGAAAGCGGGAGATATGATAAAAGCGACGGGACACAGTTTTTCTCGCTGGATGCTGAATTCCGCTGCTACTGTTTTCGTACCAGGAAAACAGAAACGAACCTGTTCTAAGTGTGGGCAATCAGAGACAAGGACTTATGGTAGCAAATTGAAAGCAACGATGAAAACAAATGCTTCGTCTTTAAAGCTAAAGAAGAAGCAGAGTACGAAGAAATTCATTGTAATGGAATTATCAAAAGGCGATTTCGTAAAATCATGGACCACAAGCAACAAAAAAATAGTGACAGTATCCGGAAAGAACAGTGGAAGCTGTACCATTAAGGCAGGATCTAAAACCGGGACAGCAAAGATCACGATCACATTGGCATCCGGTTTAAAAAAGACCATCACGGTCAAAGTTCAAAAGGGAGCCGTGGCCTGCACATCAATCAAGGATGTACCGAAAAAACTTACGATAAAACGAAAGAAGAGTTATCAGTTAAGACCCATTGTCAATCCGATCACATGTACATACGGGCTAAAGTATAAGTCTTCCAATAAAAAAATTGCAAAGGTAAACTCTAAAGGGAAAATAACAGCAGTAAAAAAGGGGAAAGCTAAGATTACAATCACCGTTGGAAAAAAGAAAATCATATGCAATGTTACAGTTAAATAATTCAGGATATGGGCAGGGAGTATTCTCTGCCTTCTTTTTTTTTTGCAATTTTCCCATACTATAAATGATTTCTTTATTGATGCACTGGAGAGTACAGTTAGGAGGCGGCGTATGAGGAATATGAGATGTGAATATTGTGGATATGAAGGTAATGATTTTGAGGAAGATTTTTTTCATCAAAAAGGAGCATGGTGCCCTGTTTGTGAAGGTTTCCAATACTATTTAGGGGAAGAAAATCATGTACCATTTCATGTACTGTTAGAAAGGAAAAACTCGGGAGTTGGAGATATCCATAGGCAGACGAGACTTAAAAAGAGAATTTCTCCTTTACGATATCCCGGAGGAAAGAGCAAAGCAATTGACATGATCTATCCTTTCCTTTCTAAGAGTAATGTGTTCGTGGAGCCATTTTGTGGAGGGGCATCAGTGGGATTAGCTATGCTGGATGCAGGACGGATCAGTGAATTGGTCTTAAATGATATGGACCAGGATCTCTACGCATTCTGGAAGACAGTCTGTGGAAATCAATATCTTGAGCTTATTGAACGAATTCAGGATTATCAACCTACAAGAGAAGATTATTTTAAGTTTCGAGAAGCATTAAAGAATCCATGTTTACAGGATGTTTTGCGTGCATTTTATTTTTTCGTCATCAACAGGTGCAGTTTTTCAGGAATTAAAATGTCAAATCCGAAAGCAGATGTCATGGATCGATGGAATGCAGAAGCTTTGATCAAAAGAATTGATCACATCCATGAGATGGCTGATGCAATCAGCGTTTTCCATCAAGATGCACTTACGATTATTGAGGAGTACTATTGGAGTTCAGATGCTTGTCTCTTTATTGATCCTCCATATGTAAAAAAGGGAGATATGTTGTATCCAGAGAAGTTTACAAGACATAAAGAGCTTTCTTGGCTGCTTACGGACCTCATAAAAGAGGTCCCAGGATGTGCCAGCATCGTTTTGACTTACGATGACGAAGAGATGATTCGAGATTTGTATGATTTTCCAAATATAGAAATCCATTTTGTAAATCGAAGATACAGCTGCGCATAAGAGTCGTAATTAGTTCGTGAGACTCAATGAAAAAGGGCCGGGGATAAGGTCCTTTTTTTATGTAACAGTGATAAACATATGAGTCCTATGAGGGAATTTTTTCTTTCATCATACTATTCATGAAAGGGTGGTTTTCCCGAACGCATATTGAAAGGAGAAAAGTAATGAAACATGGAGTAAACGTTGCAATCGCAATCGGAACTATTAAAGAGTTGGAGTTCTTCCAGCAAAACAACGATAAAAGGTTTTATCAAGGATACTTATCTTGCGAGAGACGAAGCGGAACCGTTGATGAGATCCTATTTATCATAGAAGAAAAGGTTTTGCTCGAGATGGACGAAGATGTTGATCACAAAGGAAAGCGGGTTCAAATAAGAGGCCAATACTTATCTTATAATGAGCATATTGAGGGAGCGGAAAAGAGGCATCTGAAATTGTTTGTATCCGTTCAAAATATCATAGAGGTAGATGTATCCACACCTGCAAAAAATGAACTTATTTTAGAAGGGAATATCTGTAAGAATCCAATTTTAAGAGAGACACCAAGGGGAGTCAAAATCTGTGACCTTATGATGGCAGTCAATCGCGAGGTACATGGGAAAATAATTCCATCCTATATTCCGTGCATCTGCTTTGGTGGTGTCGCCGAAGATATAGGAGAGCAGGCGATTGGAAGTGAATTGACCATCTGGGGGCGGATACAAAGCAGGATTTATACGAAGTACACAAAAAAGGGCGCCATCGAAAGAACGGCATATGAGATTGCGGTTGCATCTTATCAGATGCAGGTATAAAAATAATGTCTTATAATCAAAACAAAAATTTCGGAAACACCTTCGAGGATCTAATTAATCGAGGGTGTGATTACTATCGTAAACAAAGGGTTGGCTGTATTCTAAAGACGCCGGAACCCTTTCGGGCAATCCAAAAAACAAGTGGAGGGAGGGTTGTCGGCTTTTATGAAAAGAAGGCTCAGCCGGATTATAAGGGAACCTTATATAATGGGCAGTGTATTATTTTTGAAGCAAAATCGACGATCAAAGACCGGATCTGCCAGAACGCCGTCACAAAAGCACAAACAGACTGTTTGAATGAACATCAGGTATATCATGCAATGTGCTTCGTGATGGTGAGTATAAAAGGGCAATATTTTTTCCGTGTTCCATGGCATCAATGGAGTAAGATGAAAGAAATCTATGGAAGAAAATATATGTGCCTTGAAGAATTGCGGCCGTTCTCGATAAAAGAAAAAAATAACGTTCTGCTTTTTTTAGAGGGAATCTTCGTTCGTGAACTGGTGAAAGGATAATAACATGAAAAAATTGGTTTGCAGTAGAAAAGATTGTTTCCGCAAAGGGACTCTTTGTTGTGCAGTCTGTAAAGAAAACGATTTGTGCGAAGGGCGTTGCGCAAACGCAAAAGAAAAGGAATGTGCTTATCGCATGCGTAAAAACAGGAAACAGGAGGATATTACAAATGGAAATAATAAGAAAAGATGATATTACGATAGGAGAAGCGATTTTACATCTGTTAAACAGCCAAATAGGAGAGATCAAACTTTCCAGTGATTTATTTGAGCTTACTACAGATATGGAAGACTATCTGAAAGGGCAGCTTTTAAAGATCCTGTCCGGTGATGATGTCAAAGAGGCAATCCTTAATCAGGAAAGTGAGGTGCCGAACCTTCTGCTTTCTATTGATGAAGCAAAAGATGAGAGTTTTATTGAAACAAGTCGCATAGCGGCAGAAACTCTTTACGATATTATGTGTGAAAGCTTTATGATCCCGGCGGCCTGCTTTATGATGTTTCGTTTTTCTTATCAGCAGGATCTTTATTATGCACTTTTTAAGATCCCTCTGGAAGAAGTTTTAAAAGCGGATTTTAAAGAATCCATAGACGGGATGGATGTGGGAATGTCAAGAAGTATGGCGCTTAAGAAAAACGGGAAGTTGAAAGAAGCAATCGTCGTAAAACCCAAAGATCAAAAAGCGTGGATGTATGAAAAGAAATATGAAATGCAAAATGGAGATAAGATCTTCTATTTGTCGGAGCGGTTCTTAGAATCCATTACACAGATACCGGTCAGGCGAAAGATTGCTATCCTTGCAAAAGCCGTTAATGCAGCCTGTCAAAATATGAACCTTAAAGACCAGATAAAGTGCAGGGAAAAGGTCATAGAATCTATGGAAAAGGAGGGGTGCTTTAACATAGAAAAGATTAGCCAGGAGCTTTTTAAAAATGAATCGGAGGCAAAACGGTATTTTGACGAGAGGATGGAGCGGCATGACATGATGTACGATACGTTCATCCATAAAGAAGAGGAGAGTTTAAAACCTTTCTTATTTCATACGGTGACAACAGATCTGGGGATAGAATTAAAGATCCCAGCCAGTCTGACTGCAGGTGACATTGATTTCCGGGAACATGATGAGTCTATCATATTGACCGGGATCAAGCAGATGACTTTAAAATAAAGAAAGGAATGTGGCATAACAACAAACCGCCCTTAGAGCCTTTGGATCTAAAGAGGGATTAACCGGGCGCTATTTAGCGCCTTAAGGAAGTCTAGCTCAGTTGGGTTAGAGCACCCGGCTCATAACCGGGCGGTCGAGAGTTCGAGTCTCTTGGCTTCCACTAATGGGATATGGCCAAGTGGTAAGGCACAGCACTTTGACTGCTGTATTCGCTGGTTCGAATCCAGTTATCCCAGTTCTTCTATTCAAAATTAAATAATTGAATAGAGATACCCTTCTTTTATTGAGTGGAGTGATGCTTCCAGCTTCCATAGGTCAATTTATGATTAAAAAACGGTTAGTTAAGCAAAGAGACTAACAGCATTTCGGCGTAGAAAGTCAGCATCTTTGAACACGAGATGGACTGGGGAGTTTTCAAGAAATGCAAATGCAGAAATAATGAAAATGGTTGACTATTGTTATATAAAAAATGGAGGAAGTTCAAAATGAAAATTTTTCCTATATTTATGATGCGGGACAACAAAAACTTTCTTGTGTATATTCCGGATCTTGATGGGTATACCCAGGGAAACAGCCTGGAAGACGGTCTGTGTATGGCGAAGGAATATATTATGCTTTTGGTGAAGGAGGGAAAACGTCCCAAACCAAGCAGCGATGCGGCAGCGTTTCGGCTGGCGAAAAAAGCGGCTAAAAAGAAGATAGATTTTACCAAGGGGAAGATGTATCACATCATGGTTTCAATAAAAAAAGATAAGAAAGATAGATCTATGTGATCTGTCTTTTTTTGTGTAGCTTTTTATTTGCCATACTATGATTAGAAACTATTATTGACGCAATGGAGAATAAAAAATTTAAAATTTAGATTGCGTGCGTTTATGAAAGGAGATTGTAAATATGGGAGATACGCGAGGAAGAGCAAACCATTGGAACCAGTCCGTGATAGTCGAAGGGAACAATGTTCGCATCGTCACACATTGTTTAGTATGCGATACGGATCACGTTGTCAAACTGACACTAGATCAGTACAAAAGGCTTGTTGATTCAAGAAACGGTCAAGTGCATATACAAAAAGCACTGCCGGAACTTGATGCAGCAACAAGAGAGTTGCTGATCACGGGAATCTGTCCGGAATGTTTTTCGACGCTGCTATAGGAGGTGCCTATGATTTGTATACAGAAAACAGGCAAAGAAGAGTTTCTTCTTTACGATGATAAAAGAATTGATAAGGAGACCGTAGAGGAACTTATCAATGAAGATATCTATGGGTGGTCTGAAAAGGTTATTATATGCAGCAAAAGAGAAGCGGCCGAGTTATCAAAAAAGTTACAGTTTCTGTTATAGGGATATAAGGAGGATGCATTATGTCATACGAAGATAAATATGAGAAACACCCAATTACAAAAAGTGAAATTGAATTTCTCAAGAACCTGCAAACAGAGATGAATACTCAAGATCACGTAGGTCAGGCAGATCCAAGGTTCTGGGTTATCAAAGGAACCAGAAAAAAATATGGGATTGCAGATGGATACGAAGACGGTACACATCTTATCTATAATGCAGAAGTTGTTGCAGAAACACTCGAGGAAGCAGTGGATTACATAAAAGAAAACTTTCTTGAGGAACTTATGCAAGAATGGGAGGTTCTAACAATAAGGATGAGCAATGGAGCATTCTTTCCCCAGGCTATTGTAAAATGGCAAAATGGAAAAGAAAAGGCCCTAACCGACCTAACCGATCTCGTCGAATGGCTTGAAGGAATGGGGTATGACGACTTTGAGACAGCCAACTATACAGTAGAGGAAATTATATATCAGGATCTTCTTTTTCTTACATTAAAAGAGGCTCAACTGCATCTGAAACAAAATTACTATCATTATTCTAAAGACGCCCATCCTTATGCAATGACTGCTTGGAGAAGCCCAGAAGTTGAAAAACTTTATGGAATTCTTCATAAGGTAGATTTTGATGACTTGCTGCGGATAAGTGAAAAAAACAATGACTTAGTTAATCGAGAGGGGAAATAATCGTTATTAAAGGGGAGGTTTTATGCTGTACATCGACGCAGAAACACTTGTTGTTGAATCGGCAAACGCGGATATTCTGCAATGGGCCGACGCAGAACACTGTCATATAGCAATATACCACAAGGAAGGTGATGCCTATCATCCGGAGGGGTGGTATGCAGATAGCCTAGAAGAGGTCGTACAGTCTGTGAAAGAAAATAAGCATGTGCAAAACATTCTGCTTTCTAAACTCCATCAAAAGGGTATTCATCCGAAGCAGTTTGATATTAAGAGCTGGAATCGGAATTGCAGGATTTTTGGAGTTTTGGAAGAGGAAGGAGAGATTGAATGAAAATGAAAAAGGGTGATTATGTTATGACTCCAAGATTTTGTACCGTCATAATCAAAGAGATACTTAGTGCGAGCGAGGCTCAAGAAAAGGGATATACCGAGCCAACACACTACAGGAGTTCCGAGTATGATATTTGTGGAAAGCATATCGGTCTAAATCGAATGGAATTTGCGGCAATCAGGAAAGAAAGGAAAGGTGAATGAGAAATGATAAACATAACAAGTTTAAAAACGCTTGTACAGAAAACCAATAATTACGATGTTAAAAATCGTGCATTTGTACAACTTATCAAGCTGGTCCCGCAAGAAGACATTACTTATCTTGCTTCTGAAAACAATTTACTTAAAAATTGTAGTCGCCTAAGTGAGAGAGGGAATGAATATTGGGTCAGAGACACCTATTATGACCTGATCCGCATAAAAGGAGCTGGAGTTATCCCAGTTCCGATTTTGAAAGAAGAACTAGGAAGTGAATATAGAAAATATTGTAAAGGAATAAGGTCACAATATCGAAAAGAATATTGTGACTTCGACGAATTAGAATATTGTCTCTGCAAATTAGCAGAAGATATTCCATATCAACAGGAAAAACCAACACAAAAAGAATTGTTTCATCAATTCTATAAAATTTTTCGTCAATTTGAGAAGGAGTATATCCTTCCATTTGATGAATTACCGTTTGTGTGGAATTGGTTTAAAGAAAAAGTCTGCAACAATCATCCTCTACCTCAGATCGCATCCCCGGCGATGCGAATTAAACTCTTGAAGAGATATGAAGGATTTTTATGAAAGAGATGAGAAGATAGAATATAAGGAAGGGAGATAAGGAGAGATGAAGAGATCGCTTAAAAAGGATACAAAAGATTTTCAGATGTTTCAAGAATACTGGAAGATCTACCAGTATTTTTATGACGTGGAAGATACGGACGCTTATTGGAACGAACTCATCACTGCTTTAGAGGGGTTCTCTAAAAAATATGGTAAATTCGCATATGGAATTGCCAAAGAATACTTGGACATAAAAAGTGAAGAGTATGATTTGTCATTCCAGAAGATTGGATTTACTAATAAGGAGCCGAGGATAGATGTGACTGAAAAGAAAAATGAGGGATATCGAAACAATCTTCAGCCTATGTGTGGAGTAATTTATACAAGCTATTTTGCAAAGTTAAGGTCTTTACCGGAAAATATTGTCCCCATATCCATCTGTGGCAAGGCACCTAGCTGGTATAAAGGATTACAGTACAAAAAACTGGCTCCAAAATATAACTTTTTCAAAAAATGGAAAGAAAATCACGATAATGCTTATTATACAGAACACTTCAAAGAAGAGGTTTTAGATGAACTGGATGTTTCAAAAGTTATTTATGATTTGTTGAATTTATCAAATAACAAAACAATCGCTCTTATCTGTTACGAGAAACCGTTAGATTTTTGCCATAGACACCTAGTTTCTAGGTGGCTAAATGAAAATGGTTTTAAGTCCGAGGAATGGGGGTGATTAACTTAGAATTTAAGGAGGAAAAGATGAAATATACAGTGCACTATGAGAGCGAACCGGGAATGTGGGAATTATATAACGGCACAGAAAATATTGAGGCGGAAAGTGAAGAAGAGGCTATTGAAAAAGTGTACAGGCTTATTCACAGAGTTTTTCCAAACCGCCCACGGTGGGGATGGTATTTTACTGTAAATTAAAATTTTATGATGGCAAAAAATAGATGGTATACAGAAAGCAGACAACATACTCTTGCGGCAATAAAATTGTGTGAGTTGTATTATGCAATTAATAAAAAGTAACCTGGTATTTACTCAGCAGAGTTTATATATCACACGCAACAAGAAAACATTTAGGCATCCTGTTTTACAGCCCGCTTCGGCGGGCAGGAAGGAGGGAAGATATGACACTTAATGAAGCTATAGAGCACAGCATTGAAATAGCAAATTCCGATTGTTCAGAATGCGCCAAACAACATAAACAACTTGCTGGATGGCTGAAAGAATTGAAGGGTAGAAGAAAGTGGAGTTGGATTCCGACATCTGAAAGGTTGCCAAACAAAAACGAATACTGCAAAAATGACGGACGGTTCATTGTGACAGATGGAAACAGGGTTGAGCAAGGATTATTCGATATTTACGCAGATGGACAGAATGACCCTTACTGGCCATATCAAAGTTGCAGTCCGATAGCATGGATGCCTCTGCCGGAGCCATGCAGACCAGAAAATTAGCATTTAGGAGGGAAAAGCATGGAAATAAAATATGGAGATAACGTAACACTCAACATCAATATTACAGACAAAATGATAGAAGACTGGAAAGATCACTGCGAGCAGGCAAGTATAGTCAGGGGAAGCGGGAAAGACTGCAGTACTTGCAGTCTTGATATAGACATCGGTGACGGGTACGGAATATGTGAGCTTTCAGAAGTCAGGAAAGAGCTTAACCGTCTTGCGGGTCTTGCGGACAATTAGTATTTAAACGGGAGGAAGACAAAATATTAAAGGCCACAGGCATGAAATATGAGGAATGTTTTACAACCGCTGAATTTTATTAAAGAGAGGGTTTGGCTTCCTCGACTTTAGGATTGGAGTGATGGCATGGCGACAAGCAGTATATTAAGAGGTGTAAATATTAGAAAGAAAAAAAGTGGTAAAAGATTTTTGAGAGCTTTGGAAAAATCTAAAAAAGAAACAGGAAAAAGAAAGCTTAATATGGATAAGCCTTATAGAGAAGTCTCTGGTGATTCTATAAGAGAATTATTTAAATAATAATCTCTCGGAATCCTGAGTGATTATTATCGGCAACAGCCGAGAAACGTACTTTGAAAAGTAAATATTATTTAAAACAGAAAAAAGAACATAGAAAATAGACATAACTGTCGCTATGCCTGAAAAATGGTGTATAATAGTAAAGGATTATGCCACATCTAAAATCAACTTTCTGAGGGTGGATTCATAGGGCAAATCCCAAGCATCCAAGTGCTGCAGCATAAGGATGTGATATAGGCGGCAGTACCACATCTTAGTTGAGCGGTGCCTGCCGCTTTCTAATTGAAAGTCTATTTTCTCACGTTTATTCGAACGTTCAGCTGAAGTTCTGGCATTGTATTCCAGTTTCCATTCTTTACTGTCACGAGGCGGGAAATTGATGAATCTTGGATTATCTTTCATTGCAAGATGGACGGTTCTCCCATATTTGGAGTCTGAGCAGGGGGTACTGCAGGAGCATCCGTATTTACGGCTGGCAAGTGGACAGCGAAATTTTAACCTTGCTTTCGATGGCTCAGAACCATCATGGTTCATTTTTCGCCCAGCTTTGCAAATAGGAATTCCATCTTTTGCAATGGTAAAATCATCCTTATATTTCATGCTGATTCCGCGTTTTTCATTTAAGTCGATAAAAGGCTGTATGCCGTTTTCACGGCAATACTGATAATACGGCATGGCATCATGAGCAGAATCCAAAAGCCATTTGCTGATATGAAAATCAGGAAGAAAGGCTCTGAAACGAAAGTAAGTTTCCAAAAAACCATGAGAATCATGTTTTGAGGCAGGATTGAGTAAAGGGAATAAAGGCAGATCACTTTCCGAGTTGGATGCAACCAGCATATATAAATCGTAGCCATGATAAAAACAGTCTCGAGAAGAATCATATCCGACATCACAATCGGGCTGGGAAAAGTAGCGGTCGCAATCACAGGAAGTGATACCATTTTCGGAACACTTACAGATACGGTGTTTCCGTTCACGTGCAGATGTAACAACAGGCATACCGTCACCGGCAATGGAAAGATTGGAGGTATCAATCAATCCTTTGGAGATGGAAACGGTTAAAAATTCATGGTTGTAAATCTTGAAAAGAGAAGCATATGGTTGGTCATCAATAGAAAAAGAAGAAGATTCCATGGATTTAAAAAGTTGTTCCACTGTGATTTTTTCAATAGATTCTGCTTTTTCTCCCTTCTGTTTTGGCTTTTGCACTTTTTTCTTTTTTAAAGGATGTATATGGGGAGAAAGATTATCAGAATCGGAATCCCAAAGCCTGTTAAGAAAGTCATAGAAAGTGCCGACTCCAGGAGTGTCACCAAAGTGAAACCCACTGAGGATTGCATAGAGTGGATTGATTTTCAATTGAGCAGCCCAGTCGGTAAGTGAATGAACTTTAAAATCAATGGAGAGAAGATAAGAACGCTGCATACAGGAAGGAGTCCTTGGTTTTGGACCAAAGACAGAATATTTGCTGCGGAGCAGTTCGTCGGTATAAGAAAGATCAAGATTCCAGAAACGTTCGATGATATCCCACGTTGATTTAGAAAAAACAGTGGGATCAGGATAATATTTACGAAGGTTTTCAAGTAAAAAAGTCTGATAGGCGGTATGACCGCCGGAATAAACAGGTAACATAAAAATCGCCCTCCAGTCGATAAAAATAAAATATATTTAATCGGCTTCGCCGCAAATTTTGAGCGATTTGTCAAGTCTTTTTTGACAAAAAAGTGGGGGATTTTAATAAAATGGAATCTACAAGCCTTGATTTTACTGGGCTGAAGATTCCGAGAGATTATAAATAGAGACAAGGAGGAGTAATCAAAGACACTGTCACACAACTAATCATATGTGATAAAATTATTTAAACCTGTTTCTGTGATGAGATTATTTATTTGGAAGATAGTTATATTTAGGGCTTAAATGATATAGATAAGGAGAATTATACATGTATAGAGATCTTACGAAATTATTGAATGATGGAAAATGTGGAACTTTTGAGTTGTCACATTTTGAGATAAAACCAGATGACATGTATGCATTATTTCATAATATACCATGTGGTAGATTTGTG
Source organism: Anaerostipes stercorihominis (assembly GCF_057535655.1). Lineage (NCBI taxonomy): Bacteria > Bacillati > Bacillota > Clostridia > Lachnospirales > Lachnospiraceae > Anaerostipes > Anaerostipes stercorihominis. The sequence goes on along the minus strand of NZ_BAAJCL010000001.1, from coordinate 285,481 downwards.
CGACTGCTTCGTAACGGTGAGGTAGTTATGTCTGACACAGAAATGGAAAGGCGTACGAACAGAGAATTTGTGCAAACGGTACATGGAGATGTCCTGATTGGAGGATTAGGAATCGGAATGATACTTCTGGCTATACAGGAAAAGCAGGAGGTTAGGAGTGTTACTGTATTAGAGAAATATCGTGATGTTATCGAACTGGTGGGTAATCAGCTTCCATTAAATGATAAAGTTAAAATTATCCAAGCTGATGTATTTGATTATGATCCAAAGGAGTTCTATGATGTTATTTATATGGACATCTGGAATTATATTAATGAGGACATTTATTACAATCAAATGCTTCCGTTAATGGGAAAGTATCAAGAATTTCTTGTTCCGAAAGAAAAAAGTTTTATTGACTGTTGGTGTAGAAAAGAAGCTATGTGCGGAGAAAAGATTTAGAAAATAAAAGAATAGTCATGATTGAATAATAAGTTGAAAGGGAAACCATAATGATAGAAATAAAAGGGAAATATAATTCATGTAAAGTATTCACCGACGAAATAGACAACGAAACTATTGGCCAATTAATAGAGCTCACGAATCAAAAAAGTGTTACCGATTTACAGATTCGTATCATGCCTGACTGTCATGCTGGCGCAGGGTGTGTCATCGGTACTACCATGACACTTCAAGACAAGGTGATTCCAAATTTAGTTGGTGTTGATATTGGATGCGGAATACTTGCCGTTAAATTGAAAGAAACCAATATTAACTTGGTTGAATTGGATCGTATTATTCATAAATACATACCGGCGGGATTTGCTGTTCATGACACGGCAATCACGACATCCAATATTAAAAACGTGATCGCTCCTGTTGATTTAGAGTATGCCTATAGGAGTCTTGGAACACTGGGTGGCGGAAACCATTTTATTGAAGTGGATAAGGACTCTGATAACAACTTATGGCTGGTTATCCATACGGGTTCCAGACACATTGGAATTGAGATTTGTAAGTATTATCAGGATGTGGCATATCAGCAGTTAAAGGAGCGGGCTTTGGGTGGATCTTTAAAAAGACTTACAGAGGAACTTATTAAACAACTAAAAGCGGAGAACCGTCACAGAGATATTCATAAAGAAATAGAACGATTAAAAGAAAAATACCGTAAATCAAATACATCTATTCCAAAAGAACTGGCTTACGTTACGAAACATCAATTTAATAATTATCTACATGATATGAAATTAGCACAGGAATACGCATGTAATAATCGCAAGATAATCGCTGATACTATTCTCAGAAAGGCGGAATTGCATGCCGTAGATTCGTTCCAGACTATCCACAATTACATTGATATAGATAGCAAAATACTACGAAAAGGCGCTGTTTCAGCTAAAAAAGGCGAAACGTTGATTATCCCCATGAACATGCGGGATGGTTCTCTAATTTGTATTGGAAAAGGTGAGTTAGATTGGAATGAATCGGCTCCTCATGGAGCTGGTCGGATCATGTCTCGCGCTAAGGCAAAAGAGAGAATCTCCATGTCGGATTATAAGAGTAGTATGAAAGATATTTATACTACATCTGTAAATGAGTTTACAATTGATGAAAGTCCATTTGCTTATAAATCAATGCAAAGCATAATAGATAATATTCAGGATACTGTGGAGATTGTAGATATCATCCGACCAATTTACAACTTCAAAGCTAGTAAAAAATAATGATCATGTGGGAAAAGAAGCAATCTAAATTTAATAGAAAAAGCGTCGCGGGAGTTACCGCGGCGTTTTCTTTTTTTAAATTATCATACTATGGACGAAAGGAGAAACGTATGATGAAGAAAATTATAATAAAAGTGTTTATGTTCTTGTGTGCACTTGCCGTTTTTCTCAGTGGATATTTTTTGTATCAACGGCACGCATCAGACAAAGAAGCGAAAGAAGAATATGAAGCTATTAAAGAAGCTGTGAGATCATCTAACAAAAAAGGGAAGCAAATCAACTGGAAGAAACTCAAAAGAATGAATCCGGATGTAGTCGGGTGGGTCTATATCCCGAAAACAGAAATTGATTACCCTGTAGTCCAGGGAGGGGATAATGAGGAGTATCTGCATAAGACCTTCCAGGGGAATTACAATGCATCTGGTGCTATTTTCTTAGATTACAAATGTAAACAAGATTTTACTTCCGGTAATAACGTTTTGTATGGCCATCATATGAGAAATGGAAGTATGTTCGCAGGTCTTACGAAGTTTCGAAATCAATCTTATGTCAAAAAGCATTCTTATATCTATATTTACACCCCAAATCGAACCCTTCGATTAAAGGTATTTAGTGCGTATGTCAAATCAGGATATCACGCAAATGTCCCAATTGAATTTAAAGATGAAGGGGAAAAGGATGCTTATTTCGATCAGATTTTTTCATTCAGTGATATCTCCCAGGGGAAAGCGAATAGCATGACGGCCTATCAAGCATCCAATATCTTTACATTTATCACCTGCAGCTATGAACAACGTAATAATCGAACCTTTGTGCATGCGATTGTAGATTTCTAGTAAAAAGTTAGGCATCATCTATTTTTACATACTATTAATGAAACGATTCATAGATGATACGTCTGATAGGAGACAGGAGGGTAAAAGTAAATATTCAGACAGTAAGGATTTATAGTACGCATAGGAAGTACGCATAGGAATTTACGTATAGGAGGCAATTATGGCTGAATTATTAGGAGTTAAGAAATTGGTCTGTAGCCAAAAATCAGGAATATGCCGTATGGCATTTCCATATGAAAAATACGATACTCCCCTATTCTTTTATGAAAAAGAAAATGGGGTTCTTGTTACGAAAAACGAAATAAAAGGACAGCTATTGAAAAAAAGGAAAGTCGGGAGGTTGCGAAATCAAAATGGGTTTAATACCTATATTAACATGAAAAATGTCGTGAAGGAAGAAGCAGCTTACTACAGCATCTTCCTGGACGATAACGTAAAAGGAGGGTATTTTATAAGAGAAAGTGATGAAACCGAATGCGCTTTGTCTTATCAAAGTGTTTACAGAAGCAAGAAAGATAAGGGATATATTGCAAGTAGTTATTCCATTCGGAGGTTTTCTATACCTACTTGGATGGATTTAAAGCTTCGAGGAAACGAGGGGAAGCCATATCTTGTTTGTACGTTGTCTTTTAAAGATAAACGATTTATGAGACTGACTCCTGTGGAAACGCTGGAGGGGATTCCATCGGAATATGAAGCGGCGCAGCCATTTGGAGGGTTAAGTTATTTCCATTATGCTACAAAGCCTGTAGTGTTTCAGTACTGTGCAAAACAAAAACACGGTATGACGAACCATCTATACAGGATTCCCATATCTTTTTATCGTGCCGCAGGATTCCAAGAAGGAGATGACATTCACCTTGAATTTTTAGAAGATGGATCTCTCGTCATGGCTCCAAAAATCAACTGTGAAATCTGCAGAGATACTATTGGTTCTTCATCTATTCATGTAACAAGGGAAATTCAGAAAAGGCTACCGAACATTAGAAAATCAAAGACAAATGAAATGGTACCTTATTTTCGGTATAGGGGTCTTCATTTGGGTTGGAAATTTGATGGCTTTGTAAAAATTATTTGTAAAAGGGAGGGATTCTATATTAAAAATATCGAGTCTAAAGAAGAGGGATTTATCCGGAAAGTTAGATGTTCGAGAGTCACGCTCCCTGAAAATGTGTTAACTGCATATGGATATGACCCAATAAAAGATACGTTAATGGTACAGCAATGTTTTGGAAGTTTGGGAAAGGAGACTTTTATAATTGGGCGTAAACAAATTACATCAAAAGAAAAACTAAAACCTTATCCCGGATCAAAATTACACGGAGATCATCGAATAGAAGATCTCAAATTAAATTTTGAATTAGTAACAGGAAAATTTGTTTCCAGTAATTATAATATCAAAATCCCTGTGAAATATCAAAATCCCCAAAAGGTGACCTTGTGTTTGAAAAAAGACAGGGAATTTATAATGATTGAAAAGGCAACAAGAGTAGACTTGGCTCGCTATTATACAATGGAAAGTTTAAAGAGCGAATTAGGAAGAAATCTTCAGCATTTTGCGGGAGAAGAGCTTATATATATCCAATATATGAAAAGTACAGACTTTTTGATTCCTCGTTTATTCCGAGACAGGACAGGGATTAAAACCGGGGAAAAAATACAGGAGATTCCGATTGACGACAAAAGGCTCCTTATTGCAAAAATGTCTTTGATTTGTGACATCTCAGGAGAATCCATTCAACCTGTTCAGCAGACAGGAAGAGAGGCCCGTTAACGGGCACCCGGAGAACGAAGTGTGGTTGGCGGACCGGATCAGAGCATCTTTAGATGCAAGACAAGTAACGGTCCCTTATAGGGACAGGACAAACTACCGGCTGAGCCGGTAGTCCTGATTTGGAAAGTTTCTTCATACTATTACTGAAAAGCAATCGTTCCCATATAAAAAGGAGGAAATTATGAGAAGAATACGAATTGGATGTTTCATTATATTTTTGGCAATTGCTATGGCCGGTCTCGGTGGAATTGGATATCTGATCCTTAAGTTTCATAGACAAATGGATGGAAGTACCGTTTCAGCCTGCGTTGAACAGGTAAAAGTCGATGAAAACGGGCAGCCGGTGTTAAATGAAAAAACATTGCAAGAGGTAATAGAATACAAGGTAAAGTTACGAAATGGAAAAACGCTTCTTTCAGAAACGAAGCATTCAGTTGATACCATATATGAGGGTGACAGAGATATTATTGAGAAAGAAAAAAGGCGTATGATAACAAAATCCGGCATCCTGTTGTTCGTTTCCGTATTCTTCATGATTTTATGTTTGATGATTCCGTTAGAAAAAGAAGAAGCGAAAGAGCCATTGAGGCTTTAGGGTAACGGACTTTTCTCATACTATATATGAAACTTAGAAAGGGGAATCATAATGAACAAAATAAAGCAATTATCTATTATCCTCTCCGTTATCGTGCTGGCATCTGCACAAATCCCTGTATGGGCAGAGAATAAGACCAGCGTAGAGATTACGGATGAAGGATTTAAAGTCGGATATAAAGATGGAGAAACAAGAACCAGCCCAAAAACAGTCAGCCTGAAAAAGAAAGACAAGTCTGCACCAAGTATTAAGATCAAAAAGAATTACACAAATAAGAAAAGAAAAGTGCGTATTTATGCAAAAGACAAAAGTGGGGTTGCCGTCTTGAAACTGTACCGAGGCAAGATCACATTAAAGAAATCTGCAAAATGGAAAAAAGCCAGGAAAATCAAGAGTGGAAAGAGTTATACATTAAAGAAAAACTGTGTCTATTCTGTCTATGCAAAAGATACGGCAGGAAATATCCGGATTAAGAGATTCTCTTCTGCAAAGAGAAAAACATTTCGTGTTACGGCATATTGCGGCTGTCGGCTTTGTAACGGAAGGTGGTATGGGGAACCCACGAAATCTGGACGGAGAGCCGTTGCGGGGAAAACACTGGCAGTAGATCCTAATGTCATAGATTTGGGGGATCACGTAAAAATCAAGGGGCATACTTTTCGCGCAGACGATACTGGAAGTGCGATTAAAAGATATCGGATCGATATGTTTTTTAAATCCCACATTGCAGGGAACCGATGGGGAGTCAAATATTTAAAAGTGTCTTATTAAAAGAGAGAGGGAGCGACCCCTCTCTTTTGTGTGTGTTTTAGTCCGCAAAGCTTTTCGTGTGTAGAGTTATCTGTTGCAAAGTTATCTATGTGTCTTCTTACTGCCTGGCGGACTCCGTTCTCTTATCATAAAATCACTCCCTTTCAATCTGTAATTGAACCCGGTTGCGAAGAACTTCCATTTCATTATTTTCATGGATACCACGAATGCCATCCGAAATCGGCATAAATCCATCAGCATAGATTAAAAATAATGTCAAAATTCCTCCTAAAAACAAGGTTATAATAAATATTTTAAATTTTTTCATCAAAATCCCCCTTTTTTACGGAAAAATAAACTCTTCTTTTGCATACTATTAATGAGAAAGGGAACGGACGGCAAAAGATTTATTGTTTGCCAAACCATTTTCTAAGCTTTTAACCTGCCTTTGTGCAGGTGCGTTTCCTTTGTGATAATTTTTAAAGTAGGGGGAGCGGATGATAAAAGGAAGAAAGGATGGGATGACGTTTGAGTCCAAATAGATTTAGGTTTACTGATACTGTGGCTTTTTACCCATTGCCTCATTGGAATGATTCAGTAACAATCTACCCGTTTTATCTAATCTTCGCACAAGCATCCCTCCCCCGTCCATCTATTTGGAGGAATTATGTATTTTAAAAAGATCGAAGAAAAATATTATAAGTATTTATCAATAAACCGTCCTGTTGTAGTAAGACTGGATGCTGTGGGCGTTACAAGCACACATCAATATCACCTGGTTCCTTGCGACCGTCACACGGACAGCTTTATGGATGCACTGATTCAGACCGCACAGAGGATATCAGAAAAGCGTAACTGTACCTCTTTTGCTGGAACAGATGAAGTGAACTTTATTTTTCCGATTGCACCGGTCGGGACGCGGCAAAAACGATTAAATTCTCAAAAAGTGTCCAGCGTTATCGCTCAGGAAGTCTTTTTAGAATTCAATGAAGCTTTTGACGGAACGGAGCCTATTTTCTTTGCCGCAAAGGCATTTCATATCCCGCAGGCAAAGGAAGAGGATTACATACAATATCGGAAAAAAAGCTGCGAAAACACGGCAATCCAGTATCTTACGAAAGATTATTTTTCAGCCAAAAAACGTGCTCATAAAACGCTTCCCGAACTTCGGGAAATGCTCATTGATAATGATATCCCGATTCCAGGATACGCCGTTAATGGGCGAACTTTTGTCAATGGGATGCGAAAATAAATTACGAGAGAGTGGACTGCAAAATGCAGTCCCTCTTTTTTTTATAAGTCTACATACTCAATCGTCTCCAATTCTCTTGGAGCAACGGTCTTAAATCCGTTGGCTACGTTTAGGTATTTGATAAAGTCATCCTGCTGAAGCTTCATTCCAAGCTGTGTGGGAGTGACGGCTTCTTTTACATAGATCGTTGTGTCTTCCTGATCGGCTAATGCCGCTACAATGAAGACTGGAATTCCCTTTTTTCTGCATAAGTTCAAAACTTCATCTACTTTTTCTTTGATTTCTTTACTATAAATCTCTTCTTTGTTTTCCATGGGTTTCTCCTTTTTTATAAATGATCAAACATATCCATAAAGGATTCTAAGTCCTCTTCTGTCTGTTTAACTGGTTGAAGGGTGTCTGTGTCTGCCTTCCTGAGCCCGCTAAGTGCCTCAAAATCGGGTTTTGTGGTTTCAGGTGATAAGTTCTCTGCCTTAGGATTTAAAACCGGTTTAGGGACTTTTGGCGGCTTTTCTTTTGGCTTCCTTTTCTGTTTTGGTTTTGGAGGAGCCTCCGCCGTATCTAAGTTCCAAGAAATAAACGGATCAATAAATGCATAAGCAAGGGATTCCCGATACAGGATCTTAAGAGTATCGTTAATCCGGTTTTTCATAATAGAGCTTAAGAATTCCAGGACCATGAAGTCTTCTTCATCTTCTGTATCAAATAGAAGATGAATTTGATGACTTTTTTTTGTGACCTGGTATGCCTTAAAATTTGCAGGCGGATAAATCTTAAAATCCTGGCGGTGCAGGTATGCTTTTATTGCACCTGCCATATCTTCTTTAAATTTTGCGGCATCCAGAAGATACATCTGTATAAGATCCAGATCTCTTGGAAAATACAGGCGGATTGGTATATGCCGTCGCATTTATGCCTTCTTTCGGCGCATGTTTGTAACCAGAAACAAGTAGTACCCGCGTACATTGGAAAAGATATTTGAGAGGTCTGGGTCATTCTGGTTGCCAGATAGCACCTCCAAACCTTCCATGTCCTTAAAGTAGTCGATGATCATACCTCTCCAGGCGGCTCCGGTTCCTCCGGTCACGAGAAAATAATCAAAGTCCATGAAATAATTAAAAGTCGGTTTAATTTGATCCAGAGCGTCAAAACAAACCTCTTTTGTGTACTTCATAAGAATGTTGTCAAAAGGAAGCGTCGTGCGCTGCATGGTGCGCTTGTCAAACTTAATAAATTTTCCGTCAGCAAGATATTTCTGCAGTGCATGAATCTGAAGTTTGACTCCATAGGTATCATAGATATCACGGGTTGTTCGAAGAAAAACTTCTTTCATTCCCAGATTATCAAATGTTTGTTTGTATTCCGTACTTCCAGCTCGGATACTGAAAATATCCAGTGTGTTAAATCCGGGATCGAATACCAAAGTGTTTTTTGAAAGGTAATTTTTAGCATCCGGGACTGGAGTGCCGTTGTTTTTAACACTTACTCCAAACATTGATCCTTTGGGCTGTTCCATGACTCTGATATTCTCCCGCTCCAGGGTGAAATCAAAATCTCTCCAGGAATCAGTGCCGATCTTTAATGAGAATACGTGATGCCCGCATAAAGCATCTTTTAAATCCAAGGAATCTGTTTCCAGATACTCCGTAGGCAGACCGGTCTGCAAACAAAGAGGCTTTCCGTTTGGACCTCCATAGGTATTCTTTGTTAAAGAGATGCCCAGAGCAACCTTTGCGATTACCTTAAACATTGGCTGGAAATACCGGTTCCTGCCGTATAGGATCTCTGCAAAATCTCCTGTTTCAATGTCGTTGATCATTTTATTTGCCTTTTCTCCAACACACCATGTTCCATCCTCTCCACGGTAAAGAATATCTGTTTCCGATGGAGATGCAACAATGGAATCTAAATTGATTTCACGAGCATAAGACGGAAACGCAAAAACCTTATTCGGAGACATTCCTTTGACGGCAGAATATCCGATATCAATGGCAGTTGGCCACGCCTCCTCGACCGAGATATTCTTACGGTCCATAAATAATGTTTTTGTTTTAAAATCTCTTGTATTCATAAAAAACTCCTTTCTTAATTACCATTTCAATTATAGTATGACAACGTAAGATTTCTCTCATGGAGACCTTTATTTTTTTTGATCAAAGGTTTTTTTGCATACTATTTATAGATCATTTTTATTTGACGATGTGGAGAAAAAAGGACGCATCCAGAAAGGAGAGTAATATGAGAATCTTAATATATCAAAATTTTTTAAAGGCATATCAGGCTTTTCCAGATAAAGCTGATATTGCTACAAAGAAGGTTGCGGAGGCAATGCGTATGCAATGGGACTTTCTTGGAAGAAGAATTCCCGAAAATGAGGAGGTAAAAGCAGATGAGGCAAGGATACAGAGGGATCGAGCCGTAAAAAAGGCTGTGGAGCTGCTGCTTGCATTTAACCGGCAGGCAAAGTCCTGCGGATGTCCTTTTTTAAAGGAATTTGTAAGAAAAGAGGATATTATGAGTTGTTTGAAGTTATTGAATGAAGTTATAGAAGCAACCATGATTTCTTTTACTGCTCTGGATGCGAAATATACAACGAAGGGGGTGTCAGCTTGTATGATATCAGCCTGATTCTTCAGGAACTTGAAGTATCAACGATCTTAAGTTTTTACGATATCCCATTTCGTAAGATGGGAGATCGTTATGATGTCTACTGCCCCGACCCGGAGCATTATGACCATCATTTCGGTAACTGTAAAATGAGAATGGATGGTGAATATTACTGCTTTGCCTGTAATAAAGGCGGCAGCATCTTTGATTTTTTCATGAATCTGTTTCAGTGTTCGTTTCCAAGAGCAGCTGAAATGATTACGGAGGCTCTTGGAGGACCAGAAGCCTTTCGGACAGCCACACCCTATCAGGGATCTTTTGATGAATATGGTCTTCCAGAACCTATTTCAAATGAAGATAAGGACCTTTTAGGACTTAAGAAGGGAAAATCGTGCCCTAAAGTACCAAAAGGCTTTTCCTACGAAAAACCAGAAAACGGTGAGTTTCGAACAGCTTACCAAATGTTTCATAATGAAGAGTTAAAAGGATATGTCATTATGAAAAAATCAAAGGAAATATTCTCCTTGAAATCGCTTTATAATGAGGATCGGGAGGCGTATGACTTTTTAGTTTTAGGGAAAGCAAAAGAGCAAATGATTAGAAACCTTTTTTTGCTTTATTTAAACCCTTACAATAAAAAAGCCAAAAAGGATTTTTACAGATGCCGGGACATTTATCTTGAACATGGAGGAATACTGGAAACGAAAAAGAAAGCAAAGAGTCCGTTTCGAGACATTCCCATCGTAACCAATTTTTAGCCCCGATGTTTCGGGGTTTTCCTTTATAAAAGGCTGCCGATATCACAAAAAATCATATGAGGTGGACTTATGAACTTTAACCTGTATATAGAAGAAAAATTTGTGGAGATCCTGGAGGTTCCATTATTCTTGCATAAGACATCCCTAAAAGATGTTTTTGGAAAGCAGAGGATACATATTCAATACGACGGCAGGAAGACAGGAATTCAATATTTTGATAAGAGTAGGATTGTATGCATTGGAGCGCTTGAGGGGCTTTACAATGAAGAATGTATCATCCAGTTCCTGTATGAGGCTTCAAGAGCCTATGCAGATCCAGAAGAGACAAAGATATTTGATGTCCTTTTAAATGGGGCTTTTTTGCTTGGGATGCTTTCTGTCTGTGATTATGATGCGGGGCGGTATAAACTTCCGATTCAAAGACCCCTTTGGATATCTAAGGAACTCTGGAGCAAAGAAGAACCAAAACGCAGTCCCAGAGTTCAGGTCATGTTAAAGGATGCTTATTCCTGCCGAAAAGCCTTAAAGGATGACGGGTTTTTCTATCATCCGATCGAAAAGGCATGGATGAAGGAATTCCATCAAAATCATATTGCAGAGCTTAAAAAGAAGTATTGCGAAAAAGGAGAAATCCTTATATTTGGCAGCAGTAAATTCCTTTTTCGAAGCCACATGAAGATCCTCTTAAAAGGGGAAACATTTTTGTTTCGCAAGGTACTTACAAAACTGGGGTATTCTTATGACCCGAAGGGAAAATGTTTTCAAAAAGAAGTTTTGCAAAAGGATCTGGGATTTGAAGTTTCGCAGCTAAATTTTCCGGGGCATATCGTAGAAATACATTTCCTTTAGATATCTCTTGTTTTTCATAATATGAATAGAGATATTAAATGATGAAAAGGAGAAAATGAAATGAGTGAAAATAAGAAATGCATTATATGCAATAGAAAAATCCACGGCAACGAAATTTCTATTCGTGTGGAGGAAGAAGAAACAGACGATTTTTGGATCTGTTCACAATGTATTGAAAAGGCTCATAGTCTAATTGCGAAAGCAATGGAAGGTCACAATGAGGAAGGGGAGATGGTTTCTCCTATGGATGTCTACGAACATCTTGAAAAAAATATCATTGCACAGGAGAGGGCAAAGAAGACATTGTCTGTCGCAGTTAGCAATCATTACAAAAGGATCGCCCATCCGGAACTTAAAATTGAAAAGTCCAACATTCTTCTAATAGGACCGACTGGATGCGGAAAGACGGAGTTTGCAAGGGGAATTGCATCTTATCTTCAAGTGCCGTTTACGATTGTGGACGCTACTTCTTTAACGGAAGCTGGATATGTCGGAAGCGACGTAACGGATATCCTAAAACGGTTGATTACAGCGGCAAATGGGGATATTTTAAAAGCCCAAAAGGGTATTGTCTATATTGATGAGATAGACAAGCTGGCATCGAACGAAGGAACAAACTCTATGGTAAAGAGAGAGGGGGTTCAACAGGCATTGCTAAAAATGCTTGAGGGAAGCCGGATAGTCATAGACGAAAAGCATTCGATAGAAATTGACACGACCAATATTCTGTTTATCTGCGGAGGGGCATTTCCAGATCTTTATGAAAAAAAGAAAATGCATCCCATAGGATTTGAGAGTCGTGAGACTGCTTTAAAAAAGGAATCATTCATTTTCGAAAGGCTTAAGGACGTCGGTCTTCTGCCAGAGCTAATTGGAAGGCTCTCTGTTCCTGTGATGTTAGAGAGCCTTGACGAAAAGGACTTCAAGCGTATCCTTACGGAGCCCGAAAATTCTATCATTAGCCAATATCAGAAATTAATGGCTATTGATGGAATCTCTCTGGAGTTTTCTGACGAAGCGATAGAGCGTATCGCCAATAAGGCCATTCAGCTTGGAATAGGAGCACGAGGGCTTCGGACTGTATTAGAACAAACCATGCTTGATGCGATGTTTTATTCCAAACCTGACTGTAAATTAAAAATAACGGAAGAAACAGTCGATTCTGCATGCAGCTTATAAAGAAAAGCACCAATTCGGTGCTTTTTCTTTTTGGGGAATGAGGTTTTGTGTAAAACTCTTTTTGACATACTATAAATGATAAAAGAAACGGAGGGGATTATATGAATAAAAGAAAAATCTCGTTAATCTGCCTGTCTTTTTGTTTGATGATTGGAGGGCTTAGTGGATGCAGAGAGGCATTCCAAGAAACGGAGCTTCCGAAAAAAGAAACAGTGGCAGACGCACGAAAAAACCGCATCCATGACATTTCAGCAGATGCACTGGAGCAGGAGCAAAAGGAGAATCAGTCAAAAGCGTATAAAACATATCAGGAGGGGTTAGCAGCTGCAAGGAGTCATCTGTCTGATACGTCTTATATACCCGCAGATGACCTAGAAGCGATGGCATCCATTGTAAAGAAGAATCAGATACTTAAATCTGTCATCGGAAAGCGGGCTGACTATTTTAACACGAACTTTTGTCAGACAATGCCTGCTGGTCAGATTGAATCTTTCAAAATGCTGGAATTTTATGAAGGGCTTCTAAGTGCTGCACAATCAAAAGCTCAGATTCAGAAAAATACAACGGAGATGCAGTCCATTTATGATTCCGTGACAGGAAGAAAGGAAGCACCAAAAACACATGATGCTACAGAAAAATCAGCATCAGAGGCACTGGGAGAAGCAAAAGATGCTCTAAAACAGTAGATCCTCGGAGAACAAATCCCCGAGGATCTAAATTAAAAAGCAATCTCCTGATATTCTTCGGTGTCAAAACCATCGACAAATGTGTCAAACATTTTGTCCGCTTCATCCAGTGGAACCAGTGATATCTCAATGGACTGCATTTTAGACTCAACGTCCCCAATGTAGTCCGGGAAGGCGTTTTTGAGTGCCTTATGATTGCGAAGCCTGGCGAGGGCAGAATTAAGAAGTTTTCGAACCTCATCAATGTGGAGACCAAGGTTATTCGCAATCTCTGAAAGGGTAAGCTGATGATTGTCGTTTCCAATTCCGAATCTGCTCTCAACCACGTACCGGGATGTATCGTCTAAAAATTGAAGAGCTACACTCAAGGCATCCTGTTTTTCCACCTCATCAAAATATTCTTCCGGACACATCACAGAAGGATCGGTTAAGGAGTTTGCAATTTCGTTGTTTTCATCCAGATATACTGTATTCATGGCGGTTCTTGCAACCATTGCTTTTCGCACGGTTTCATATCGCATATGTGAAGTTTCACATATGTCTGCGATGGATGGATTGGAAATACCCTCAAGCTCTAATAGGTCTATTGTCATGTTTATTTTTTTTATTTGGTTTGCGTGATGAGAAGACATGTGGTAAATATTTTGCGAAACATATTCCACAAGCTCGTGTCGAATGTAATTTGTACAGAACGTAATAAAACGTCCTTTTTCAGGATCAAATTTTTCTAATGCCAGAATAATTCCAATGACACCACTGTTTAATAGGTCATGATAATGATTCTCCATAAAGGAAGGATACCCGCGTTTTATCAGGGCTCCAACGAATGGAGTGTGTGTCATTACAAAGTATTCAATGGCTTCTTTTTGTAATGTCTCATTGCCAGAATGATACTTTTCCATGTAAAAAATTTCTTCCTGTTTTTTACTCTTAATATCTTGATTCATGAATATCTCCCCCTTAAATAATTCAAGAGAGAAAACCTAAGAAGGGGATGCCCTTCGTAAGAAGTGTATGCAGATTCAGCTTTCTCAATTATATTCGCCTTATATTCCGTCCATTTTTGCGGCTGCACTTAAAGATGGAATTGGAACACGAAGCATGTTGATCAGATAATCCTTCGTCCACATTGCAAGTTCCCCATCTGAAATCGTAATGCCGGACCAAGCGGCCCATTTATTAAAAATATCAATGTCCGACAATTTCTCGTGATTTTCTGCCGCAATATCTGACAAGCAGTATTTTGCGACACTGCGAATGACGCGCATTCGTTCTTTGTCGATCTTCGTCTTATCCACTGCAGATCCCCCCTTTTTTCATATACTATTATAATACCACTAAAATATGGAAACACAAGAGAAAGAATTTGCAAAAAATTGTACCCGTTTTGCCAAAAGCTGCAAAAATCCAGTGTTTATGCGGTTTTCTTAACCTTCAGAATGATTTTTGTTTTGGAAAAAATTTTGAAAAAGCTATGAGAGAATCCATTTCTGTCATTTTTCTTTGTCATACTATAATTGAAACGCAAATTAAAGAAAGGAGTTATGGTAAATGCAATTAATCGGATACAAAATGAGGGGGCAAGATCTTTTATCAATTCAAACGACAATAGATGAAATGAAAAAACGTTCCCTAATAAAGTTGAAACAGTATTATCAACAGCTGCTTCGTGATGAAATTGAATCTATTTTCGACGAGACAGCCTTATCCATGATAGAGAGAGCGGATATCTCTATTCTTGCGGCTGCACAGCGGTCTTTAAATGAAAAGATTTATCGTGCCAGCAGCTTGAACTGTTCGACATTCTATAATTTTTTGATTTCTGCGCACTTGTTTCCTTTTGAGGGGGATTCTTATTTTCAAATCCACGCAAATGGCAAATGGATGCTCGAGAATTCTTTTTCAAACATCTCAGGATTCCGGCCATATCATGTAAGGTCCGCAGCGGATGTTGAGTTGGAAAAGTGCTGGCAGAAGATCATGAAGCACGGTGAGGAGCATGAACCGCTTGGAGTTACGATTTTTCGTCCAGAGACAATCTTGGAATTTGATGTGAAAAAAATGATGGGATTCATGAAATTCCACAGCCGTTCTGAACGCGCAAAGGTACGCGCAAGGCATCAGGTCATGAATTCAATTCTGGGAAATATTTCTGGAGGGAATATTTCAAATTATAAATTGATGCCATATATGGATCTTGTAATTGAATGCTTGCAAGAGGACCACGCAAAAGAACAGATTCAAGAGGCAGAGTCCCGGCTGTTGCAGATCCTTCCTGAAATAAAACAGGAAGATATCTTGAGAGACCCGATGCAAACCCCAAAAAAGGAGGATCATAATGAAAAAAAGTAAAAAAATTATCCTGATTATCGTAAGCGTTGTTTTGTTAGTCTCATTAGGAATTGGTGCATATAAAATAGCAACCTATTATCTATATGGGATTCATACAGAGGAAATCGACCTTAACAGCTATCGAAAACTCGAAGCTGTGTGTCAGAAAAAAACAAAGATCACGGATGAGATCATCCAAAACGCAATGGAATATGAGTTAAGGTTAAGTGAAAATAAACCTTTTACAAAGGAAATGAAAAAGAAGGTCAAAAAGGGGGATACCGTAAATATTGACTATACAGGAACCGTAGATGGGAAGGAATTCAAAGGAGGAAGCGCCAAGGGATATGACTTAGAAATTGGATCCGGGACCTTTGTGGATGGCTTTGAAACGGGACTGATTGGAAGAAAGCCAGGCGAAAACCTGACGATGAATCTAAAATTTCCATCTGATTATTACGAATCAGGCCTTGCAAAAAAGGATGTTGTCTTCCGGGTCAAAATCAATTTCGTAAAGAAGATTGTAGATGTCAAAGAGGGATCTTATCAAGATGACGCCTTTCTAAAGAAATACACAAAGTATCAAAGTGCAACCGATTTTAAAAAACAGATCATATCTCAACTTGAAAAGGAAGAGAATACAACATTTGAACAAAACAAGAGAGAAGCAGCATGGATGGCCATCATGAAAAGAATTGAGGTCAAGAAGCTTTCCCAGAAAAAAATTCAAGAAGAAATTGATCAGACAGATGAATATTATAAACAATATGCTAAATATATGAATCTGTCCATGGACAAATTCTTGGAGCAATACATCGGAACGACGAAGGAGGCGTATGATAATCAAAATAAAAAATACGCTAAAGAGACTGTCATTGAAAATATCCTTGTAGAAGAACTTGCTAAAAAGAAAGATATCAAAGTTTCCGAGGCAGATTATCAAAAAATGCTTCAGGAATATTACAGTACTTACCGCTATGATACCGCAGAGGCATTTGAAAAAAACGTCGGAAAGAAAGAACTTAAAAAACTGTTTCTTAAACTCAAAGTACAGGATTTTGTAACAAAACAAACAACTTTCATGTACCAAACAGAGGAAAAGATCAATAAAGACAATTAAAAGATAAGAACCGTTTGACATACTATAAATGAAGCATAAAAGAAGAAGAGGAGAAAAAGAAAAACTCCTCTTTTTGCGTGTCGAAAGGAGGATAAAATCATGAAAGTGGAAATCGAAGGGATTTACCACCGAGTTATTGATCGGGATGAGGAAAGTGGATTTACGATTTTTAAACTGCTTGTAAAGAAAGGGGAATCCATAAAACTTGATTCCCGTGGATGTATCACGGTAAAGGCGGACTGTATTCCTTATTATCAGCCGGGTTTTCCTCTGAAAATAGAGGGAGAATACCTTTTAGATGACCAGGGATACGGACCAGCCATTCTCCATCCGTCAATTACAGAAAAATCGGTGGATGAAGTTGTAATGTCAGAGTATATTGCTGGTGTCTGCCGCGGAATTGGAATTTCAACTGCGCAGAAGATCATCAGGGAGAGCGGACACGGAACCGATGTATTTAAATTGGCATGCAGTACGGATGCCGATGATATCTTAAAAAGAATTGGCATCGCAAAAAATGTCAGAACTGAGTTTATCAAGAATGTCAAGCGGACTGTGGAGGAGCGTAAGCTTCTGGAGTGGCTGCATCAGTATAATGTAAATTATGCCGCTGTTGTAAAGTTGCGTGAAACTTACGGAGATGAAGCGAGGAGCCGACTGGAAAAGAATCCCTATACAGTGGGAAAGATCATTGGACTTTCTTTCGACAAGATGGATTTGATTGCCAAGAAGTCAGGAGTAGATTGTGCGGATTATGACAGGGTTATTTCTGCGGTCAAGGGAGCTCTTTTGAATAACGAGTCAAAGGGGCATACTTACGGGCTGCAAGATGACGTGATCAATGCAACTCAGAAACTGCTTCGAACACCGGCTTATCCATTTATTGTCCCAGCTACAACCATAGTGGGTCATATGGACCGGTGCCGGGAAATTGTAAGGGAGTTGGCGAAAAAACCCAGAGTTTATTTAAGAAGTACGTATGATGATGAAGTAAATATCGTACGTCAAATCTCAAGACTCAAGGATTCGTCGATCAAGACTCCTTTTGTTCATGAAATCATTGATGACGTTGCCGCCCAAACCGGTATGTCGTATGCTGCACAGCAACGTAACTCTTTTGGCCTTTTAAAGAGCACTGGGCTGAAAATCTTGACCGGAGGGCCGGGGACCGGAAAAACAACAACGATCCTTGGCTTAATTGCGGGATATCAACGGATGTACCCCAAGGCGGTTATCAAAATCTGTGCACCGACTGGAAGGGCGGCACAAAGGGCATCAGAAAGCACGGGGATGGAGGCTGTTACAATTCATCGGCTGCTGGAATATTGCCCTTATGGAGACAATGATGCCGCTATGAAGGATCAAAACGACCCGATCGAAGCAGACTTCGTTATTTGTGACGAGGCCTCAATGGTAGACAATTATTTAATGAGTAGGCTGCTTAGTGCCGTGAAATCCGGAGCCATTGTTATGCTGGTAGGGGATATCAATCAGCTGCCCTCCGTAAAATGCGGAGATGTTTTACACGATCTGATATATAGCGGAAAAATTGATGTATGTCAGCTGACCGAAGTTTACCGCCAGGCGGCAGATTCTACGATCGTTAAAAATTCTACCAAGATTAATCTTGGGGAAACGGATTTGATCGAAGATGAGTACTTTGAAATCATACACTGCACCAATCAGGAAGAAATGGTAACAGAAATTTCTAAACTGGAGCAGCAATATCACAAAGTGGATGACAAATATTACGTGCAGACGTTGGCTCCGGCTCATAAACCATTGGCAGGAGTTGAGAACTTAAACCGTATCCTTCAGGGAGAAATAAACGGAGCAAACAAAGCAGAAAGCCTCCGTTTCGGAAAGAAACGGTTCTTTTTGCATGACAAGATCATTATGCTTCAGAACAATTACAATATTGGCTATTATAACGGCGATATCGGGGAAGTAATTTCTCTGGAAGGCGGAGTCTTAACGGTTTCGATCCGTGGTGAGACATTTGTAATCACAAGAGACTTGGTTTCAAAAGACATTGATCTTGCTTACTGTAAGACCATCCATAAGTCACAGGGCTCAGAATACCCTATCGTCATTATTTCTTTGCCTCATTGCATGAATCTGCAAAAGAGTATCCTGTATACCGGAGTTACCAGAGCAAAGGAAAAAATAGTGATTATTGAAGAAGAAGGGGCATTAAACCACGCAATTTCAAAGGATCAAACAGGGCAGAGAAAAACTCTGTTAATGGAACGTATACTGAGAATATTCAAATAAACAGGAGGAGTTATGGGTAATATCATTATTTACGGGAAGATCACAAAGGTATTTGCCTCCAATTTAAATTGGGCATCCATCCTTATAGAAATGGACGATAAATGCTTTCAGAGTCCTGAAGTTCAGGCGTTAAACCTAAGAGATCATGTCATACGGGCTGCAGGAACCGCCATCAGCGCCACGCAGGAATGCAATATTGCTGCAACGGGATATATAAAAATGGATCCCAAATACGGGATGCAGTTTCAAATGACTGAGAGCAAAATCCAAGAACCCCAGGAAGAAGAATCCATCAAAAAATTCTTGATAAAATTCATTGATGGAGTAGGATCTGTTACAGCAAAAGCAATTCTAAATGCTTTTGGAACGGGGACACTTGAGATTATCAAGAATCATCCGGAAAGGCTTGTGAAAGCGGGGATAGGAGAAAAGAAAGCAAAAAAAATTCATGAATCCTATTTGAATAATAGAATTTATGAAGAGATTACAACTTTTTTTCATGGCGATATTGCACAAAATCAGGTCGTAAAGATATATGAAGTATTCGGAAAAGACTCCATAAAACAGTTAAAAAAGAATGTGTATTCTTTGATTACAGAGTTAGACGGGTTTGGATTTAAAAAGGTCGATAAACTTGCTTTGGCATCCGGAATTAAGAGGGATTCCGAAGTGCGAATAAACGCAGCAATCACAGAAATTTTGAAGCAAAATGAGCTTCGCGGTAACTGTTATTGTGAAGTCGATGCATTTGAATCGTTATCAAGCGACTTTTTAAAAGAGAATCAGGTCAACATGCAAATCGTAGCAAAAAGCTTGAAAAATCAACAGGCGTTAAATAACATTATTATTTCAGAAAATAAAATATATCGGAAAACGGTGTATGAGGCAGAAAATACTGTGGCAGAGAAGATCGTCCAGTTGTGCAAACGAAAAAGAGATTTTTTTGAGTTGCGTGATGTTCAGAATGCTTATGCAAAATTATCACGAAAACTTCCTTATCCATTAGATGGGATCCAAGAGAAAGCGATTTTTCGGTCTTTACGAAATGGACTCAGCATCATTCATGGAGGACCAGGAAAGGGGAAGACGTCCATTGTCCAAATGTGCTGCGATATTTGGGAATACTTAGCAGATCAACCCAAATATCAAACAAGTCACGGAAATATCGTCTTATTGGCTCCGACTGGAAGGGCCGCTCAGCGGCTTTCCGAAAGTGCCGGAAGACCCGCAATGACGATTCATCGGTTTATGGAGAAGATGAAGAATCCAGCGGGAGCGGGTCGAGAAATTGATAAAAAAACACTCTGCGTAATTGATGAGTGTTCTATGTGCGATATTCTTTTATTATCACGATTGTTTCGGGAAAAGAAATTAAACCATTGCATAATGGTGGGAGACAGCAACCAGATCCCTTCTATAGGGCCCGGGAAGGTTTTGTGGGATATGATCAGTTCAAAACTTATTCCGACAACAAAACTGGAAACAAGCTATCGGTTTGCGGGGAATATTTCCTCAAATTCCGATATGGTCTTAGAGGGAAATGCAGATAAAATTCTGTCTGGAAACGCAGACGGAACTGATTTTTCTACTTATCTCCATACAGATGCAGTGGAGATCAAAAAAGAGGTTTTGCACCGCTTTAAGATGCGTTGTGATACCTTTGGATTACGTGAGACGATGTGTATCGTTGCAAACCGGAAGAAAACCGGGGGGCCGCTTGCATCCGAAAATCTGAATATTGAATTACAGGAATTTATCAATCCAATGGGAGAAAAAATTCCCGGGACGAAATTTAGGGTTGGCGATCGTGTCATGCATACCCACAACGATTATCACAGGGAGTGCATTGACTCTAATGGAAATATATCCATGGGGGTATTTAACGGTGATTTGGGTATCATAAAATCCTATTCAGAGGAGTCTGTTTGGATTTCTTTTGATGATGGCAGGTCTTCTGAATTTAAGATCAGTTATTTAAGCAGCATTACACTGGCCTATGCTATGTCAATACATAAAGCACAGGGAAGTGAAGCAGATGCGGTCATCTTAGCCCTTTCCAACCGAGAAATTTATAATTTTAACCGGAACCTGTTATACACAGGGATTACAAGGGCAAGGAAACACCTTGACCTTCTTGGAACAAAGAAGGCGTTAAAGATCGCCATTTACAAGATAGAGAGTATCAACCGGACTACGACATTAGTCCAGAGGATCCACTTCTACATGAAACAGTAAAAAGGGGCATTTGCTCCTTTTTTCTTGTTCCCATACTATAAATAGAGGAAGAAAGGAGGGCTTTTTTTGTTTGGAAGAAGAAGGCTGCCCCGTTATGATGCTAGGGGACGAAGAGTAAGGAAATTACCTGAAATTCATATTGGAAAAAGAGGAAAGATCGTTCTGCTTATTTTGGTGATTGTTCTTATCATTTATGCACCGGGTGCCATTTACGAAAAACTCCCGCAAAAAACGCAGCAGGATCATGCGGTGCTTGCAATTGACAAGGATTCCATATCAAAAGCAAACACTCACGCAAAAGAGTCGGGAGCTGATGACTTTGATGGCGATGGTCTTACCAATGCACAGGAAGAGGAACAGGGAACAAATCCATGGAATCCGGATACCGATGGAGACGGAGTGTTTGATGGGGCAGAAATAAAGCGGGGAACGAACCCCTTAAAAGAGGAAGATACGCTCCTGATTGAAACAAAAACCGGGGATAAAAAGAACGAAAAATCCTACGATACGCCATTTAAAGTCAATGGAATTATTTTATGGGCAAAAGACTATGAATCAAAAGCCTATGGGGGAGTTGTGTCAACGCTGTCTGGATATCGGTTTCATAAATTTTCTGGATGGGCGCAGTTTCCTAAAAAATACTGTTATGAGGTGCTTACGAATGGAGATCATGCTGAATTAAAGAAAAGGGAAGCAGAAAATGTTTTCCAGATTAGAAATGACCATGAAATCATAAACACCGACACAAAACAGACGATGGTAAATCAGTTTACATTTTTCTTCTTAAAAAGTGTGTATTTAAAGGAGGGATCTATCGCAAATAAACTTGCGGATCTTCTCCCTGATTTTGGAATCCTCTCAGGGAGAAGGATCTTTTTGTCTGATACTCAGCCGGATGCGAATAAAACGACGAAGGCGAAAATTCAACAAATAGATGTCACGGATACAGAAAAACTCCGTTTTGGAGCTCTGAAGAATTCACTGGAAGATCTGTCTAGTGTCTATGCTAAGATACAGGAGGGAGGGTGTGTTGCCGTTTCTTTATTATCTCAGAGTAAAGGAGAGAGCATCGGCATTGTCTATGGATACGATGAATACGGGAATCTTCTGGTAGCCGATTCTGAAACCATGAAATATTCCGGAAAGATCTATATCAAAGTTCAGGCGGGTAAATGCATTAACCAGGAGAATAAGATCGTTCAGCGTTCCTGGATCAATTTTGACGGCTTTGGGTTTCATTATGAGGAAGGGGATCAAATTAATTTCTTCTTGTCGCAGTCAGCTGATTATGCAAAACCACTAAAGGAAACGCAGGATGTTTCTGATTTTACGAGCGATGATGTTAAAGCCGGGACAAAACATCAATAGTTTTACCATACTATTGATAGAATCATTGGGTGAAGAAAGGAGTCATGTGATTCCTATCTTCTTTTTGGAAGAAGGGAGATATATAAGATGAGTGTAAAGCATGGATTACTGCATAATCATACGTATTATTCTTTGAATGACGGCGCTATGTCAGTAAAAGCTTTGGTAGAGCGTGCAAAGGAATTGGGTGCTCCAGCTGTTGCTTTGACGGATCACGGCACCTTAACTGGTGCGCTTGAATTTGTCAAGACATGCGAAAAGGAGGGAATCCGGGCGATTCCCGGTGTTGAGACTTACGTCCTGAACGAAGTTACAGGGCAGGCGTCTCATTTAGTCCTGATGGCGAGAAACTATGAAGGGCTTAAATCTATCATGAAAGCAGTTACAGAATCTTACAGAGATATTGGGGATATCAGAAGCCCTCGTATGTCAAAAGAAATCATTGAGAAATTTTTTTCAGGAAATGACAATGTGATTGCCACCAGTGCCTGCATTGGCGGAATCTTAGGTTCTGTCTTAAAACAGAACGAAAAACTTGAGAATGAAATCAGGAAATTAAAGAAGCGTCAGAAAAAATATTCAAATCCCCAAACAAGCACAGTTCCTAAAAATCAGGAACTGCTAAAGAAAGAAAAAGAAGAACTTGACAATCTGCTTAAAGACAGAAAGGAGATTGTCAAGCTTTCAAAGAGAAAGTTTGCAGTAAAGGAACGCACGTTAAAGAAACTTGAAGGAAAGGAAAAAGAAGCTTTTTATGAAAAGCTTCAAAAAGAAAAGAAAGAAACTTCTATGGCAAAAGAAGTTCTTCCAGAAGTAAAAACCCGCATCAATAAGAAAAGAGCGCAGATCCGTCTTTTAGAAAAGCGGATCAGGGAAGAATCTGCATCCAATGATAATTATCGGATGTTAGATGAAAAAATACTGGGGATTCAAAAGAAAATAAAGACAGAGGAAAGTCTTTATAACAGGATGAAAGAAGAGCTCCATTATTATCAAACGGTCTTTCCTCATTTTTACGTGGAACTCCAAAATCATGGTTATCCAGAAGAAAAAGTGGTTTTTTCAGCACTTGCAAAAGCAGCAAAAGAAGAGGGTGTTCCGGTTGTTGCGGCCAACGATGCACATATGGCAGAAAATACAGAAGATAACTTTTTACGAAGACAATTAAGCGTTTCTTTACGTTTTGGAAAGTGGAATTTTCTTTCGGATCACGACAGGGAGCTTTATCTAAAAACAGATGAAGAACTTAAGGAATCATTGTGTGATATTCTGCCGGAAGATATTGTAGAAGAAGCCATGGAAAACGTGGGAAAGATTACATCATGCTGTTTGGTAGAGATACCAAAAGAAAAGCATTATCCGGTCTTTCCGGATGCTAAAAACAAGCTGTTCGAACTTTCGATGAAAGGAAAGGAGGCCCGGTTCCCCAATGGAAAAGGGTGGAATGAACAATACGAACGGCGATTAAACCACGAACTGGAAATCATTGATAAGCTTGGCTACAATGATTACTTATGCTGTATAGAAGACATCCTATCGGTCGGGCGCAAACTTGGTCATTTGAAAGATGAAGATCTTGAGGTCTTAAACGAGACCATGGATCAAATGATAGATATTGAGGTTCATGAGTTCCTTGATGAGCATCAAACACAGGTGGGATATACAGTTGGACCCGGAAGGGGATCCGGAGCAGGTTCTCTGATCAATTATTTGGTTGGAATCACAAATCTTGATCCAATCCAATATGGGTTAATTTTTGAGCGTTTCTTAAATCCAGATAGAGTCAGTCCGCCGGATATCGACTCTGATATTGCAAAAAAAGTCCGTGATACCTTAATTCGTTATATCCGTGTAAAATATGGAAAGGATGCAGTGTGTGGTATCTATACAAAAGGTACCAGGGCGGCCAAGAAGTCCGTTGATGACGCAGCCAGGATGCTGGCGGCCCGTTATGATGATGCTTCCTATTATGCGGAAGCAGAAAAGGTGAAATTAGAAATCGGGGATGAACTCGGAACCACGATCAATCCTGGAAAGAAAAGCTGCGGAGAAAGACTGCGGGAAACATTGAAAGAAAATGAAAAAGCAGTCGAAATCATACATGATGCATCTTTGCTTGAGGATACGATTGCAAGTCATGGACTGCATGCTGCCGGAGTAATCATTTCTGATACGGAGAGCGTATCAGATTATATCCCGCTGGAATACAACTCTATTAAGGGAACATGGGCGTCGCAGACAGATAAGATAGAGTCTGAAGAGCTTGGACTCTTGAAGATGGATTTGCTGGGTCTTAAAACTCTGGATATTTTAACGGATTGCCAAAGGAGGGTCTTTCGGCGCTATGGAATTAGCGTTGATTAT
This sequence comes from Anaerostipes stercorihominis, assembly GCF_057535655.1. Taxonomy (NCBI): domain Bacteria; kingdom Bacillati; phylum Bacillota; class Clostridia; order Lachnospirales; family Lachnospiraceae; genus Anaerostipes; species Anaerostipes stercorihominis. Next base: position 260,797 of record NZ_BAAJCL010000001.1, on the reverse strand, counting down.
GACCAATTACCTCTTGAAGAAGAAGTATTATCAGAAATTTTTGCAAAAGGAAATACCTTTGGTGTCTTTCAATTCGAAAGTGATGGTATGAAGAAAATGCTCCGGGAGTTTAAGCCAACAAGCTTTGAAGATATTATTTTATTAATAGCGTGCTACCGACCGGGTCCTATGAGTTTTATTCCGGGAATCATCGAAGTAAAAAATGGGCGTAAGAAGGCATCTTATCTAACGCCGGAACTGGAGCCAATTTTAAAGGGAACTTATGCAGCCATTGTCTATCAGGAGCAGGTTATGGAAATTTTTATGCAGCTTGCGGGGTATACATTTGGGCAGGCAGACCTTGTACGAAGAGCCATGTCAAAAAAGAAGGAAGACGTTTTAAATGCAGAACGGACATCGTTTGTTCATGGGGATCCCAAACGGGGAATTGTCGGCTGTGTAGCCAGAGGAATTTCCAAGGAAGTTGCTGACCAGTTATTTGATCAGATGACTGACTTTGCAAAATATGCATTTAATCGTTCCCATGCGGCAGCCTATGCCAAAACTTCTTATCTAACGGCATGGGCCAAGTACCATTATCCAACGGAATTTTTGACCGCACTTTTGAACATTGCAGATAAACAGGAAAAGATAACAGAAATTGTTGAGGAGTGCAAAAGGATTGGAATTAAAATTCTTCCTCCAGACATTAATCGTTCTGGAATTGATTTTATTGATCTTAAGGATCGTGAGATTCTATATGGTCTCAAAGCGGTCCGAAATGTAAAATCAGCTGCGGAGACGATTCTTGCGGCAAGAGATGAAAAACCATTTCAGAGTTTTAAAGATTTCTTTCTTCGAGGCGTCGATAAAAAGGACGTCGTGGAAAACCTGATTTATTCCGGAGCATTTGACGGTTTCATAGAAAATAGAATGGCCCTGTTAAAGGGTTTTGAAGAAATGGGGAAACTGGCAAAGAAACTTCGGTCTAAGAGCGAAGATTTAAAAACAAAAGAAGCAGAATTACGCAGGATGGAAGGAGATGGGCAGTATAAAATAGATAAAGCGGTCATGAAAAAACATGATACGCTTTTAGATGCCATCAAGCGGGCGAAAAAGGCTTTAGAACTTCTTAAGGAATCGTTTGATGCCTATACATTTCAACAGCATCTTCCGGAAAGCTTAAGGTTCAAGCTGGAGAACGAGAAGTCTTCCATAGGGGCCTATTTATCTGGGCACCCCATGGATGAATACCCGGATCGTAAAAAAGTCGGTGCCACAGCGATTTGTCAAGTGATTTTTCACTCTGAGTCAAAAATCAGGGTGATGGGAATTGTTCAAAATCTGGTGTTTCGAAAGCGAAAAGCCGACGGAGCGCCAATGGCGTTCTTTGACTTAAATGATGAAACCGGATCCATCCCCTGTTGCTGCTTCACAAAAGCATTTGCCCAATATGGTGAGTTTCTTGTAGAGGGGGAAGCTTTAATGGTAAATGGAAAGATGATGACAGAGGACGATGAACATATGAAGATCAGCGTTTTTGATCTAAAAGAGATCGTGCCAGAAAAAAAGCCGATCATTATATCCATGCCGGACCTTGTTACCTGGCAGCTTGAGTTATATCCTATGCTGAAAAAATTCATGGATGAAAAGGGACATCCACTCATCTTGTATGATAGATTTTTTGGGCAGTTCCGGCAGGCTTCATTTCGAGTGTCCGCAGAAATACTGACAAAAGATCTATACGAGGAGTGCTTTTACTTAAAAACTGCATCTTCTTGTTAAAAAAGACTTCCCCTGGGGCCATACGGCTTTAGGGGAAGTTTTTTCTGTATGGGAATCAGCTTTTCTTGGATACAAAAAGAGCCGGTTTTGTGTTCGTCATACTATTTATGAAGTATAAGAGGAGGAACAAAAGTATGATAGAGAAAAAAAGGAGCGCGGGAATCATCTTTGTGCTACTGATTGGAGCGGCTTCCGTGTTTGGATGTTCGAAAGAAGGAGAAATCAAGCCTCAGGATGCTGCAAAGGGGAAGTATGCTACATTGACCGCCATGCCGGCTCATGAATATACCGTTTTTATGGCCAAAGAAGTGAATGTTGCTGTCAATGAGCTGGAAAGCAGAATCATTGATGCAAGAAATGTAGAAAAAGGAAACTATCCAAAAAAAGACGCCGTAAAGAACGTAACAGCATCTCTAAAGAGAATGGAAGATGTAATTAATGAAGTTGACATAACGATGCCGGCAAAGACTTATGAGGACGATCGAAAAGATTGTCTGCGTCTGCTTAAAAATGGATGCGAAAGCATGAGGGAGTTTCAGCAGGCACTGGAAAAATCAAACACTTCCGACATTACGAAAGCGAAAAAGATCATGATGAGTGACATAAATTCGCTGACAGGTGTGGCGAACGTATTTTATCAGTAAGAAAGGAAGTGATTTTATGGCAAAAGAAAATTATGTCATTTTATACGGGCAAGTCCGGCAGAATCCTAAAGTCTTTATCTCTCCCAAAGACGGAGAGTACAATGGAGCGGTCTTTCAATTAAAGGTTTTACGGAGACTACGCAACCGGGACGCAGAGCTTCGAATTGATCTTCCGGTTATTTTAACAAAGAATCCAAAACTCTCCAGACAGATTGCGGATATCCGCCAGGGTGACATGGTGGAAGTGAGGGGTGTTTTAACAACGAGTGAGGTTTTAAAAGCATCTCTCTGCCCGCATTGCGGAGGCGATAACCGCAAGGCGGGTGTTAATGTTCATGTAACGCCTATTTTTTTGAATCCGCAAGAGAAGGCGAGATCTGAGGAAGAAGGACTGGAGCTTTTAAAAAGAAAATGTGAAATCAGCAATATTTTCATGGGAATCGGGACACTGTGCCGGGAACCCGAATATTACGAACATACAGAAGACAACCATCATGTAATAAAAACGTGTGCTTATCAAATTGCAATGAACCGAAAATTCTTTATAAGAGAGGACCCGCAGGAATTAAAAACCGATTATCCCTGGATCAAGAGTTTTGGGCCCCTTGCGGAAAAAGATCGGGATCATTTAAAAATAAATTCCCTCATATATGTCTCCGGGAGCCTGCAGACAAGATCCTTTGCGAAGAATGCCGTCTGCGCTCATTGTGACGAAACCTATGAGTGGAATGACGTTGCTATGGAAATTGTTCCGTATAATACCGAATATTTATCGGACTATATAAGGACCGAAACCGAGAAAGAAGAATAGGAGGGTATCATGGGATTATTGGATGAAAGACTTCATCAGGAAGCGCAGCCCTCAAAAGGAAAAAAGAACGAAATCAAGCAGACAGTAAAAAATAAGGCTGTGCGGACAAAAAGAAGAGCCGTGGCCAAAGGTTATGAAAAGGGGGAGGAACGGAGAAGAAAGGAACTGGAATCATCTCCAATAAAAATGGACCTTAAGCCAAAAAACTCCCGAAGCGTAACAGTAAAAATGGGGTGCATGATCATGGCGTGTCTTTATATGATCTTCCTTATATACGGTGTCTTCGTGACGGATTATCAATACTCCAATAAAAATGGAAAAGTGGAAGCAACGAAAATGTCTTTATCGGACATTCAACAGCTGAAAGAGTATAATTCCTATCTTCAGTACTATCAGTCTGCGAGAACTCTTTATGAAAAGTGTCTGGCACTTGATTATCGGATTGCTCAGGGAGTAGAGGATTCTAAGACGGTAGCACCGGAATATACCGATCTTTTAGATGATATTTCTACTCTTTCCGTTAAGATTGATGCAGCAGAGTTTTCATCAAAATATACGCAGTTAAAGGCGGCGCTTTTATCCTGGGTTAAGACGGATATCGCTGTGTATTGTCAAAATATCTCTGCATCAATCCTTCAGGACAACGAAACAAAAGCACAACAGGCATTGTCCGGAAGGGAGACCATGTACAATGATTTTTCTATGATCACGGGTAATCTTGTGTCCATGGGAAATGCAATTCATGGGGCACAAATACAGAATATCAAGGATTGGTCTCCGGAGGGTTATGTGGAAGACCACATAAAGAGCAACCAGGGAAAGTAAGGAGGAGAAAAGATGGCATATGACAATATTGAAATTATACAGGAAATGTATCACCGCCAGATCGCAGAGACAAAAGATTTAAGAGAGCAGATAAAGGAAAAAGAGGTGGCGTGGAGCAAAAAGGAAAAAGATTACAAAAAAACAGAAGTACTTGTCCGGGAGCTTTGCGAAGATATTCTTGCAAAAGACCGGGCAGAGATGCGTCTGGGAGAGGAATACAGCTGGTCTCGTGTCCCAATCGACAAATTGATTCAGAAAACAAAGAAGACTTTTGTTGAATATAATGAGGAACGTACAAAGATCTTAAATAAAGTCCTTGATAACCTGGAGGAACGCCGGGATGAGGTAGAAAGCCTGGAAAATCAAATCGAACGTATGTACAATCAGGGTATTTCAAAAAAGGAGACGCCTGTATCAATCGAAGAAATCAAAGATGAAATGGAAGAAGAAAAAAGACAAAAAGATGCTGTCAGTCAGATTGCGGATAAAAATGTAAGGGAAGCAGCCCTAAATGGAAAAATTGATGCTGTAGTAACGGAAGAAACAGATTCTCTTGAGGAACTTGATTTGGTTAATCAATTGATCGAAGATAGCGGAATGCAGATACCGATGGAGAATTCTATTCCGGTAACACCTCAAAAGGAAATTGCTGATACGATCCGGAAGAAAAAACAGGCACAGAAAAAGAAATCATATCGTATTAATTTAGGGGATTATGAAAAAAAGATGTCAACAATTTCATGGAGGATCATGGAGTTAATCGGAATAGACGGAATCTCAACTTATTCCCAGATCGAAGAAGCTGTCATTACAGAAAGCAACGGAGACATTACAAAGAGCCGGCTTAGAATGACGGTCCGAGGGCTGACATCCATGGGAATTATTCGGGATGAAAAGGTGAACATTCCATTGAAACCCAAAATGATGGTGTATTATCTAACCGATATGGGAAACGCTCTTTTTGAAGAGAAGTATGGGAAAGCCCCTGTTTTGTCGGAAGCAGAAAAAATTATTGCAGAACATGATAATTTAATCCATGGATATGGAATCAAGACGCTTGCAGATCTAATACGGAGCTTTGGCATCTATAAAGAGGTTCTTGATTATAACCGCAAAAATCCCATTAAACTATCCGATGGAAACAGCTATATTCCGGACATCATTGGATCCTATGGGAAGCAGAAGGACTATTTTGAATACGAGAGAGGACACCATACACAAACGGACTTTAACCGAAAGTGTAATAAGATGACTAAGGTATCAAGGTTTTTAAATTTTATTGTACCGAATAAGGATGTCATGGAACATCTGATAAAGCAGGTACAGGCGTGGATTAAATCAAGGGGGATCAACACCTTAAAAAATGTAAAGATCCGCATCACTACCGTTCCGGCGCTAAAAGGTCTTGACGGCGTAAAAGAGATTAATTTAAGGAATGATAAAACCTGGCAGGCGGTGTTTGACTTAAATAAGGGAGACACGCCAATTTCTAAGGTATGAGTATTTCTTCCATACTATGACCAGAAAAAGAGAAAGGGGGATTTTTTATGGGAAACTTACTGGATTCTTTTCTTGCGTTCCATATCAATGGATGGAACAATCTGCTCTATATTATGACATCGAACGGATGGTTCTTTCTCATAGGATTTGGAGTTGTTGCGATTGTTTTAATGTCAATGAAACAGGTAATTGATCACACTGTAAGAGAAAGACAGAATATTATCTAAAAAGGAGGACGCTTTATGAATAAACAATTTGAATCTACAAATTTGACCTATGAAACAAAAATGGATGCTGCAGAACTTATGAGGTACATGAAAGCTATCTGCATGCCTTTGGCGGTTTTTTTAATCACCATGTATACGATTGCAAAATTTGCGGGCTTTGGGACAAAGCTTCTGGCGCCGCTTTATGGGACGATGTGGGCGGCCGGCGCTGTTTGTGCGATGATAATGCCATCCCACAGAACGGATGTTATAAAAGAAACTCTGGCAACCTGCGGCGGGTACGGATTGGCTCTCGTGGGTCTTCATAAGCTCATGGGCGTGACCTCCGGCGTTTCCGGACAGATGATTGCGGCATCCTATGATACGGCGATCACGTCTGTTTTTGGCAATACGATGCTTGGATATATCAACAACTTTATATGGATGATCTCCATCATCGTACCGATTACTTTTTTAGCGATGCAGGCCAAGCGAATCATGCAGTTTCGTAAGAATAAAGACAAAAACAAGTTTTACGAGCAAGTGCGGGATGTTCGAGGAGAGAACAAAGCACATATGCGATAACCAAAAGATAAGAGGAAAACCGACTTCGGTGCCCTCTTATTTTTTTGTCTTCTTTTCCTTTCTTCATACTATATACGAAACGAAAGGAGGAAGATCATGTCCTTATTATCTTTATATGACATCAAGAACATCCTGCATCCGCCCATCAACTCAATGCCGGAAGATGATTTTCGGATCATAGACAGCTGGGCAGAATATGAGGAAGCTCCGTCACCAAGTGAACGCCCGTTAAAATATCTATGTTATGAGTTGGAGACCATGGATCCTATAACAGGAGAAGCCTACCGGTTTTATAAGGCACTGAAATTTGTACGTGTTGCCAGAATCCCGAAAGGGGCAAAACAGTCAGAGGCGTTCATGGATATGCATGCACAGGTACTATCTGCGCTTTATAGCAGTAACTGCAATTTTATCACGGTCATTGGAAATGTATTAAAGCCAGTGGCACTTGGCCTTTTGTACCTTTATGGGGTGCAGGGAGTATCAAAAAGCTTAAAAGCAGCAAAAGAGATCGCACATAATAATTTTTATGGAATGGTAGGCAGCCTTCAGGGAACTTATCGGGTCCTGCACCTTCGTGTTGTCAATGCACAGGAAACCGAATGGCTTCGTGAAAAAATGTACGGCATGGATTATATGACCATGGTCCGGGGGATTCCAAAAGCTGGACGCGGCGGCGAAGATGCGGGCAACAAAGGATTTGGAGGAAAAAACTTAAATCCAGATTCCCAGGGAACCTTAGAAGAGATTATCACCGGTATGGCAGATTATGAATACATCTTAGAAATCCTATCAACCCCGGTCTATGCGGAGACGCTCAGAGGATGGAACCACAGGACGCAGGATGACATGACACGGTGGTATTCACAACTCCAGGGACAGACAAATCTGTCTATGAACATTTCCATCCCAATGATGTATATGGCAAATGCGTCTCAAAGCCAAGGGTATTCCAAGGCTTATACAGATGCAGACAGCGTTACTTATTCGCAAAATGAAAGTTTTTCTGTAGGGCAGGGGCAGTCCGTAGGAGAATCTTTAAGTCAAAGCCTTGGAGAAAGCTACGGAAAGAGCCACGGAACAAGTGTAACGGATTCAGTATCCCAAAGCCATAGCATCAGCAATGGAGTAAGTCTTGGACAGTCCTTTGGGCAATCCATTGGAACCAGTCAGGGATCGAATCTGGGGGTATCACAAAATGTTGGGGAGAACGCAAGTCTTAGCCAGGGAGCCAGCTTAAATCACTCTGACAGCACAAATGCCAGTTATTCTGAGGGGCAAAATCAGGGGACCAGTTACAATCTGTCGCAGGGACAAAATGTAAGCTCCAGTCACAATGTCGGGGTAAATCACAGCGTTGGTTATGGAACCAACGAAAGTTACAGCATTGGAAGTAATGAAAGCTATGGGGCAAGCCAGAATACAAGTCATGGAACAAATCAGAGCCATGGGACCAATTCTAACAGCGGAACGAATTCAGGCTGGAATCAGGGACAAAGTCAAGGAACCTCTACTGGAAGTTCCCAAAGCGTTGGCGGAAGCGAAAGTAGCACGAAAGGCTGGAATGGAGGGGTAAAAATCGGGCTTATTTCTGGCGGTGTTAATCATAGTGATTCCAGCGGAACAAATTGGTCTAATGGAAGTTCAAGCTCCGTAAGTGACAGTTCGTCTACAGGCATAAGCGGGGGATCCAGTGCGTCTAATGGATTCAGCAACAGTTATGGCAGCAGTTCATCTGTCGGCTATGGAAGTAGCCACAGCGTCGGAACCAGCCTTGGATATTCCCAGGGGTTTTCACAAAATGAATCTTATGGGACAAGTGAATCTTATGGGGTTTCCACTGGGCAATCCCTATCCCAGAGTTATGGAGCAAGTTCCGGTACTTCCCAATCTGTCAGCAACGGAAGCGGATCATCCGATGGATGGGGAAAGAATATTGGAATGTCCTCTGGGAACTCTTATTCTTCAGGATTGAGTCAGGGGTTATCAAGCGGGCAGAATGCCGGCCAGAGTGCATCTGTAAATACGGGGCAGAGCTTCAGTGAAAGTCTTGGTGTGACTACGGGACGTTCCGTTGGAGAAAGTTCCTCAGAATCCTATACGCAGAGTATTTCCAATGGATACGGAAAATCCTACAGCCAAAACATCAGCAGTTCTCAAGGAACCGGATATGGAAAAAGTACAGGAGAGAGCCAAAGCGTTTCCAATGGAACTTCCGGTGCCATCAGTTCTGGTATGTCTTCCAGCATGGGATTTGGACCATCTATTGGCTATGGAAAATCTTACCAGTGGCTTGATCAAACGGTACAAGATATCCTAGAATTGCTCCAGTTCCAAAATGAACGACTAAAACGGGCGATGCGAAGCGGCGCATTTTATACCTACGTCTACATTGCATGTTCCTCAATGGATGCATTGTCAACGGCGCAGACTGTTGCAAAATCAACCTGGCAGAATGACTTTGCTTTAACAAGTCCTCTGCAGGTACTAAACCTTTCCGAAGAAGAGCAAAAGCATCTCTTGTATCACTTTTCGGCGTTTTCTGCAGATCCAACGCGGGAAAATTTCTATGGGGTGAATGAATATAAATACACGACAGTTCTTCTTCCGGAAGAGTTCGTTGCTTACACGCATCTTCCAAGAATCAATGAAGGTGGAGTTTCAGCAGAACCCGGAGATGTACCGAAGTTTGCGGTTCCTTCCATGATGAAGGGAGAGGTCTACATGGGAACCGTTCTCTCTTCAGAGCGATACACCTTAAACAATGGATACCTCACCAACTTTGATTACCGTCTTGATGAAGCATCCCTCATGCATGGGTTCTTTACCGGCGCATCCCGGTCAGGAAAAACAGTGGCGGCAACCAGATTCATTGCGGAGTTATCTAAGGTCCGCAGAAGTAAGACTGGAAAAAGGCTTCGGATTGTATGTATGGATCCGAAACAGGACTGGAGGGTCCTTGCAAGATTTATCGAACCAGAACGGTTTAAGTTTTACAGTCTTGGGAACATGAATTTCCGCCCGATTCATCTAAACGTATGTAAAATACCACGCAACGTGCAGCCTCAGCACTGGATAGATGGACTGATTGATATCTACTGCAGGGCTTATGGCTTGTTAGAGCGGGGGAAACAGATGATGGCAGAAGTTTTCTATGAGATCTATGAGGAAGCCGGTGTGTTTGAAGCGTGCAAGCACGATGATTGGGCGGAACGGGTTCCGGATCTATCATCAAAAGTAACTTTTACAAAGGTCTGCCAAAGAATGCGGAAACATAAGGCGGATGCAGAGGATCCTACGAATCCGGCAGGGCGGATCGGAAACGATACCAGAGATGCTTATGCAAGGCTTTTAGACCGCCTGCAGGCATTTGACCGTCCTTATTCTATTGAAGCTGTCTTATATGGAGGAGAAGACGGCATCGGAATTGATGATCTGATCGGAGATGATGATGTCGTCATACTAGAGTCGAAGGGGTTAGAAAAAACATTTAAGAACTTTATCTTCGGAATGGTAACCAGTGGATTTTATCGATATGCACTTGGACATGAAGGAGGTTATCTGGCGGAAGACCAATATGAAACGGTCTTGGTCATCGAAGAGGCGAATGAGGTCTTAACTGGAAACGATAATGCGGGATCCGGAGGAGGACAAACAATCAGCCTTTCCGGGGAATCAGAATTTGAGGAAATAATTGATCAGGCAGCTGGATATGGCTTATTTATCTTTGCTATTACACAAAAAATAGCAGATATGCCATCCTCTATAATTGCAAACAGTGGAATGAAATTCATTGGAAGATTGGCAAGGACGGAGGACGTTAATGTTGCGATCCGATCCATAGCAAGAGAGGAACGGTATGAAGACCGTGATCTTGTAAAGTGGTTTCCAAGGTCTCCGATTGGGTGGTTTGTGTGTCAATCCTCCAGGGGATTTGACTTTATCAGTGCGGAGCCAATCCTAGTAAAAATTTCACAACTCAACCTAAAACCGCCGACAAATCGGGAAATTGATGAGATTCTTACCAGCGCAGAGGCCGCAAAGGCAATGGAAGCGTAGACGAAAATCTCTAAGAAAAAGAGAGGGATGCCTCTCTTTTTTTGCCGTTTATCATACTAATAATGAAAATGATTTTAAAATTGAAAGGAGTATTTTATGAGAGATAAGACAGCGAAACTAAAAAAGACAACCAAAGATCGGAAAATCATCGTGACAATCGGAGCCGCAGTCGTTCTCACGCTTCTATTTGGGGTATTGCTGGTTCAGTTTCTGGCACCCCGGCGGACGACGGTTTATGTTTTTAAATCCAGCTACAATGCTGGCACGGCTTTGAGTGAAGAGATGATCTCGCCAATGCAGGTTGATTCCAAAATCGTTATTGCCGGGAACCGGTATGATGCCGGAAATCAGTATGTGACAGCAGCAGAGATGAACAAGATTCTAAAAAAAGGAGACTCTCTGCGCGTAGAGGTTTCAAAAGGCATGACCTTAACAACCAGTATGTTGACAACAGCCGGAGGAACCTCGGTAGAGGCAAATATGAACAAAAGTTCGATTGCTGTTACGGTTCCGGTCACCAACACCACTGGAGTTACAAAAGAGATCAAAGCGGGTACCTACGTGAATGTCTATGTGTCAACAGAGGTGGGCACGTCTCTGTTGTATGAAAAGATGCGTGTTTTAGAGGTCTATAAATCCAATGGAGATCTTACTGGTGTTTCATTGGAAACCACCAACCAGGAACAATCCATGAAAATGATCTATTCAGCAAAATATGGAGAGATCCATTTAGGCATTGTGGATGGCTCCGGTTATCAGTTTAATGAGGGACAAAATGTTTATAAGCCAGGAAATTAAGGAGGAGTGTTTATGAAATATCGAAAACTTATTGTTGCAGATAGAAGGGCCAGATTCCTTGCGGATTTACAAACCGCAGGAATCATGATGGGAAATGGGGATTTTGAAATCGTAAAGACGGTATCAAACCTTGATGATATCCACAATGATATCGCAAGAGAAGAAGCCACGGAACTGGCAGTCAGTGAAAACGTCCTGCAGGCATGCAGGCAGGATGGGATTGATGAGTCTTTCTTTGATTTTGATATCCCGGTTGGAGTCTTTACGTTTACTGGAAAGGGAATTGATTATGTCAGAGAATTTGGTCTCCTGTTTTATGGAGAAGCAAAAAATGCAAGAAATTTATATCAGTTGTTAGAGGAGCCTCCTTACAGTCTGGAAGAGGAATACGAAGAAATTGACGAAGAAGAGGAAGCGGACATCGAAGAAGACAAAGAACAAGATGCTGCTTATGAAGAAGAAGCGGGAGATCCGTCTTATCAGGCAGATAAAAGGTCAAACTTATCCAGAGAAGATATCCTATCACAAAGGAGAGGGGCTCGCAGGCGTCCGGCTTCCGGCGGCAAAAAGCCGGAGGTTTCAAAGAAAACAGAGAGGGAAACACCAGCAGAAGTTCATCGTCCTTCTGCAAAGCGGCCGCACGCAGAAAGAGTCAGACCGGTAAAACTGGAGCGAGAGTATCCCGTAGATGTGTATGACGAGGAAGAGGATGAAGAAGAAATAACAGAAGAAGTCGAATATGAAGAAGTCGATCATCCGAGGGAGATTCCGAAGAAAAAAGTCAACAGACCAACTCAGAGTACGGCAGACCTTCGCAGAGCTTCCGCAAGAAGAGAGGCCAAAGAAAAACAGAAAGCCGTCCGTAAAGAAGAGAGAAGGAGAAAGAATCCTCCAAAGCAAAGAGCAAAGGTATATACCTTTTATGCAGGAAAGGGCGGTGTTGGTAAAACGACGATGGTTACGGAAGTCGCAACGTACCTTTCTTTAACAGAAAAAGGGAGAGGAACCAATGAAGTATGTATCGTAGATTACAACATTGATTTTTCGGATGTTGGAACGGTATTAAGCCTGGAAAATGACAGCAGCATGGTTTACTGGGCTGATGATATTAAAGAACGGATTGAGAAAGGAGAAGATCCTGAAACAATGCGGTATTCCAGAGAAGACATTCGAAGCTTTCTAGTTCAAATGCCGGATACAAGCCTTTACTGTCTCCTTGGTCCGGAATCGAACCTGGATTCCTATGACATTAATGAGGTCGAGTTAAAGGTCATGCTCCGAAACATCGTTGAAAACGGAGGATTCGATTTTGTCTTATGTGATTCAGGAAATAATACGAGAGACTGTTCCACGATCGCATTACAAATGGCCGATGACGTGTTCCTGATCACAACGCAGGAGGTTACCACAGCGAAGTGCAATGTTTCTGCACTGGATGCTTTAGAGGAAATTGGATTTGATACATCAAAAGTCAAGATTCTTATTAATAAGGTGACTTCGAAGAAGATTGCCGGAATCTCTGCAGAAGAAATCGAAGATTTCTTTAAGGATTACGAATGCGCTGCACATATCCGTGACAATCCAGACGTAACAAAAGCCAATAATAAGGGAAATCCGCTTGTTTTTTCTGCCAATCATTCTTTTACCAAAGAAATTGGCCAGCTTGTGGAGTGTATCCTGAATGATTCCATGGTTTATGCGATTCCAAAAGCTAACGAGCGCAAAAAGAAACAGAAAAAACCGGGATTCCTGAAAAGACTGTTCGGAAGGGGGCATTAGCATGCCGCTTGTAAAAGATGTCGTTGAGCAGAAGAAACGCCGACAAAAAAAGATCAGAAACGACATAAAAGCACATAATATCCAGCCTACCAAAGAAGAAAAGCAGATTGTTGACTTGATTATCCAAAATATATCAAGTGCCTTCCGCCGACAAATTTCTACCCAAAGTGTCATCAGCGAAAACACCAAAGAGGCAATTAAGAAGAGAATTCAACTGGAAGTTGAAAAATACGAAGATCTGTCGTTTGAAAGCCGTGTGCGCATTGAGAAAGCAACAATTGTCAGTATCATCGGGCTGGGACCCATTGATGCCTATATGGAAGACGATGATGTAACTGAGATTATCGTTCAAAGGTTTGACAATATCATGATCGAACGGAACGGCATCACAGAAAAAACAGATGCCAAATTTATAGATGAAGCTCACCTTCAAAATATCATTAACCGGATCATTCTTCCGGCAGGGCAGGAAATCAATCTAAATAGTCCTGATGTCGATGCCACGCTTCCGGATGGATCAAGAATTCATGCAACGATTCCGCCGTTTACCCCGGATGGAGCAACGTTAACTGTAAGGAAATTTCAAAATTACAAAATGAACCAAAGGGATTATTTAAGACTTGGAGCCATTAATGAGGACATTCTTTCATTCCTTGGAAGCTGTGTACAGGGGAAAACAAGTATTTTAATCTCCGGGGGAACCGGCACTGGAAAAACCACGTTTTTAAACATGTTATCCGGTTTTGTTCCAGAAAATGAGCTGATCATTACAGTGGAGGATACACTTGAACTTCAGCTCAAACATAAAAATGTCAGGCGGCTTTTAACGAGGAAGACAGGAAACCCGATTACGTTTGCGGATGCCGTAAAAAGCACACTTCGTATGAGACCTGACCGTATTATCGTCGGAGAGGTTCGGGATGGGGCCATCGTAGATTTATTATCTGCGATGTCCACGGGTCATGAGGGGTCTATGTCCACAGTCCATGCGAACAGCCCCAAGAATTTAATTGATTCTAGAATGCGAATTTTATTTCAAATGGGAGATGCATCCTTTACGGAATCTGCGCAAAACTACCTGTTTGGAGAGGCTGTTGATCTCATCGTTCAGTTAAAAAGGTATCCAAATGGGGCAAGAAGGATCTGCGAGGTTGCAGAAGTGACGGGAGCAGACAAAAACGGAGTCAGCTTTGAAACCGTCTTTTGTTACGATGAGGCGCAGGAAGACTTCGTTTCAACCGGATATCTTCCAAAACAATTGATAGAGCGGCTTTCCTGTCAGGGGATCGTCATTAACGAAGAGATTTTTCGAAAAGGAGGGAATTAAATGCAGGATATCATTCATCTTTATATCATCGCCATTCTTATTGCTGTGATCCTTGTTTCTCTTGTCATTTATAAAATTCATCAGGAAGAGAGTCAACTGACTCAGGAAAAAGACTTCATTTCCCGGTTGATGGATCGTCTTGAGAGAAAGCTTCGGAGAGAAAACAGTCGTTTTCATGCAAGGACATACTTGCTTTTTATTGCGGGTCTTTACATCATGATCGGCACGGTATCCTGGTTTTTCACGGGGAACAGCATTATGAGCGTTTTACTGGGCTTTATTGGAGCCGCCGTGCCAAAAGTTTATCAAAATTTGATGGATTTAAAAAAGAAAGAAACGTTTGAAAAAGAGTATGTGCAGGCGTTAACGCAGCTTTCTGCTTCCTTACGAGCGGGACTCACGATAGAGCAGGCAATTGACGCTTTATGTACCAATTACTTTCTGCCGGCAGAGATACGAGAACGGTTTTCTCAAGTCAGTGCTGATATGAAAATCGGAATTCCCATCTCACAGGCATTTTTGACTTTTGCAAAGGAGGCAGGCAGTGAGGATGCCTATGATGTTGCATCGGCCATTTCCATGCAGACAGAAGTCGGGGGACAGGAATCCTTGTTGCTCGACAGTATCATTAAAAACATTCATGCAAGGATATCGGTAAGAAAAGAAATTAAGGCAGAACTTACGGAAACCGATATGATGGTTAACTTCTTTGAGGTTATTCCCATCGTTATCATGATCGGGATCTGTACCATGATGCCGGATTTTATTCTTTCATTTTTCAGTTCTGCTGGAATGACCATGATCTTTGTTTTATTGGTTCTGCTTGTCATCATTGGTACTTTTATCAACAAAAGAATGCTTATCAATGCAAAACGATTTTAACGAAAGGAGAAGTTTATGAATATGACAACATTGATAGGAGTCGGCTGTTTATGGATTTTAACTATGACAGTGCTGTTCCAGATTCTGCGTTTTGAAAAAGAGAAAAAACTGCAGGCGGGGACCAGGAATGATGCGTGGCTGTTTTCCAACTTTAACTATAAGATCTATCGGGAACTTTTTCGTGATAAGAAACCCGAACAGGTCGCTCCATCATTTCGAATCAATGTAGTGCAATACTACAAAGATTGCGGGATCTGCGGAAAGGTGCCGGATTTAATGAATGTGATCGTATTTCGTATCTTTGGACTTACTGCTTTATTTGCCGGGGCGATTCTTTCTTTTATTGACCTTTATTTTGCATGTTTGTTCATTCTGTATGCGGTGATTATGATTCTTTATCCAACATCACGAATGCATTCAGGAGCAGAAGAAAAGAAGAACGAGTTTGAATCCTGTCTTCCAAGATATTTAGACCTTTTACAGGCTGCCCTGGAGGTTCATATGCCAATTGAGCAGGCTATCCGACAGAGTGCAGAAAAAATTGACTCAATTTTGTCGAGAGAGCTTTTGGATGCTTTTGGAGACGTTACGCTTGGAGCCAGCAACTGGAGGGAAGCAATGGAGGACATCGCACGGCGTTATCAGGTCGATATGTTCTCCGACTTGGTTCTTGATATGAATACAGCCTATGAGAAGGGAATTGATATTTTGGAGCCAATTAAACGCAGGAAGAATGAATATATGAAAACGTATCTTCAACAAAAGAAAGAGAAAATGATGAAAATAAAATCAAGAATTCTTTTTCCGATTGTTGTCTTTAAGATTCTTCCGATCCTTGGGTTTTTACTTGTCCCGGTTATTGCGCAGCTTCGAAATTTTTAATCATCATACTATTCATGAAAGGAGATTTTAATATGAAAAAATTTGTAAAACGATTTGTAAAGGAAGAAGAAGGGGCGGAAATGATCGAAATTGTAATCGGGATCGCCATTGCAGCGCTAATCGTAGGAGTCTTCATTAAGGTTATTGTGCCAACCATCACTCAGAAAATTGGCGATTCAAAAAATGCCATTGACAGTATCAAAGTTGATACCGGTAACACGGCAGAATAGGCAGAGGGGAGAAGATTATGAAACTATGGATTGGATATATTGCGGTAGAAGTGCTTTTGCTTGTTTGTGCTTATACAGACATAAGGTACCAAAAGATATATAACTTCCTTACGCTGCCAGCAATTAGTTTTGGAATTCTTTATCAATGTCTGTTCCTTTGGCACGGAGATACCGCAAGAATATGCTTTTGCATGGTTTCCATTGCCATAATTCTTGGCATGAGTTATCTCGATATGATCGGAGGAATGGGAGATGCAAAGCTTTTCATCGTATTGTTTTTGTTTCTTCCGCCCTCATTTTGTTGGGAACTGCTCTTTGTTTCATGCGTGTTGTTTCTGAGAACTGCGATTTTAAAGAATCGGAAAGAGGTTCGGACATCGATTGCAAACTTTGTGGCAGCGGTTTATCAGGGAGATGTCCGGTTTCTCCATCTTGGCAGGAAGCGTCCCTTTGCTCCGTATGTATGCGTGTCATACCATCTTTTTTTAGCTTATGCACTATGGAAAGGGGGAATTGCCTTTGGTTAAAAGAAAAGCAAGAGAAATCAATTGGAAAAAGGGATCAGGGGAAATTGTTGGATTTACAATGATTCTTCCTGTCATTACCTTTATTTTCTGTGCCATGGTAGCGGTCGCTCAGGTTGGACTTATCCGGCAGAAACTGGAATATACTGCCTACACTGCCGGAAGGGCAGCCGTTGTATCAGATACGAAAAGCCGGGCGAAAGAACGGGCAGCTAAGATTGCGAAAGAATCATTGAAAGGCACCGGCGGAGGACTAAAAGATAACTCTATCAAAACATCCGTTGTTATTCTGGATTCCAATAAGAAATGGGAAAAGGGAAAGTTTGTCAGAATCAAAGTAGAGGCTTATGTAAGGGCTGTTATGCCTTTTACCTCTGGAAAGAGAGAATCTACGATCGTCATGATGATCGAACGGCCGGCAACGGATGACGGCAACGTTGAATAGGAGGAACCATGAAACACATATTTTGGAAAAAGGGAAATGGTTCTTTGCTCATTGGAACAATCCTATGTCTTTTGGGAACTGTGATCATGATCATGTTCTTAGAATACATCAACATTTATTTTACCAATGCCTATACACAGACCCGCGCAGACGTTCTGGCAGATGCGGGTGCCGTATATGCAAATGACGGGTTTCAGATTAACAAAGAAAAGCTTACTGATATCGAAGACAAGCTTCTTAAAACAATGTACCAGGAGGAACAGACAGCATCGAACTACGAGGTGAGAATTTCCGAAAAAGATCTGGCAGCAGGGACAGACAATGTTGCTTTGACGCTTCGCACAACAAGAAGGTTCCTTGCCCCAACTTTTCAGGAGGGAAGAAACTTTCAAGTGGTAAAAAAAGCGACGACCCATGTGGTATTCCCGTCTTATACATCAGGAGCACCGGATCCTGTTAGATTTCCGATCAACTTTGGACTTCCGTGTAAACCTTACATAAAGAATACAAAAGGAAGCAGGAGTGCAAGGGCCTATCTGGCTGTCGTTGGACAATTTGCCATTGACACAAATCCTCGTTATACGCCAAGAGACGGAATGACATTTTGTAACATTTTTATGCAGGATGTTCTGGCGGCTCTTGATGTTCCGTTCGTTTATCAATGCGCCAATGATCATTATGCATGGTTTGCATCAACAGGGAAAAGCTGCGGCTGGAAAGAAGTATCCATGAAAGAAGCCGGAAAGCGGGCTCAGGAGGGATATCCAACAATTGCGGTCTTACGCCGATCTGGCCATGGGCACGTCAGAGTGATCATTCCAAGAAAAACAACGGATATTAAGAAATACAAGCTTGCCTACGCTCAAGCTGGCAGCAGCTGCTATAGCTACCGTGCTGTAAATGGATTTGAAGAATCCGGATATAGGCTCTATACGCATGATTAAAATATTGTGATGCTATTCTTTATCATACTATAAGTGAAAACATTTTAATGAAGCAGAGGAGTTTTAAAATACCTCTGTTTCTTTTTATAGGAGAAAGGAGGTCATATGACTAATTCAGTTGAAATTGCAATGCATCATTTTCAAACAATTTCATCTCTATATCAGAGATGTTTAATTGATGAAGATGATAGAAGAGAATTAACAAAACTTACGATGTTTGGGAAAGAAAAACAGGACTTTCACCTGTTAAAACAGAAAGTGGAAGAACTAAATCTTCCCCAAAATGAAAAACTTCGCTTCGATGTATGAGGCTGATGAAAGGAGAATAGGGATGCAGGAAAAATTTCTGTTAGATTCATGGGAGGCTACTGGAGATAATTTAGAAAGTTTCAAAGAAACGATAAAGGAAATGAGTAATTCAACAAAATACATGAAGGCACGGTTAAATCAGTTAAGTGTTCTTCATGTAATGGAAGTGCAAGATCTAATGAACCCAAAGTCATTACGATTCTTTCGGTTTGGAATACCAACCGAAGAGGGTTGCGCCAACGTAAAGATAGGCGGATTCACGGAAAAAAGCCTATCTGAAAAGGGGGCAGACGACCTTGTAATGGAGGCAAAGAGAAGTAACAATACAATTTTTCGTTTCAATGGTTCAACATATTTTACGGATTACTATGCTTTCCGAACGCTCGGACAGATGATGGATCGTGGAAAGGAATTTTTGGAGCCAAGGTTCTCCAGAGACTATGCCATGTCCATCGACATGCGGGGCCGTTATGGACAAAAAGAAGTAACCCTTGTCGTGCGGAAAGCAAGGCAGTTATCCAAAATATTTGCGGTTCACAGCGGACAGTATGTTCCGTTTAAACAAACTACTTTGATCATGGTTATCGAAAAGTTGTCCGAACTTTTCGGGGAAATAAAAGTGAATTGGTGGCAAATCAATCATCAGTTTTCTACAGCGATCCTTACTTTTCCGGAAAAAGGAAAAGAGATCGCTGACTTTTATCAGCTTCCGGATGATTTTGTGCCAGGTATCCGTATCTGTAATTCAGATACCGGCAGAAGTTCTTTGACGGTCGAAGGTAACTGGCAGATACAGGGCATGTCATACAGCCGCACAAGGCGGTGCTCGAAGAAGCACGCAGGAAAAGGCGATGAATCAGCATTAATCAAAAGTTTTATTTCAGATGCTGAACAGCAAATCTTTTCAGAATTTGCAGCCCTGCCAAAACAGCTTTCGGAGTTACTCAATATAGATGTTGAGGATCCAGCTGCGACAATCGAAAAGATTATAAAAGAAATAGGAATGGGACACGATAAACAGCTTGGGATCAAGATAACGAAGCAAATCAAAGAACAATTGATTGCTTCTATCAACCCAAAATTGCGATATAGCGCATATGATGTCACCATGATGTTTTTGACGCTTCCGTCTTGCATCCACGGACTGAAAGAAAGTGCGGTAGAAAAATTAGAACGACTAACATCAAAAGTCCCATGGGCCGACTTTGATGTGACCGATACTGATGAAGATGATGTATTAATCGTTTGTTAACATATTCTTAATTTGGGAGGAAAAACTATGATTTTCAGAAAAAGCAATGTAATCGGCGGAACGGTAGAATCCGTAAACCCTATTGATGACAAAACAACAGAAGTGATGTTAAAATCCCAAGAATGGGACAGAAATGTAGGAGCTGAATACGATATCGAATATCGTATCTTGTTTCATAATAATCTGGCAAAAAATGTATTAAAGAGCAAAAATGTCGCACCGGGGAAATTTATTTCCGTAAGTGTAAAATCAGCTGCGGAAATACCATACGAGGGAACCTCTTTTCATACAACTGCGGTATATAAGGCGCAGGAAATGGGAGATAATGGAGAAACAAAAGAAACAACTATTACCCACGGAATCATCCGAAGGGTATCTGAGCGAGTTTCAATGGATGGTACCAACTGGTACCGGGTAGACATTCCAATTGACACTTATAACCCAAAAACGAAACAATACGATACCACATGGTATGGTATCAGTTTCAATGATAAGTTCGATTCTTTGGATAAAGTAAAGAGAGCCTTAACCAAAGGCACTCACGTTATGATTAGAGGTGGTCGGGTTAATATAAACAAGACCGATGATGGCCGCACATATCATAATATCCTTGGATTTAGTTTTCGGCTGTGTCCGAAAATTGTAAAAAACGATAAGGGAACGCCGGTGGGGGCGCCAAATGGCGGTGAACCTGATATTACCGGAGGAGAGCCTAATATCACTGGAGAGCCAGCGATCAATTAATTGTGCTTTTTTAGGGAGGAATAAAGGATGAATATTTACAGTAAATTATTGAACAAAGAGATTTCCATTGATTCTTTTCAAGGAGATGATGGAAAAGAAGTGCTGTCCAAAAACTCTCTTTTGGATTTCTATTTAAATGAACTTCCAAAAGAGATGCCAGATGTACACAGAAAGAAGACGTTCGATCCCATCAAAACGGATCAGAACCATTGTTTATGCAAGGTTACGATCGTGGATTCGAAAGGTCGCCATGTAGAAGAATGCGGCGAGTCAAATAACCTCACATTAAAAAGTGAGGTTGATAAAGAGAATCCGTTTGGTACGGCATTTAACCGCGCCAGTGATAAGGCGATCCGGCGTTACCTGGGACTTCCTCAGAATGTTTATAGTTCTTCAGAACTTCCTTCCGCATCCGGAAATGGAGCGGCGACAAATCCGGGAACTGGAGATCAAAAGTCATCACAGGGCACACAGAGCACCACTCAGAGTACACAGAGTGCCCCTCAGAGCACATATGATTATGGGGACATTGTCATCAATCTAGGAGCTTTCTCAAAGGGCCCTAAAAATGTAAGGGACGTCGTAACTAATAATCTTGATTGGGCAAAATGGGCAATCGCTCAAAATCCCCTCTCATTTGGGAGAAACGATGCGGGAGCTCAAATTGACGCAATTAAGACTTACATGAAGCTTCATAATATTTCATAGGAGGAAAACGGTATGTGGAGAAACTCTGGAGACAGAAGAGAGCAGTTACTTCAAGCTCTCGATCACGGGAACATTATGATTCTGTTCGATACGGAAACTACAGGCCTCAAAAAAGACGACCGAATCGTCGAACTTGCGGCAAAGAAATATCGCATAGAAAAAGACGCAAATGGCATCTATGAATTTTTGGAAACAGATACGTTTCATGCTTATATCAAACCTCCCTTTGCAATGGATAGCGGGGTTATCGCTATCCATGGGATTACCAATGAGTTTTTGGAAGATAAATTTTCTGAGGAAGAAATTAGTCCTCAGATTGAAGCTTTTTTTGGAGGCGCAGATCTTTTGTGCGCCTATAACATCAATTTTGATGTTAAGATGATGATGCGATTGTATGAAAGGATGGGGATGCCGATTCCTTCCGTTCTTTCTGAAGCAGAAAAGCAGCTAGACGTGCTGATCTATGCAAGAGATTTGGTTTCCTCAAAAGAGACAAAGTCCCATAAACAGGAAGACGTATGCAAAGCAATGGGTTTGGAAGATGGCGTTAAATTTCATAGCGCCATTGATGATATTGAGGCTTGTTTCCGCCTTTTTAAGGTGTTTGTAAAGCAATACCAGGACATGGAAATGCCTGATTATTCGAAGCTGCCAACACCTGTTATTTATCAAGATGGGATTGCCTATTGGGAAAGGGGCAGAATCAAGAGAATCTACTTAAACACCGATAGGGGTGGATTCTACTATGATATCATGAAGAAGGAGTGGAACATCAAAGACCCCTCTGATGATATCAGGAATTACAACATTCCTGCATTGATTAAGGCGGCCTTCGGGGTCGTCGGCGTTTCTGATGAAGAGGCGTTTGTAAAGGCGGTTATAAATTAGCAGTTTATGAATTAGCATATGAAGAGGAAAGAGACGGTATTCGCCGTCTTTTTTCTTTTGTCATACTAACTATAAAGGAGGTTCTTATGTTTGATGTATTCTTATATCTAATGTTGTTATGCATTCTGCTTGTCTCTTCCATAAGTGACGTGAAGACAAAACTGCTTCCGATCCGTGCTATGATACTTTTTACCGTTATTTTTTCTGTAATCGGGTTTCTGTATGCTCCGGAGGGATTGTTTGTGCATCTCATGTCATTGTTCTTTGGCGGGGCTTATGGCTTTTTTGTGTTTTTTATTATGGCTAAGTATTTTGGCGGGGGAGGAGGCGATGCCGTTTATATGGGATGTGTCGGTCTTCTTATGGGTTTTAGAGTCCTGCCAATCATTATTCTTTCCTCTTTATGTTATCTGGCTTACAGAGCACTTTTGAAAAAGAAGAAAGAAAAGGGAGAAATTGCTTATATTCCTTGTGTATTTGCAGCCATGGTCATTTATTTACCAATGTATCTTTATTTTTAACGAAAGGAGCTTCTTATGAATCCATTACGAAGAGTTGATCCAAATCAGGATCATGGAAAGAAAATGATATTTTTTATTCTCTTTTCCCTGTTTTTTTTAACGGCGATCATGACAAAATGTCAAAGGAATAAAGTGCTTCCTGCGTTTATAAAAGAAGACAATGTTGCAACACAGGCAACGACAGAGACTGAATCCAAAGTATTCCCAATGAAGGACTATACGGATCAGTCGAATCATTTTTCCATAAAAGTCCCAAAGGATTGGAAGCAGGTCACAAAAGATGGTTCTCCGATGTTTGTTGATGCGAAAACAAATTCATCTATTCATATAAAAGTCACAACACTTGATGTTTCAAAAGCGACGATGAATTCTGACACGCAAAATACAAAAATAACAGCGGATGGAGGGACTTTTGTGGAGTTGAGAACCATAAGCAACACAAGCAACATGCTGCTTTACAAAAAGCAAAGCGGCAGTACAATCTTTGATTATGTAGAGTTAAATTCGTGGAGTATGGATCGAAACATTACAATAGAATGCATTATAGATGATGCGTATTATAAAGATGTTGGTCCAAAGATAGAGAAAACTCTGGATTCTTTGGATTGGACGAAGGATAATCCGGTAACAGAGAACTGTTCCATTGCCGCAAATGAAACGGCGGGTATCTGTTATGCGATTCCCGCGAAATGGACCTATTCTACTTCTCAAAATGCACTTTCAGGTACAGACGCAAATTCCGGAGCTGCCATCAACGTTGTATCTACACAGAACAAAGATGATTTCAGCGGACTAACCCAGTCCCAGTATGCCCAGGGAATCGCAGGAAACCGAACGGGATTTGTTATCAGCAGATATGAAGCAACAAAGGAGCGTATAACTGCAGAAGCGATTTACATGCAGGATGGTACGAAAATGGGGATGATGCAGACGGCCATTGCGACGGGGTCATATCAATCTATTGTAACGTATGAATATCCATACGATAATTTCGATGAAGAAATGAAGAAGATGATGGAAGAGTCTCTGGGGCAGTTAAAGAAGATCCCGGTTGTAAAACATATCTCTTAGAAAATAAGGAGCCCTTAGGCTCCTCATTTTCTCATTGCAGTGACATTTAAAACACTTAGAGTAATCTTGTCGTTTGCGTGCTGCAAGACCTTACATTGAATCCCCTTATACTTAAATGTATAATTCGTAAGATTAGATTCCAGTCCGGACATAAAGTCCTCGTAAACTTTGTCCATTAATTTGGAAACAATTTTTTCGTAATCAATCAGATTTAATCGGTTATTACAGGCACGTTCGCCTTTCTGTCGATTTTCTTCGCGGTATTTTGGACAGGCATAAAAGGGCGAATGCGGCCCTTGTACAATTTCCAGTTTTACATCAGGATGATTTCCACAGACAAACACAACGCTTCCCCATATATTTTTGATCATAATAACTCCTTTCAGGCAACAAAAATATCCTATATCCATAGTATGCAAAATTGTGATGTTACTTTATGTTCTAATCTTTCATACTATTTACGAAAAAGTAAAGGAGAGTTCTATGAATCGTATTGATATATTAAACGGGATTGATCGTGGATGTGAAAGTTCTGGATTCTTTCACAAATCATATGTCCCTTTCGAGTTGGAGCAGGATACCTTTAAAGAGGGGGTAGAAAGCATTCGAAATTATAATCCAGGATTTGCCCGCGTATGCGGTGCCGATATGACAAGAGATCCGATGATTGGACAGATTGGAAATGATGAGGTTAAAATCTGGAATGCAGGATTTTCAAAGATTGGAAGCGTTACAACCAGCCCATTTAAAATCATGGAGATGGATGGCGGTCTTGACAAAGAAACAATCACGGAACGCTATTTAACGGATTTTGAGGGAAATGTCATATCAAAGTTTCAAGACGGAGATACGAGATTTGAAATCGGAGATCGTATTACGACAACATTAACAGCGAAAGATGAAGAATTCTTTCATGGAAAAGCAGAACGGCTCAACATGACGTATGAAGAATTTAAAGGCGATATCATCGGTGAGGGAATGAAAAACTATGCCGGTCGTCTGGATCGGCAGTCTGGCAGTGAGTCGAAGTATTTAGAGAGTAAAATATCCGATCTTGATGATGCTCTGTCAAGGTACGAAACGACAATAGAAAAAATTGACATTGCGGCAACGGGGCTTTATCAGTCTTTAGAAAAAGAGAATGTCGCAGACAAAGTCAAAACTCTTTCCAGAGAAGCTTATGGAATCGAAAATTTAAAAGCAGTTTACTCCTATTCGATCGACCGATTAAAAGAAGAACGCCAGGATGTCACATCCTACAAAGATAAGATTGATTCTTATTTAAGTGATGCCAAGGAACAGAAGTTTACCCTGCAGGAAAAATTTGAGACTTATCTGGAAAAGGAAAAGCATGCTGCCGGAAAGCAATTCTTTGTTCACTCTCTGGCAGACCGTTACGAAGGAGTTGCTGAGAAGTTCCTCGAAAAAAAGGAAACGGAGATAAAGGATTTCATTGAAAAATATAATGAATCTCATGAAGAAAAGTTAAGCATTGGAGAAGATAAAAAAATATACAATGAGTATGGTATTTCCAGTGATGGGCGATATGACAGTGATATGGCCAATCCCGAAAAATTTGAAAACGGCATTCCCATTCGTGATGATGATAAGGACGGCATTCAGGAATTAAAAGAAAGCTGTGCTTCCAGGGGATTCGATGAATTTAAGGATTTTAAAGAGGCATCCTATGACCGCGAAGCTATGTTTGATAAAGTTGAAGCAAATGTCAGCGGAGAGATTAAGGAAGCTATTACCGATAACATCTTAAGGGATGCCTTTGATACGGTCTATATTGAAAGGGGACCGGAAGAAATTGAAAAAATGTACATTGAATCCTTGGAAGAATCCGGGGATCCAGAGCAGGCGGCTTTGAATTTCGCAGATAAGATCATAGCTGCTCAGGAGGAAATCTTTGATCAAAAGGAGAAAATAGAATCTTCTGAGTCTTCCCGCAGTGCGAATGTAAAAACAGCAGAGGAAAAGTACAAAGCGACCGTGGATTACTTTGGAATCTTCGTTAAAGGAGGACAGAATACCTATATTCTTGCTGCAAGGGCAGAGATGATAAAAGCGTATCGGGATGCAGGAATTGATTACCGTGGACGCCCTGTTACAAAATATGATGTCTTTATGGCGTACTATCGCGTATTAGACAGCGACCCTATCTCATCCTTCATTACGAAGGTTATAATTGATAAGCTTGTTATGCCGAAAGCAGAGCGTATCGAGAAAGAAAGAGAAAAAGAAGCTGAGACTGAAAAAGCAAAGGAAGACCGGGCAGCAGAAGTCGAAGAAAGAGAAGGAGAACGAAAAGATCCAATCGATCAGTTTATAAATGATTTGGCAAAGGACGATTTAGAAAAACCAGAGGATGATAAGGTCGAAAAACCGGAAGATGATAAAGCAGAAAAGCCAGAGACCGATAAGGAGTCTTTTGAAAACTCTGATCAGGATTTAATCGAGAGAAAAGAAGCGGATCCCATAGAAACTGACCATGGGGAAGAGGATCTCGACAAAGATGGACAGCCGGAGGATGAAAAAGAGGGAACAAATGAGGTAGAAAACAAGGAGGAACCGGAAGTTGATTTATCGGACAATGAACCGGAAGTTGATTTAGGGACTGATTCAGAAGAAAAAGCAGATTACCTTGAGAACGACGATATTTATAAGACTGAAGACGAACAGCCACCCGAAGCCGAAACAGAAGATTCTGTCGAAAAGGAACCAGGGGATTTAGAAGAATCTGAAAAAGAAGAGGACCCAGACATTGACTCCCAGGATCAAAAAGAGGAAGAGATCGAAAATGCAGAGGAAGAGGATCAAAAGGAGGATGAGATTGAAAACACCGGGGATGATGCAGATCGTCCGGAGGATGTAGAAAAAGAGGATGTCAAAGAGGAAGAGGATCAAAAGGAAGACATTGAAGAATCAAAAAATGATCAGGCGGATGTCGCTGAATCCGTAGAAAGCAAGGAAAAAATTGAAGATTCAAAGAAAGAAAAAGATGAAGATAACGAGGAAGCCGTCACCGATGATGATGTTGATCGCGATTCAAAAGAAGAGCAGCGGGAAGATGGTGAATCTTCTTTGGACAATCGTGACTATGAAAATATCCTAAATGAGTATCTTGATGAGACTGGAAAAAATCTTGGAGATATTCTTTATGACTTATCGGATGATTCTGGGGATATTGATGAAGAAAAACTTGTTGACGCTTTTTCTAACATCTTATTGGAGAAAGAGGACGGATTTACAAATGAATCGGCAACGGGTGTTGTTGACTTTATTGTAGATATGGCTTCTACGGGCGGAGAATATGGTTTTATTGGATTTATTGATGGGGTCATGGAAGCAGCAGTTGAGAAGATGGGGACGCAGGAACTATCAAGAGAGGATATGATAGATTTCATTAAAACATATTATGATGCCATTGCTGACAGCATCGACTATAAAACCGAAGTTGGAGACTTTGACCGGGTTCAGCACTCTTGGGATGAGAATGAACCGGATTATTCTTATATATTTGAGGATATCCTGGTACAAGTGGATGAAAACACTCTGGAAATGACCTACACTCCGCTGAATGAAGCAGCGGCAGATCGACTGGAAGATATGGAAGATTTGGTGGATGTTGCAGATTCTGTGGAGGCAGCTGTCCATGAGGGATTTGAACGCCTTTTTGGAGAAGAAATCGCAGATAAGATTGACTACATTGCAGAATATTTATACGTCGGCCTGAATGAACAACTGGGCAGGGATGAGTACGACCTGGAAGATGGACTCAGGCTGGTGTGCGATAATATAAGTGATGTCCTTGGAGCGATCTTCAGCGACTATTCTTCTTATTCCGAAGACGTGTTGGATGTTGCACAGGGGGCTTCTGAATTTGAAACCTATCAGGATGCATTTGAGCATCAACACGAACAGACGCCTGAGGAAGTCGGATTGGATGCGATTGCCAATGATTTATTGGAAAAGTATCCTATTGCGGAAGCCATGCCGGAATTCGGAAAAGAAGAAGAGATGGATATAGATGAGGACCTCGCGCGTCAACTTGTGATTGAATCGGCCGAAGAAGATGCAGCCCTCCTTAATGAGCCAGCGGATCTGGAGTACGATTTATCTCAAGAGGAAATAGATGCGCTAAATGAAGACTTCGTGGATTGGGAAGAATAAAAGAAAGGATCAATTATGGAAATATACAGTTTTATCATACAATTTTTCACTATGCTACTTGGCATCTTTTTCGGAATCTGCGCAGCCTTTATCCTCATAAAATACACACGGATCCTAAGGGAAAAACACAATAGGGAGGGGCAGTCAGTTTCTAAGGAAATTCAGGAAAATCAGCCCGACTCAAAAGTTACTAGCAAAAGGAAAGAAAAAAAGATCTCCAGAGGTAAAAGGACAGAGATTTCTCTAAAGGACCGTATCAGACGTCAGAATTCCGTAAAATCAGAAAACTGCTATCTTGACGGGCTTGATGATCTTGACTATGAAAAAGAACTTAAAATAGGGAAGCAAAAAGAGGAGGAAGCATACCGCTATATCGACAGGGAACGGAAAAATATAAATAAATAAAGAGACCTAAACATCTTCTGCTGTAATTTCATAGCAGGAGGTGTTGTTTTATACAGATATTTTAAGAGCATTCTTTTTTTACATACTATTTATAGAAACCCGTTCATAGATGAAAGGAGAAAGATTTATGGAAATGAAGATGATTAAGATTCAGGGATTTGAGGGTATTGTGCAAAAAACAATCTATCCTAAGAAGATCAATCTGTTTCTTGGAGAAAACGGAACAGGGAAAAGCAGTACCTTAAGGGCTCTTCGTTATGCTCTCACTGGAGAACATCAGGAAGACTTCATACATATGAACTCAACATCCTGCTTTGTGGAAATTGAGTTTGTAAACGGTATCACCATCTCAAGGGAGACGGCTCCAAATGCTAAAGGGGCGTTTGTAACAAAATGTAAGATGAATGGGAAAACAACTACAGCAAAATCTATTACGGAATATCTCTCCCAGAATGGATGCGATCATACCTCCTTAAAGCTGATAACTGCCGGTGATATTGCGAATGCCCTGCCGGATAATGAGGGCCTTGCAGAGTACATTTTATCTCAGCTCAACATGCAACTTTCTTTTGAAAGCATTGAGGCTCATGCTGGGCAGCTTTCTTCGGAAGCGGTAGAACTTATGCGAAAATATTTTGGTAAAGGAGGGTTTGACATTGATGAGATCACAAAAGTACATGATGAAATCAGGGCAGAACGAACCATCCTTAATCGAAAGCTGAAAGAGCATCAAGCAAAATCAATTTTTCGCGGAACAACGCCGGGGCGCACAGATACCCAAATTCAAAAGGATTTGGATGAAATTCTGAAGAAGGAAGCTTCTAAAGATGCGTTAAAGGAAGCAAACACCTCTTATCAGCAGGCATTAGCAGCAAGAAATAAAATTCTTGACGAAATTGATACACAACAGAACGCATACGATGCCATGGACGCAAAACGTCCAAATCCAAAACTGAAGGAAGATGCGACAATGCAAATAGAAGCCCTTAAGGAGCAGGCGACGAATTTGTCGCGCATGGAAACAACCTTACTTGAGAATATAAAGATGTATAAAAAAACGTTAGAGAATCTGTCGTCTACCCATTGTCCGTTATCGGAGAAACTGATATGCAAAACAGATAAGACCAAAATCCGAAAAGAACTCGAAGATCTAAACCAGAGAAATAAAGATGAATTGAATCTGATCTATGATTCTATTTCATCTAATAAGGAAAAGATCAAAGAGGAAGAGCAGAAGTTGGAGGCATATAAAAAAGCAGAGGAAGAATACCAAAAGAAAGTCAATGTTTTATCAAAAATTAATCTATTGAAATCGAATCTTCCGCAGGTGCCGACCAAGCCGACTGAACTATCAGGTGAATCGGAAGACTTCTCCTCAAAAAAGGAGATTCTGAAAAGAGAAAGAAAAAATCTAATGGAGTTTGAAGAAGCAAAAAAAGAACAAAGCATTGCAGACAATCTTCAAAGAGAAATAAAAAACTATACAGATGCTATTTCTTTTCTGTCACCAAAAGAAAAAGGCGGTATCAAAGAAAAAATTCTGCTCTCAGCCTTATCCGTTTTTCTTACCCACTGCCAGGACCGCGCAAGGGAGTTAAACTTCCCATTTACACTTCAGCTTTATTGTAAAAAGGGGCTGGAGTTTTATTGCGAAGATGCCAATGGAAATTCTATTCCTGTAAGAAAGGCATCAGAAGGAGAACAAATCCATCTGATGTTTCTTATACTTGATATGATCAACCGGCTTGCCGGAACGAAATATCTAGTAATTGATAATTTCAATCATATGGATCAAAAGAATTTCGAGTCATTACTAAAACTTCTTCAGAAAAAAGAAGTTTTGAATGAATATGAGCACATTTTTATTGCTCAACTTCCGCATCAGGAAGTCAAAGATTATATTAGTAAAAATTCTACAAGCATAAACGTCATTTCCATGTAAAAAAGAAAAGGATGGGTGTTCCCCATCCTTTTTCTTATGAAAATTTACTTTTCTCATACTATTCATGAAAGGGAAAATAGGAGGAAATGATATGGTATTAAAAGAAGAAATGATCAATCAGAATTGTGGCACATTTGCAGGAAGGATTGCAAAGCTTAAGAGGAGGGAGAAAGATGCATTCGTTGTATTGGCGATCAGTCGTGGTAACTTCACGAACTTTCCAGTATTCTTTACGAATGACATGGATGTCGTTGATAAGTTCCGTGTTGGAGAATATGTTCAGATAAATGGGCGTGTTAAAACCGGGTTTATCCCCCGGCCGCATCGAGAGGGAGAAGACAAGTTTTATTTTCAAAAATTCATTGCGACCGATATCAGAAGGCCGCAAAGCAGACTGAAGAAGCTGGGACTTAATTCTCAGTCCGAACAGGCATTGGAAGCCGACGAAAATCGGATCCTTCTTTCCGGAAAAGTTACCTACTTAAATCGGGTTAAAACCGGAGGGTATGATCTCGTTCGAATCCGCATTGAGGAAGAAGCGGATGAGGTGACTGGAAGAAGAAAGTATCAGGCTCCGGCAATTCTCTTTTATAAAGAGAAGAAAAAATGGCTTGATGAAATTAAGGAAGGAGATCATATTTGTGTTCAGGCGGAAATCCAGACTTCCATAGAGCAAAACCGAAAGATTGCCAGAATCGTATGTAACGATATGGCGGTGCTATAAGCAAACGGCGTATCCGAGAGGGTGCGCCATTTTTGCATCAGGGCTCGTTTTGCATACTACATATAGAACTATTAAAGATGTCACGGAGAAAATTTAAGATTCTCCAGAAAGGAGTCCGGAAATGAAAATGAAATGGAAGTCAAGGGAACTGACAAGCCTTGAGGATGTTATACTTAAAAATCATCCAAAAATAACATCTATAGATGAATTTCTAAAGCCAAAGCCCTATTACTTCATTAAGAATTTGGATCAAATGGCAGAATTTATCACAAGAGGAATTACAAATAAAAAAACATTTCACATCATAGGAGACTATGATGCGGATGGCGTATGTTCTACCTATGAGCTTTGGCTGCTGTTAAAGGAGTTGGGTGCAGAAAGTATCGTCATTCGGCTGCCAAGAAGATTCAGTGAAGGATATGGATTAAATCCGTCCATCATTGAAGAAATTAACGATGGATTTTTGTTAACGGTTGACAATGGCATTGCGGCTTATGAAGCAATCAAAAAAGCAAAAGAAAAGGGCTTATCTGTTGGCATTATTGACCATCATTTGAGTCGTATAGGGGAAGACGGAAGCCTTCTTACTCCGCCTGCTGATGTTATTGTAGATCCAAATGCCGAAGGACTTGGAGGAGACTTCAATGGATATTGCGCATCCGGATTGATCTATAAGCTGGCCCAGCATATGGGCATCAGTGGTAAAACTCTTGAATATATCCTTTGTTATGCAGCCATTGGAACTGTCAGCGATGTCATGGATTTAGTCCAGGATAATCGTAAGATTGTCATTGATGGACTGTCTGTGATCAATGATTTTCATAAGCGGCCAATGGCACTAGGTGTCTTAATGCGGGAAATGTTTTGTAAAACTCTAACCGCACAGGATATCGGATTTAAGATCGGACCAGTCATCAATGCCTCTGGTCGTCTGTATGACGACGGAGCGAAACGAGTTCTTGATTACTTTATAAGTGAGGAAAAATTTCCGTCCCTGGTCGAGAAAGCGAAAGAATTAGTTGAGATTAACCAAGAAAGGAAAGCGCTTGTTCTCGAAACGATGAAGCAGGTATCAGAATACATCACTGATAACTGCATGTTTTATGAAAAACCAATGATTATCCAAATGGACGATATCAACGAAGGGATTGTTGGTATTATTGCTGGCAGACTGGCAGAAGAATGGAAGACACCGGCTTTCGTTCTTACGAAAAGCCGATCAGGAGAACTAAAAGGCAGTGGAAGGAGTTACGGAGGGGTCGATTTAAAAGACCTCATGGATCACTGTAAGAAAGCTTTATTAAGTTATGGTGGTCATAAGGCTGCTGGAGGAATTAAACTTGCAGATGAAAAACAGCTAAATCTGTTTAGAGAACTTAGTTCTAACTATCTGGCAGATAAAAATTTGGAAGAAGATATCGAGATTTATTATGATCTCGAACTTCATGATGATGATAATCTAAAAGAAATTTTAGAGGAACTAAAGAAATATGAACCTTTTGGACAGGGCAACCCGGCAATTACTGTCCTTATCAAAGAAGTTTCTCTAATTCCAGTGCACGGAAAATTTTATGAAGCCTTTGGGGATTCTAATGACCCTCTCTAATTCCAGTGCACGGAAAATTTTATGAAGCCTTTGGGGATTCTAATGACCCTCATTTAAAATGCAATGGAAAAAACATTTCCATATTAGGATTTCGGAAATTTAATCAATTTCAAGAGGAGGGATTTCCGCGCGTGATGAATGTATATGGACAGCTTTTGCCTTCTGCGAATGGAGGGCGATTTAAATTAGAGGATTTTGAAGCAGTGCACACAAAGAAAGAACAATCCGCTCTTTCTAAAGCACTTGCACAGCAACTTTTGAATTTTTAGCAGACCTACGACAAACTTCTTTATTTTTCTGCTACAAAAAATAAGGAGGAAAACATGCAGTATCCATCGCAGATTTATAAGAAAGTAAGCTCATTACCAAAATCGGAAGGCAGAGGAACCCGAATACTGGCTTTCGATGATAAACTGAAAACCTCAAACAGGGAAACACCTTTATCTTTTCATGATTCTTCATCAAGAATTGACATTACTGGAATTGTCAAAAGAGAAGAAAAAGATGAGGAAACCATGATTTTTTACTCCAACATTAAGGGAGATAACATTGGATTCTTTAAGGAATGCTGCCAGAATTCACTGGCATTCCAAATGAATCCAATATGTGATAAGTGCAGTACCTATGAGGTTTATCCAAGAATTCACAAAAAGAATGCAGATGGGACCTTCGGGGACATTTCAGACTTTCGTTACCGTTCAAAAGAAGAAGGGGGATTTGGAATACATAGAATTCATGATATCATGATTCTTTATAATAACTCTTCTTATGAATTCGTAATCCGTAACGGTTACGCAAAATTAATGAAAGATTCGGTTGGGAAAAAGGTTATTGACCCGGCAACGGTTACGGATTTAATGGAGTTTCGATTTCCGCTAAGCATAGCGGACTTTTGCAACATGGTAAACGATATATGCGATTATGTATTAGTTTTTAAAAACAACTTATACATAAAACAGAAGAAGATCGCAACAGATGCCTTAAGCAGAATCTTAAATGACAAAAAAGGCAGTCCGCCACTTGTGGGGGAACCACTTGTGGGGGAACCGCCAATTCATTAAAAAGAGCCTTCGGGCTCTTTTTTTCATACTATAAATGAAAAAGAAAAGGAGGGTTATTGGTGAAAAAAATAAGAATTCTATTTTACTGTCTTTTCCTGACCTTTGTGATCAGTTGGACGGTAAAAGCAAAAAACCCGGCAGACCGGCCGCAGGCATCGAACGCCGAGGAGCAAAAAGATAACTGGTATAATGCAAGTGGAACCATTCAGGCAGACTCTGAATACGTGCTTGATCATGAGATTCCGGAAAACTATGTGCCCGTTCCGGGAAAGAATGAAACTTATATGGTTGTAGACGAAAAGGGAAACATTACGAAATACCGGCAACGAACAAAACAGGCGGATGGGACATGGGTCTGGAAGGATGTAAATCCTGATATTCCTGATAATTATGAACTGGTCAAAGGAAAAAAGGATTTATATAAAGTAACAAACGAAGACGGCAGTGTTACTTATATGAAATACATCAGAAATGATGATGATACCTACGCTTTTGTTGAGTGCGATAAGAAAGGAACCCCTCTTGCAGATAAAAAAGTAAAAGGTGATAAGATTCCAGATAATTACATCCATATTCAACGAAATATCTATGCCGTATACAATGAACATGGAGTTGTAATTGGATATAAAGAGCGTAAGGAAAAAAACGGATCCTATTATTGGGTAAATGTCGAGAAACCAAAAGAAACAGCTGAAAAGGACCAGAACGTCGTAAATGGAAATTCCAAAAAAAGCAAGACATCTTCTCAAAACGGTTCTTCTCAAAACAGCAGGAATGGATCTGCTCCTTCTGTTACACAAACCAACGGGGGCAGCACAAAAAAGAAGAACAGCGATGGAGGATATACACAGACCGAGAGTTATACAGAAACGAAGACAAACGGAAAGTATAAAATTGTGTATAAAACAACCATAACAAAAAAATATGATTCTAAGGGGAATCTGCTTTCTACAAAAAAAGATGGACCGCATCAGATAAGTAAAACGAAGCTATCCGATGGCGGGGGTTCTAATACTCCGGATAAAAGTCTGGTAAAAGGCAGCCTAGATAAAGAGGCGGCACGTATGAGCGCAAAAGTTTCCTACCAGACATCCATGGAAGCGAAACTTCTAACGATGCTGAACGCTGAACGCCAAAGTGAAGGGGTTGGTACTTTGTCAAAAAGCTCCAATGCGTATAAGATTGCAAAATGCAGAGCTGCAGATATGGCTCTATATGATTATGCAGATTATGACAGCTATCTGTATGGCAGTCTTGATGCTATGCTAAAGAAGTATGGCATCCGCTATGAAAGTTCAGGAATGAATATCTGGAAGACAACCAGCAAAGATGTGGACAGTATCAACACAAGATTCCAGGCAGTCAGCGGATCAAGGAAAACAAGGATGTCTAAGAATGCATCCAGTGTTGGAATTGCCATTGTCAAAAAGAATGGATATTATTATGTCTGCGAAGTGTTTTTATGAAAAAGTATGAACTTTCTTCATACTATAAATGAACAAATAATTCATAGAAGATAAGAGAAAAACGAGAGGAGAATCTTATGGATATTATAATTAATGTTCCCAAAAAAGGGGAAGAGCAAAATCAATTTCTGACTGAACGGCAAATCGAAGCTTCAAAGAAGGTTACGGAGGAGTTAATGAAGAAAAATATTCCTTTTCATTTTGAGGCGATCAAAAAGGATTCCTTTTTCGCAGGAATCACCATTCGCGATATAAAAACCGGTGAATTTCTGACACTTAAAATGGATCCTGCTATGCAAAACGTGAGTGAAGTATCTGCTTCCTTGTTGTTAGAGAGGATATTAAGGGAATTTCTAATAAACAGGGGAATTAAAAACCCTTCACAAAAAGATATTGAGGAACATTTTTCAAGGGTCAGGCAGAGCAGAGGGGGGTACCGATGAAATATAAGATCTTTATGGGATTGATGCTTGTCTGCGTCACAGCATCAATGGTTGGATGCGAAAAATCAAAGGATCGTTTTGAAGATCAATCTGACATAAGGATATCTGCCGGTGACGAAGAAACTGACAGTAAAGCAAAAAGAAACATAAAAATGGAAGACGCGAATTCCACTCAGCAGAAAAAAGATGAAGCCGATTTAACTGCGGTTTACATCGCAACAAAAGAGGATGAATCTATGAAAGCGCTTCATGGAGTTGGAACGCTTGGTTTCATTTCCGGGAGTGAAGTGAAAATTGAAATGTCAGAAGGAGCGTATCAGACATTTG
The DNA here is from genome assembly GCF_057535655.1 of Anaerostipes stercorihominis. Taxonomy (NCBI): domain Bacteria; kingdom Bacillati; phylum Bacillota; class Clostridia; order Lachnospirales; family Lachnospiraceae; genus Anaerostipes; species Anaerostipes stercorihominis. Next base: position 224,949 of record NZ_BAAJCL010000001.1, on the reverse strand, counting down.
TTATAAAAAAATCTCTAAAGAAAAAGATCAAGAAAATGAAACAAGGCATGAAGGTTTCCTTTCAGTACAAATACCTGGAAGGAAGTGCTGCCATGCAGATTGTTTCTATCTCAAAGAAATCCTCTTAAGAAGAGCCAAGCCGCATATAAATGCGGCTTTTCTTATGAACTATGATTGTTGCGCCATTCTTGAATCGTGACATCTCCGTGTATTGTTCGAATATGGCTTTTGTCTGCTGTCAGGTAAACGACTCTTCCTATGAGTTCTTTCCCGGTTATCACGTCAATTCCCCGGACCTTCTGACCCATTGGATGGACTTTTTGTCGTGTTAGATTGCCGGTTACCCGAATCAGGTTCAAGTCCTGGATATCTTTTGCGTCTCTCTGGCGTTCCTTGGTACAGATGAACACATAATCGCCTGGATTTATGAAACTTCGTTTCTGGCAGTCAGGTGTCCGGTCTTTAAAATAGTCTTTTTCCATAGAATCCTCCTTTTAATCTAATCATAGATCAGGTGCGGTCTATTTGACAACCTTTCTTTATGAAAGATCTTTTCTTAACTTTTTGCATACTAATTATGAACGAGTTGAAAGGAGAATACTTTATGAAGAAATTAAAGCGCATTATGGCATTCATGCTTACGCTTTCCTTTTCTTTCCAGTCATGTCTTATAGGGGGAATCCCGGTCATGGCTAAGGAGGGGGAAGAGGGGGACAAGAATGGGACTGTGATTGTCCAGTATTTGGAAGAGGGGACAGATAAAGTTCTGCTGCAAGAATATGAAGAAACAGGAGAGGAAGGAGAGGCGTATAAGGGTCCCGATGGGGATGGGAACTTAAGCCATGTTTCTATTGATGGATATGACTTTGTAAAAACCCAGAAGCCAGAAGATCTGGCAGCCGGCGAAGACGGTGATCCCATTTGGGATGACGACACCTGTAACAGTAGATTTTTGGCCGGAAAAACACAGATCATTACTCACTATTATGAAAGCAATCAGGGAAGCATTAAAATCCGATTTGTTGATGCTGATACGAAGGAGGAAATTCCGGCGAAAGACAGTGATGCATGGACATCTTATCAGGAAACTGGAAAAGATGGAGATGCCTACAAAGGAAAGAATCATGACGGATATATGGGGAAGGTCTCCATTCCGGAGTATGTTTATTATCAAACAAAAAAACCAAATAAGATCGCAACAGATGAGGAAGGGAAGCCCATTTGGGAGGAAGATACCTGCAACAGTGTATTTATAAAAGGGGAAGAGCAGATCATTACCCATGAGTATGTAAAAAGAGATACTACCGTCACACATCATTTGGATTTTTCTAAAAACAGTGTAGGAAACGGCTGTGACATAACTTTAACCGCAGATATGAATTATCTTGGAAATGTTGATGCTGATTCCATTAAGATGGAAATTTCCATTCCAAAAGAAATGAAAGCAAGAAACTTAAAAATACCTGCCGCAAAAGAAGCCGAAGGTGTGCAGTTGAAAATCTCTTATGTAAAAGAAGGAGAGACCGTGGTCTTAAGGAAAGAACACGACGCCACAAAGCCTTTGGAAATTTCAATCCCATCAAAGGCCTCAAAACTAACATTCCAGTATAGTGGTAGCATTAAAAACGCTGGTTTCTACAGGGAAGAGCAAAGCAAGGCTTTTTCTGTCACCCAGATAGAGATCTTAGGGCAAGCAATCTATGAAGGAAAGAAAGAGTTAAAAGAAGAAAATGCAACGTCAATGGTGTTTGTAACGAAAGATGGTCAGGAAGATAAAAAAGGTGAAGAAACAAGCACTTTCCAGATCTTTGCCCCGTCATCCACTACTATGGAACTATTCGCTCCAGATTATGTACATCGGTATGACCAGACGCATGTTGATTTTGGTGATATCACATATCATGGACCGGCTATCCCTGCGTTTCAGGTTAGAATTTCATTTTCTGATGCAGATGTGATTTCTGTAGATCTTCCGTCTGTTGAAGAAACAAAAACAATTGACGCTAAAATAAGGACGAACCAAAGGACGCTTTCTTATGAGGGGTTAAAGGGCGGTGGCACTTTGGATCTCAAACGTCGTCTGGCTGCAGGAGAGAAGGTTACCGACATCATTCTTGAGTTTCAACATATGAAAAGCCTAACAACGACCAAAAGAGGGTCTGTGACCTTTCGTCCATCTTACCATTCAATGAAAGATGGTGACAAGGCAGTGATTAAGGCTTTTACAAGGGCATATACGACAAAAGAGGGGTACGATAGGGAACCGTATTATCGTTCTTCTGAAAACGCAGATGCCAAAGTCAAAGTCTCTAGTGCGAAGATTGCAGGAGCTAGCCTTTCTATGCCGGATAAGGTGCTAAGAGGGGAAGATTTTGTTCTTACAATGGGCGGGTTTCTAAACATGAGTACTGCTCATGTAGACGGAATGCAATCCACCGTTAAGTTTGGTGCACCGGTTGTCGTTGAATCCTTTGAAAAGGGGGAAAGCGGGCAATCTGACGGCACGACCTATGAATATTATGATGGGACATGGAAGATCTATGACGGAGGGAAGGTAAAAACAACTGGACTTCGTATCACCGCCGTAAATCCCGCCAAAGGCTTTTATGTTGAGCCGAAACTTACTCTTCGTCAGGCTGAAGAAGAAACCGACGCAATAGAGGCGACAGTGACCTCAAGTGTCTATGATAACAAAAAAACATATATGGAAGAGCGTGCAAATGCCAAAATCCATTTCTACGATATGGAGGGGACATTTTCCTTTTCCCAGGGAAAAGATACTTTAGTATCTGGGGAAACCAGGCAGACGTACCGTATGGCATTTCACAAGGACGATCATCCTTCTGCATTTTCTCAAGTAAAAATCAAAGTTTCTCTTGATGAAAAATTTCTTGCAGAGACTCTTGACCTCGGAACATGGTCTGGGTATAATGGGCCGCTTAACGTTATCTGCCGCATGAAGGATGGTTCAGAAAAAAAGATCGGGACTTATCATAAAGGAGATCGGGTTTCCTTAAAAAACTACAGTGAAACTTTAAAGGAAATTCAGATCAGGACAGGCGGAAATCTTGGAAATGAGTCATATGCAGAGAACATTACGATTACGGGAACGACACAGAAACGTCCAAAATCTCAAAAGGTCCTTGCAACAGCAACCTTTGATGCGGTTTATGGACCGTATCAAAAAAAGATTCATGATGAGAAGTCTCTGGAATCCAAAGTGTATTACTATACAATTACGGTTCCTGTTATGAAGATAAAAAGAGATGAACTATATTATGGGGATCAGACGATCATTACCCTTGGAAATGTTGCTACTTTAGGAAACTGCAGCGCAAAGAAACTTGATGCATCCATCCTGCTTCCGCAGAAGGTGTCCGTAGAAAAGATCCTGCTTCCAAGTTTTCAGGACTCTTCCAACGTAAAACTGGTCTTTGTCTTTGATAACCGATTATCAAAGACGGTAGCGGTGAATGACGATCATTACATTCCAAATAAGACAATGAAGAAATACATTCGGGAGATTCACTTTGTAAAAGATCAGGCCCCGGGAGGGACGAAGATGGAAAAGGGAGTTACCGTAGCAATTAAAAACGAAAGCAAAGTGAAAAGAGCGTTTTTAAGTAATGCCTCTCTTAAAGCTGAATTTGGAAATGGGTTAGAGATTTCTAAGAAGAGTGACATCTATAACGTCAAGCTTCTTGCAAAAAAGGAAGATATGGTTGTAAACAATGATCAGGTTCAAAAGGTACAGGAAATCGAGGACGCATCTGGTGCTGATGACAGGCCAACAAATAATCTTCCTTATCTTCTTGGTGCTATTGGACTTTGTTCCATCGGAGGCGGTATCGTATACTGGCTTCGTAAGAGAAGAAAAGAGAATCATAAGGAAATAAATCCATCATAGCTCAGACCGCCTGGGAAACCGGGCGGTTTTCTGCATTTAAACTCTATGAGGGAATTTAAAGCTTCCTCATACTATAATGAAAGATAAATTTTATATAAAGGAGGACTTTATGAGTAAGACAGATTTTTGGAAGAAACTTGGGATTACGATGGGGGCACTACTCCTGGTGAGGATCGTTGCGCACATTCCGGTGCCTGGGGTGCAGATTGATATGTACAAAATGGCCATTACACAGTATACGAATACAGCCTTTTCTTTGATGAACCAATTCACTGGAGGTGCATTATCAAATATGACCCTGTTGGGGATCGGGATCTCACCGTATATCAGTGCAAGCATCATTGTAGAACTTTTATGCGTTATATCAAACCGCTTAGGAGATTTAAGCAGGGAGGGATATTATGGACACAAGAGGATCGAAAGGATGAATGTCATGTTTGGGATCTTTTCCAGTGTCGTTGTTTCATCCGCTGCGGGCTTAGGATTATGGAAGCTTGGATTTTTACAGAAATCAACGCTGCTTTACGCTTTGCTTGCAGCAGGAAGTTTGTGCGTAGGAGCAATCTTTTTGATTGGCATGGGAAAACTGATTGATAAAAAGGGAATTGGAAACGGAATCTCTCTAATTCTTTTTGTCAACATTGTCAGTACCTTTCCTCAGGACATAGGAACCGTGATGACTTCAAAAAAGTATATCGCTATTCTTGCGGTTGTCATTACGGCAGTCATTCTCGGTATTGTATTGTTTATGGAACTTACTAAAAAAGAGATTAAGGTTCTTGGCAGCAAATACTTAGAAGACGTACCGCAGGCAAAGGGTTTATCAAATATTCCGATCAAACTTGCTATCTGTGGCGTTATGCCAATCATCTTCGTATCTTCGTTTCAGCAAATGGGAGGATTGATCAAAGCATTTGAATTAAACAAAGGAATACTTCGTCCTATCTGCCAGCTGCTTTCTTCGGATGCATGGTTTGTGAGCAGAAGCCCCTATGCGATCGCAGGGATTGTTCTGTATCTATTAACATTGACGGGATGCACATTTTTATACGCCGACATCGTGTTTAACCCAGTGAATGCAGCTATCGCATTAAAAGAAAAAGGAAGTTTCATTCCAAATGTACGGCCCGGGAATGAAACCGTAGCATTTCTACGAAAGGAACGCCGGTCTATGGTGATCGCCGATGCCGTTTTGCTGTCTATTATTTCTGTCACGCCGATTTTTTTGTCCAATATGTGGTCCCTTAAGCTCCTTCAATTAAGCGGTACGTCCATCGTTATCGCCGTGGGGGTTCTCATTGAAACCAGTCGAGAAATTAAGGCTGAATTTTCAGGGGTGCTTTATGACAAGAAAAATTGGTTTTAACTAAGAAAGGGAAAAGATATGAAAAGAAAGAAAAGAAATGAGTTTGTTAACATTGTCATGCCGCGTCCACTCCGTTATGCGGTATCTTATTTAACGACTGCGTTAACCCTTACGGCTGTTGGAGTGTTATATGAAATTAATCTTGCAATCGGAAAACTGGCGTCCATGTTATTTTAAGGAGGGAACCATGAAGAGCAAAGCAGTTCAAAACAAAACAGTTCAAAAGATATTGTCTTTTGAAAAGGAGATGGAGAATTTAAAGAATGAGGATTTTGCGCAAAAGACGCAGGAATTCAAACGGTGCTTAAAAAAAGGCAGAAAACTTTCCAGTATTTTACCAGAAGCGTTTGCCTTAGTCCGGGAAGCCACATGGAGGGTGCTTAAAATGAAGCATTATCCAGTACAAATTCTTGGCGGCATTTGTTTGTTTAAAGGCGGGGTTGCAGAATTGAAAACTGGGGAAGGCAAGACCATCGTTGCGCTGCTTCCTGCATACTTATATGCCCTAGAAGAAAAGGGAGTTCACGTTGTAACCGTCAATGACTATCTGGCCAAAAGAGATGCTGAATGGATGTCTCCAGTCTACCGGCTCTTGGGGCTTAGTGTCGGATCCATTACTTCAGATACAAACCAGAATGCGCGCAAGGAAGCTTATGACTGCGACATTACTTACATTACAAACAATGAGCTTGGCTTTGACTATCTGAGGGATCATCAGGCACTCTATATGGAGCAGAGAGTCCAACGAGGGTTTCATTATGCCATCGTAGATGAAGCTGATTCTGTCTTCATTGATGAAGCAAGAACCCCGCTGATTCTTGCTTATGAAAAGAACGACTCCGTAAAATTTCAATCGTTATGCGATAAATTCGTAAAGACCTTAAAAAAGAGTAAAAAGGAAAAAGAGATTCAGGCAAAGGATCTATACCTTGGAGAAATTCCGAAAACAGATGGGGATTACATTGTGAACCAAAAGAACAAAACGGTCACAATTACCGAAAACGGGCTGGCAAAAGCAGAAAAATACTTTGGAATCAAGAACATCGGAGAGAGCAGCAACAGAATCTATATCCATTATATCAATCTCGCACTTAAAGCGAATTATATAATGAAAAGGAACGTTGATTATATTGTCCGGAAAAAAGAAGTGCATATCGTTGATGAATTTACCGGAAGGGTAATGCCGGACCGCAGGTATTCCGACGGACTTCATCAGGCGATTGAAGCAAAAGAGAAGGTTCCCGTAAAGCAGGATACGGAAACGGCGGCCTCTATCACCTTTCAGAGTCTTTTTTCAAAATATGAAACGTTAAGCGGCATGACCGGTACGATTGCAACAGAAAGAAAGGAATTAAAAGAAATCTATGGACTAAAAGTCAGTGTGATTCCAACCAATCTTCCGGTTAAGAGGAAAGATCTTGAGGATCGTTTGTTTGCCACAAAGGAGGATAAATACTCCGCTATTACAAAAGAGGTTCTGGAGGCAAATCAGAAAGGCCAGCCCGTGTTGGTTGGAACCGCATCTATCGAAACGTCAGAAGAATTAAGCCGGATCTTTAAAAAGGCAGGAATTATTCATTGCGTTTTGAACGCTAAAAACAACGAAGAAGAAGCGGGGATCATAGCCAAGGCCGGATGCGCCAAGGCGGTGACCATTGCGACCAATATGGCGGGCAGAGGGACAGATATCCGGCTTGACCGTAAAGCGTTAGAATGCGGTGGTCTTTATGTCATAGGGACCGAACTTTACGAAGTAAGACGAATTGACAATCAGCTCAGGGGACGTTCTGGAAGGCAGGGAGATGTTGGAAAGAGCAGATTCTTTATCTCTTTAGAAGATCGTGTTTTGAGTCCTTATTTTTCGCCGCAGACAGTTGCATTTTGCAAAAAATCAGCAGATGTATTTGGTGAAATTAAGGCTCAAACAGGGAAAAGGGGTGTAAGAAAGGCACAAAAAAGGAAAGAGATTGAAAACTTTGGATTTCGAAAAAGAATCTATGAATATGATAAGGTGGATAATAAACAGATGGAGATCCTTTACAAAGAAAGGGATCGTATTTTAAAAGGAGAAATTACGGTTCTTTCCTCTTCAACGAAAAAGAATGAAAAAGAGGTTCAAATAAAATCTGTGGATGAAAAGATCTTTTTACTGAAAACACTGGACCGCTTTTGGATAACCCACTTAAGAGTGTTGGAAGAACTTAAGCAAAATGCTTCTTTCCAGAGCCTTGGACAGATTAACCCAATCCCGTCATATAAACTGGAAGCATATAACCTTTTTCAGCAAATGATCTGCGAAATAAAGGAATCTTGTCTAAGAGAATCTAAGGAGATTGGACATGAGGATTGATCTCAAGAATACAGAGATTCGAATGACCCAGAAAGAATTTGACGAGATCTGCGATATCATTTCATCTATGGAGTATCAGTGTGGAACATGGTACCCATCCATGGAGCGGACGAAAAAAATCATAAAACACCTGACTCCGGATGGAGTAGCCTTCTTGTTATGGATTTCTGATACTTCTGAAGATTCCTACGAGAAGGAAGGAAGGGAAGTTATCCAAATGATTCGGAGGTTCCTATATAAAAAACTAATCATCGAATAATCTGTGATCTGAGCACGCCGTTTCGGGCGTGCTCTTTTGTGAGAGAAAAGGAAATATCCCCACACTATAGTTAAAAAGATAATGCAAAACTAGCAAATCAGGTTCTGTCTGTTTGGGTAATTGTAAAAGTCGTAGCATAAGAAATTGCCATACCGCAATTCATCCAAATCTATCTAAATCTATCTAAATAATATATTCGTTATATCTTGGTATCTGTTAATCACACGATATATCTCCACGCAATCCTTTTTGATAAGATATAGTGTGATGTAATTCCCATGAACCAGATACTTATAATCTGTCTTGAAACTCACTCGTGTTGACAAACCGGCTCCCATCGTAGGAAACTGCTGTAAATTCTCAAAACTCTTGTAAATTTCGTCTACGGTCTTTCTGGCAGCTTCTGCATTGTCCTCTGCAATATAATCTTTAATCGCTTTTAGATCAGCTACTACAAGAGGGTTAATCCTTAATTTCATCAAGTATTATTCCTCCATAGCTGATTTCAATTCATCAAGGCTCAACCACCCTGTGCCGTCTGCAACGGCTTCTTCCGCTTCCTGCAGCTTTGCCAACAGCTTTTTCTCTGCTCGATCTTTCTCATAGTCCTCAATATCAAGCACTACAAACCTTCCTCTACCATTCTTAGTTAAAAAAACCGGTTCTCCAACTTGGCAGTTCTTGAGAACTTCATTATAATTTCTCAAATCAGATACTGGTAAGATACTAGACATATAATCAACTCCTTCTGATAATATTGTTTCTGTTTACTTCTCTATTTTACGCAAAAATGCTGTAAAATTCAACTTAAAATTTTACAGCATCCTTTATATTCATGAAAAAACCTCCTGCTGTGCATCGTGAGTACAGTGTCATTTTACTATAAAAATAATGCATACAAGAATTGAAAATTATGGACCTCTGTGGCTAACAAGTAGGGGGATGTTTTCTGTGCCTGCCACGGGAGATTTTTCTCGTGAGAGAAAAGGAAGTGTCTCCATACTATGGTTAGAAAGAAAAGTTACAGAAAGGAAGTAAAAATCATGATTGTTATATTTGCAGAAAAGCCAGATATGGGAAGCAAAATCGCCGCCGCATTGGATGCGATTCATTTAAACGGGGGAACGAATATCACGTTTACACAGCTTGAAACAAATGGAACTCTTCAGCGTCAGGTTGTAGCACAAAGGAGCAGAGACCTGTATCATAAGATCACTTATCAACAGGACGAATGTTACGTTATCTGGGGAGCCGGTCACCTCTGTAGTCTTAAGCAGGCCGTAGATTACGATCCCGCTTATAAGAATTGGAGTAAAATTCCTGTCCCATTCATCCCGGGATATGAAATCAAGGCGGAAAAAAGTACGATGAAATTGTATCAAAACGCAAAAGATTTTTTCCATAAAGCGAATCTTATTATCAATGCCACCGATGATGACCGGGAGGGAGAGTTGATTTTTCATTATGTTTATCAGCTAAGCGGGGCTAAAACACCGTTTCAACGAGTTATTCTGGATGAACAGACAGAATCTGGATTCCAAAATGCGTTTCTGCCTAGGAATCTTGTCGATGCGAAAGATGTTAAGAATATCGCTCTGGCTGGATGTGCCAGGGCAAATGTTGACGCTCTTTACGGGTGGAACCTTACCAAGGATATGACCCTAAAATTCGCCCCTTATAAAGAGGTCTATTCCGTCGGAAGGGTACAGACTGCGGCTCTTAATATCCTGGTTGAACGGGAAAAAGAGATATTAGGATTCAAACCGGAAGATTACTTTGTAATTGGCGCCACATTTACAACCCATCAGGGGAAGACTTATGAAGGAATTCATGAATCAAAGAAATTTGATAAGAAAAGTGATGCGCAGGCTGTCATAAGCAAGATTACGGGACACCGGGGAAACATTACCTCCGTTGTAACAAACGATACGCTTAGGGAAGTTCCTCTTCTTTATGATTTGTTGACCCTGCAGGGGGATGCCAATAGTCTGTATGGGTTTTCAGCGGCTAAAACCCAGCAGATTGTACAATCTCTCTATGATAAGGGATATTCCTCTTATCCGCGTACAGATTCCAGGTACTTAAGTAACGGCATGGAAAAATCTATGGATGCAGCTCTTGCTATGCTTCAAAGGCAGCCCAAATTTGCAAAGTTAGTATCCGGAGCAGTCAAAAAAGCAGGAGGGAGTCGATTCTTTGATTCTTCAAAGGTTACAAGCCATTATGCCATCGTTCCGACCGGTGCAGACATCTCCAAAGGAAAAGGAATGAGTGCAGACGAAGAAAAAATTTTCGAATTGATCGCTCATTCCGTTATTCGCATGGTATATGACCAAGCTGTCATTTCGAAGACCGAAATTTGTACGAATGTATGTGGAGAGAACTTTTATACAAAGGGACAGTCCATTAAATCAAAAGGCTGGATGGCTGTAGGAAATGTCGTTATGAAAGAAAAATTGATTCCATATGCCGTAAAAGGAGAGGACGTGGATGGAACTTATCGGATTGATGCAAAACAGACGAAACCTCCCAAAAGATATACTGAAAAAACAATGTTGGTTGCCATGCAAAATGCAGGAAGTCGATTTATTAAAGATGCGGGACTTAAGAAGATCATGAAGGATCTGGAGGTTCAGGGAATCGGGAGGTCTTCTTCCAGAGCGGGCGTCATCGAACGGATTATTCAGGTCGGATATGTAAAGCGGGCAAAGGGAATCTTAAAGCCCACAAGCCTTGGAATACATCTCATTGACATTCTCCCGGTAGATGATATTAAGTCCGTCGATATGACGGCTAAAATGGAAGCAAAACTTGATGGAATTGCAAAAGGATCCTATGGTTTTAATCAATTTATGAGGGAAGTGGAGGATCAAATTGCGATCTGGTCAAAGCAGATTCAAGGAATCTCTTACCAAAAACCTTCAAAAAAATCTACAGCAAAGACAACAGCATTTCTTTGTCCGGCTTGTGGGAAACCACTAAAAGAGTTTCAATGGGGGTATGGCTGCTCTGGATATCAGGATGGCTGCAGGTTTTCTATCAGCAAAAACATCGGGGGCCGGTTCCTTCGCCCATCTGAAGTGGAAGCTTTATTAAAGAATGGAGAGACAGAAAAACTTGACGGATTCTTTTCTTCCAAAACAAAAAAGAAGTATTCTGCAAAATTGGTTCTTAGGCAGGAGAATGGACAGTTTTCTGTAAAATTTTCATTCCATTAAGATCCCCATACTATTATCGAAACCAAAAAGGAGGAACAATATGCAATTAAACGTTTGTAAAGGAGTTTTCGTTAATACAGATAATGTCGATTTCATTTGCGCAGCAACTGGTTCACGGCCGCTTGTCAGAATGATCGAAGGCTATAAAAAGGAAGATGAACTTTTTAATCTATGTGGCGGAAAGGCCATTAAATCTTATGTTTTTTTGAAAAGCGGGCGAGTTTTATGCAGCGATGTAAATCCAGATACACTAAGAGCCCGTATGGAAAAAACAGAGAAAGGAGGTCCCTTATGAAACATTCAAAAATCATCATTTCACTTATCCTCGGAAGTTTTGTGATGCTGCCCTTTCATTTTACATGGGCGGCCACGGTTTCGGAGGAGACACCGGTCACAACGGAAGATATGCAAACTTCTCAATCCACCGAAACGCAGATAACGGGAGATACGCAGAGTGGTTTGTCTAATGAAGCATCTGATTGGCTGTCACAAAACCTCAAGGATCAAGATTACAGCTGTTTTGGAGTGGATACCAGCTATTTTACTCTTGCATCAAAGCCGGATGGCATTGGAGCCGTAAATCAGGAATATACGGCCTTATTAGAGCAATTTACAAAAGAGGGATACGGAGAGGCAGCAAAACTTGATGAAGCAAAACTAAGTGAATACACGAAAGATGCGCAAAGCATATTTACGGATACTTATGGGAATCTTGCGGAGAAAATGAAAATCACGACTCCAAAAATTCCTAAAAGCGTAAATTCATCTTCTTATTTAAAAAAAGCAAAGAAAGCAAGGGATAAGGCTTATAAAAAACAAAAGAAAAGCAGTACATATAAAAAGGTAAAGAAAGGAGTCAATTCTTCTGCTTCATTGAAAAAAGCAAAGAACAAAATATGACAGAAATCGACGCTCAAATATGATAAGATAAATGTGTGTTTTAAGTCCACCTGCAGAGAGAAGGGAAGTACAAATGATTTATTACCCAGCGATATTCGAACTGATGAAGGGGGATGGTTACCTGGTGTCATTTACGGACTTTGAATACGACACACAGACATTCACGGATTCGATTGAATATGCTATGAAAAGAGCAGGAGATGTCTTATCTATGCATATGTATCAATTAAGGCAGGATGGAGTAAGGATCCCCGCTCCTTTCGAAAACTCACCAATTGCTTTACGTGCTTCAAATGAAAAGAAACACTTTTATAGTGTCGTCCGGATTGACGAGGGAGTCGGGGAGAAAATTTTATCCCCTTCTGAATTCGAGATGGAGATAGACTTTTTTGAGGAAGACGAGCAGGAAGATGAGTACGAGGAAGAGCAGTATGCGATGCAGTTCGATGAAATGCTATATGAATTACTGGAAGAAGCTACGTGCAACGGGAAGGACATGAGCGGTTTGTCAATTAAAGCAGAGAATCTGGAGGAAATTTTCTGCAAGTTTGGTATCACAATCCAATATTAAAAAGAGTGCTGGCACCCCAAAAAGGAAAACTTTTTGGGGTTTCTCTTTTTTTGCCTGAAAAAATTCTGTTTATCATACTATGAATGTAACCATTCATTTTTAAAAGGAGGATATTTATGTACATTCCTATTGTTGTAGCATTTTTCATCATCATCGCCCTGACGGGGTATTTAAAGGCTTCACCGGATACTGCACTGATCATTTCAGGAGTTCGAAAGAAGCCAAGATTTTTAATTGGAAAAGCGGGAATCAAGATTCCTTTCTTCGAAAAGAAAGACGAACTTTGTTTGAAACTTGTCTCCGTTGATGTAAAAACATCCAGTCCGGTACCTACCGCGGATTATATCAATATCAATGTGGACTCAGCAGTCAATGTAAAAATCGGAGTATCGAATGAGATGCTGCAGAGGGCAGCGCAGAACTTCTTAAACTGTAAGACAGACAAAATCGGTGCAGTCGCCAGGGAAGTTCTGGAAGGCAATATGCGTGAGATCATTGGACAGATGGAATTAAAAGAGATGGTATCTGACCGCCAGAAGTTTGCGGAGAAGGTCAGGGACAATGCGGTTCCGGATCTTGCGGCCATGGGACTGGAGATCATTAGTTTTAATGTCCAGAACTTCATTGACAACAATGAGGTAATTGAGAATCTTGGTATCGATAACATTTCCAAGATCAAGAAAACGGCATCCATCGCAAGAGCAGAGTCAGAAAAAGAAGTAGCTATTGCAAAGGCTCAGGCGGACAAAGAGTCCAATGACGCCAGAGTCGCCTCTGAGACAGAGATCTCCATTAAGAATAATCAGCTGGAAATCCGAAAAGCAGAGCTGAAAAAAGAAGCAGACGCTAAAAAAGCCGAGGCAGATGTAACCTACCGGATCGCAGAACAGGAGCAGAGGAAGCAGTTGGAGATTACCAGTGCTAATGCTGATATCGCCAAACAGGAAAAAGAAGTTGAATTAAAAACCAAAGAGGTAGCAGTAAAAGAGAAGGCATTGGACGCAGAAGTCCGCAAGCAGGCGGAGGCGGATCGGTTTGCCAGGGAACAAAAGGCCCAGGCAGAATTGTTTGAACGCCAGAAAGAAGCGGAAGCGAAGGCATATGAAGCACTCCAGGAGGCAGATGCTTTAAAAGCCACCGCAGAAGCTGACCGGTACCAGGCGGAACAGGAAGCCTGCGGAATCAAGGCAAAGGGAGAAGCGGAGGCAGAAGCTATCAAGGCGAAGGCACTCGCAGAAGCGGCCGGTATTGAGAAGAAAGCGGAAGCTATGGCCAAGATGGGTGAGGCGGCAATCATGGAAATGTATTTCAAGGCATATCCAGAGGTCGCTAAGAGCATTGCAGAACCTTTGTCTAAGGTGGATTCCATTGTTATGTATGGGGAAGGCAATTCTGCCAAGTTAACAGAAGATATTGTAAAATCTGTAACACAGGTAGACGAAGGATTGCAAAAATCCATGGGAATTGATATCAAATCCCTGTTAGCCGGAGTGATCGGTGGTAAAGTGGCGGGAAACAGTGTAAGAAATAGTGAAAGAGACAGGATGGAATCAGATTCAGACGAAAAAGACAATGATTAAAGTAAAATGTGAAGGGAGTGAGGCTTTTGGAAAACATTGTTTATCAGGAAGCAGAATTCGTTATCATGGAAGTGGACAAGGGATATATCGTCGTAAACATCCGCCTGGGCTTTTCGAAAGGACATACCCACATTGATCATTATCAAACGGCAAAATACTTAATTCATTTGTCAGCAAAGAAAGCGCTTCCTCATGATCTTCCAAGGTATCTTCTGGTAAGCCTTAAAAGGATTTCCTCAGATGAGATTTATCGAAAAAAGATTTCTGAATTATTGTCCAATAAGCGAAAGAAGCTGGGGTATTATAATAAACGGAATTTTTATGCATAAGTTTTGTCTGAAGTAATCGCTTACCAATCATAAAGAAAGAAGGTGTCTTTCGAGTCGTAATTGACTTTAAGACACCTTCTTTTACTGCATAACAGGAAAAGGCAATGAAAATAATTCGTTGGCATGATCACTAATAAACCAGGAATCTTTTCCGTAGTAAAATCGGATGGCATAGGTACGGAATTGTCCGAACCGGTTAATTGGAATCCGGACTTTATATTCATCAAATTCCTGTTCTTTTCCAGAATGATCAGGGGAGCTTCCATGTCGAATAAATAAGATTTCGTTTATGCTATATTTTCGCAATCCATCTTTAAAACAAATCTGAAAACTCATTTTGTCAGCAGCCATATTGATTCGTTTCATTTCCTCACCCCCTTGTTTTTTTAGTATATCAAAAGAACGTATGTTTGTAAAGCTTGTGAATGTGGAAATAGAGAAGGGAAAATTTGTTATAAAATTTAATGTGAAATATAATGTTTTTTCATGGTGATCATACTATTTATGCAGGCAAAAAGTAAGGAAAGGAGAGAAGTATGTACGAAATGAAATCTGGATACAATGAGATACCCGTCATCCCGGCTAAAGCACCGTCTTTTGGAATCAATGTAATGAAACCATATGCCCTTTTTTTTGGTAAAGAAACTTATGATACAATAAAAGAAAAAAAAGGCACGGAGGAAAGCGAAATGTCATTTGTAGGTGCGCTGTGTACGGTAGATGGATTGATCGCCTTTGCCGATACAAAATCTACGATAAACAACCAGAACAAAATGTCAGAAGAAATCGGGCGGGAAGCAAAAAAGATATTCCCCTATCGGAATGGAATCCTATTGACGTATGGAAGCAACGAAGTTTTTGATCGAAAGAAGCGGCATTATTTTTTAGAAGAACTACTGGATGACTTTTTTGATCATTGGAAAGGGAGGGATCTTAAACATGAGCTTTTCCATTTTTTGCTTAAGAAAGGAGCGTTCTTTTTTCAGGAGCAAAGTTTTTACTTTATTGATCTGAAAAAGGAAAACGGAGCATACCGGCAGGAATCTTTTCGGATTGATGATGCTGGCCATCAATCTGATGTTTATCGCTATTTGCAGAGGAATCATATGTGCTTTGGAGGGGCCGACTGTTATAAACTGCTGTTTCAAACGATCGATGTTTCGAGAATTACAAATGGAGAAGACGGGTTGGAGGGAGCAGAGAATCGACTGCGACAATGTCTGGAGGATGCCATTTGGTTTTTTGATGAATGGTTAGAGTACAATCCAGTTGGAGGAAAAATCATAACCAGGCTATTGTGAAACAAACCACGGAAAGCGAGCAGGCGGCAGAATACTTAGCTTGTAAATGATTGATTTATACGCATAAAAAGAATGGTTAAGAAGAATTGTACTATTCCATATTGGTTGAATAAGGAAGCGAAAGAATGTGGAATAAACTTCTCTAAAACATTGCAGGAAGCACTAATGCAGAAAGTTGGGAAACCTACTAAATAGCTTTTTGGACTCTTAAAAGGTATTGCAATGATAATAATAAAGAGTTTAGCGCATTGGATGAGTTAGTGGTAAAACAAAAATTTAATAGAATATTTACAAGTATGAATGATGTTTGTGATGGTGAATTGTCAACAAATGAAGGGGGAACTTTTGTTTATAAAACAGATAAACTTAAAGGAAGTCTTGAAATGGTTAATTTGTCAACGGGTATGAAGAGCTTTGTCATTTTGAGAAAACTTTTGCAAAATGGAAGTATTGATGAAAATGGAGTTATTATTTTAGACGAACCCGAAATACATTTGCATCCAGAGTGGCAATTAAAATTTGCAGAGGTCATTGTATTAATTCAAAGAGAGTTTGGAACCAATGTTCTATTGAATACGCATAGTCCTTATTTTTTAAATGCTATAGAAGTATACTCCCAAAAAGATAAGTAGAAAGCCTGGATATTTTCTGGGGCTTTTGAAGATAAATCTATTTATAACCAATAATTGAATCTTATTATACATAAATGGAAAAAACATGATATAATGATGAAAAGGGCTATGAGAGAGAATGAAAGGGTCTGCATACTATGAACGAAAAGAAATAATAAAAGTCTCTCATTGGATTAAAGGAGGAGTAT
The DNA here is from genome assembly GCF_057535655.1 of Anaerostipes stercorihominis. NCBI lineage: Bacteria > Bacillati > Bacillota > Clostridia > Lachnospirales > Lachnospiraceae > Anaerostipes > Anaerostipes stercorihominis. The sequence goes on along the minus strand of NZ_BAAJCL010000001.1, from coordinate 208,348 downwards.
GATTATGAAAATGAAAACAAGATTTATGGCAGCAGCTATGGGAGCTGTCTTGTCAGTGGGTATGATTGGAGCAATGCCGGCAGACGTTCAGGCAGCCAAGAAAAAACTGACGGTGAACCGGGTGTATGAACAGAGCACAAGGATCAAGGGAAAAACAAAGAAAAAATACCGGGTTAAAGTAAAGATCGGTAAGAAAACGTATCAAGCTAAGGCAAGCAAAAAGGGGAAGTATTCAATCAAAGTTCCAAAACTTAAGACTGGAAAAAGCTATACCATAAAGGCTTACAAAGGAAAGAAGTATTACACAAAGAAAAAGTTCTATGTGATTGCAAAGAAATTAAAGCTAAATAAAATCACGGCAAACAGTAAGACGATCAGCGGTTATACCAGGCCGAACTATCGAGTTAGGGTTACGATCAATGGGAAGACCTATTCGGTGAAAGCATCTAAGACTTCAGGGTACTTTAAAGTGAAGTTAAAGAATAAGGCTGGTAGCAGTAAGGCGGCTATTAAGGTATACAATACCAAAGGAAAAAGCTTTACTGCCACGACTAAAATCCATAGCCATGTCTGGGAGAAGCAATACAAGACAGTGCATCACGATGCCGTGGGACATTATGAGACGGTGAAGGTTCCGGCTTGGAATGAAAAGGAAGAATGTTATCATAATGTCTGTAAAGTATGTGGTAAGGATTTGACTATGGATTATGTTAATAGTGTTAAAAATAAAACCTATCCGATTATTACAGATCAGGAAATTTTCGATGATTGGGGATATACTAAAGAGAATGGATGGCCAAGAGATGATTACGAAAAAAATATTTTGACAAATCATGGAGTTACTGTAGATAAAGAAGCACCACCTTTTGCTATGTATATGTCTATGGGTTGTTGGGACGGAAGTTGCTTTTATCATGCATACACTTCCAAACGTGTCTATCATACAGTCCACCACGAAGCAACCACAAAGCAGCAGTGGGTTGTAGACAAAAAAGCCTACGACGAAAAAGTAGTTACAGGATACAAATGCGACTGTGGAGCTACTAAATAGTTTGTAAAGTCTTAGATCTGTCTGAGACTTCACCTGGATTACTGCAAAAGATGGTGTAGGGGATTGACGGCCGTTCAATATATGTTAAAATAAATATATAGAAAATGTTTCATTAATAAATAAAGCGGTGTACCCTACCAGTAAAGTGGGAGCTAAAAAAGCGGTGTACCCTACCGGTAAGTGGGAGCTAAAAAGAGATAGAACTGGCTTATTCACCAGTTCTATTTTTTTAGGAGAAGTATATGAAAATTCTTTGGCCATACCAACTACCACCACCTAAAGGAAGTGGGTTTCCGCAACCGAATTGATTTTATGACCCAAGTTGAAAAAGAGTTTCACGCCGTAAAAAACATCTAATCCCTAATAAAAAATGATATAATTTTTATATAATCATAAAGAATATCTTTATATTTTACTTTTCGTGCAATACCAGTGATGATAAACAAATAAAGAATAAAAACCCCTACCATGATAAAATATGAAGATATTGTGGCGAACAACTTAATATTCCCTGCGGAATAAGTGGCCAATAAAATCTGGGCTATGATCGCACCGGCAACCCCCAACCCTTTTGAGAACCCATTCTTTGAATAATGATCATAATATGTATGTAATACAAACATTGTTTCCGCTATTTCGGCTTTAGAAGCATGGTTTTTTAATACATCTTTGTACTTTGCATACTGCGCTGTAATAGGTTCGCTGGAGGCATAAATGTTTTCCAGTTTCTTTAACAGAGCAGTGGCAGGAATCATATAAGGTAATTTTTTTGGATTCCAAGCTACCCAGCTGATTCCGATGATAACATAAAAGCCCACGAAAAAATAAACGATATTTTCCGGATAAATAAGATATAGTATTATCATTCCGACATATAAAAACGGCACATATAATACTGGTATATAGTGCTGATAAATTTTCTTATTATATTGAGATAAATAAGCCATGATACCTCCCAAGATATGTTTGTTTTCTTAATAGTAGTATAACATAAATGGAAGAAAGAACAAAAGTAAGGGATTTTACGGCAGGTTATAAAATTGTCCGAACATTATATCTACCTCCATATTTATCTATGTTTTCTTTGCATGAAAAAGTATTAGGGCGGAATACTAAATCTAAAAAGAGAGGTAGAAATATGGCAGTAGCGCACAAAGGAAGTATTTCCATGTATATGGTTCTGATACCAACGGATCTTTATAATACAACAGCGGATCATGCAATTCGTTTTAACCAGCTTGATAGAGAAAGCGGGGCTCGAATTAAGTATAAAAAATATTGTTCTCACTGCGGAAAGGAAGTTTCAACTGCAGACATTATAAAAGGCTACGAGTACGAGAAGGGCCGATATGTCACTATGACTGACGATGAACTTGAACTTCTAAAAACAAACAAAGATAGAACGATTCACTTGGAACAATGCTCGAAAATCAATCAAATTGACATGATCTATTATAATAAAAATTATTATGTAATTCCGAATAAGGGGGCTGAAAAAGCATTTGAATTGCTGCGGCAGTCACTGCTATCCCTGAAAATGGTAGGAATCGCCAAAACAGTGATTGGTCAATCAGAAAAGACGATAGTTCTGTATCCTCTTAAGGATGGAATGATTGCAAAAACGCTTTACTATTATGATGAAATTGTTGAAATTCCAAAGAAAATTCCCAAAATGCAACTTGATAAAAACGAATTGGAAATGACAAAGATGATCATTAAGAACATGGAAAAGCCTTTTGTAGCATCAGATTTCAAAGATGAATACCAGGAAAGACTAAAAGATGCCATCTGGCAAAAGATAAAAGGAAATAATATCATCTCTGTGGATCAAGGCGAACCAAATAATGTCATTGATTTAATGGAAGCATTGAAAGAAAGCCTTGAGCAGTCTGATAGGGAAAGTAAACAGCATAAGGGCAAGGCCGGGGCATGAGTTTATTCCAAGACAAGGGCATAAAACCAATGCTGATTAAAAATAGAATGCATCCCTTTAACGATTCAAATTGGATTTATGAACTAAAGCTGGATGGATGCAGGTGCATAGCTTATCTGGATTCTAAAGAGACAGACCTAAGGAATAAAAGAGACTTGGCACTGATTCCTAGATTTCCGGAATTAATAGATATTCATAAAACAATTCATAGGAGATGTATTTTAGACGGCGAACTTGTCGTATTAAAAAATGGGGTTCCAGACTTTTACGAATTACAGCGGCGGACAATTTTAACGGATCCCTTTAAGATTCGATTAGCTGCAGCACAATTACCAGCAAGCTTCGTGGCTTATGATTGTCTGTTTGTGGAAGATCAGGACATTACAAAATTACCGCTTATGGAAAGAAAAGAGTATCTTAACTCTTCTTTACGATTAGAGGATAGAAGAATTGCAATCTCAAGATATATTGAAACAAATGGAATTGGCCTCTACCAGCTGGTGGAAGAGAGACAACTGGAGGGGGTTGTTGCAAAACGAAAGGATAGTTTATATATTCAAGGAAAACGCTCTGGTAATTGGGTTAAGTTTAAGAGACTTGCTGATGAAGACTTTATCGTTGTTGGATATATCAAAAAAGGGGAACATTTATGCAGTTTAATTTTGGCCAAATATAAAAGTGGTAATTTTGTGTATAAAGGGCACGTGACCTCCGGCGTAACAACAGAAACCATTGGCTATTTGCCGGAGATTAAAAGATCATCACCGTTCACGCTGATCCCTGTTAATGAAAATGAAGGAGCTGTGTGGGTAGAACCGGTGGTATGCACAGTTGAATATATGCCAAATACAAAAGGGGTTCTTAGAGAAGCGATTTTTAAAGGAATAAGAACGGATATTGATATAAAAGAAATAGTAGAATAGGCATGCCCTGGCAGTAAAACGTCAGAATGCTTTGATATCGTGAAATCCGTTTTTAGTCTTTTCTTTTCAATTAATGAATTGACAAAAATTAGAAAAAGTGTTATATTTATATTATACAAAAACACTTGAAAGGAAAAGGTGAAGGGAATGAAGAGTACAGGTATTGTAAGGAAGCTTGATGAGCTGGGACGCATTACGCTGCCCATTGAATTAAGGCGGAATCTGGATGTAAATGAGAGGGATCCTCTTGAGATCTTCGTGGATGATGATACAATCTTACTAAAAAAATACAATCCGGCGGACATCTTTACTGGCGAAATGGATGATCTTGTTGAGTATAAAGGCAAAAAAGTTTCAAAAGCCTCAATTCTTGAATTGGTCAAAGCCGCAGGATTGTTAATTATGGAATAGAACAAATCACCCCAGGACTCTTTCGGGAGGGCACTGAAAAAGTCAATCTCTGACTCGATTTAATACAATATATAGATACTCTGCAAAAGTATATTTCTATATATTGTATTAAATCTTATATAATTTGAACTTTTTCAGTGCCCTCCTCTTTCGGTTCTGGGGATTTTTCATAAGGCGGTCATCGGTCTTATACAATGAATTCCTATAGTTTTACGCCCACTTTATTTATCATACTATATATGAAGAATTTTTTATCCATGACTTGGAGTTTTATAAAAGCTCTTATGTTATGGATATTTTTTCGTTCTAAGGATAACTTTTTTAATTTATTTACGAAAGGCTACACAGAAGTGTAGAAATGGGTGAGAAAAATGAGTGAAATTATTGTATTGGAAAACAGTAGAACGAAAGATAGTGCTATCTATCAAGTAAAAGGAATCGTTGGTGTTTGTGTTGAAGTAACAACTACCCATGATGGTTGGATGTGTCATAAAGGTCAAAAGCCGTATGACTACGAAGGGCATACCATCACGATAGATGAGTTATTAAATCATCGTGACTTTGCGTATGCTTATTAGGGTAAAAGTTTGCTTTTGGGAGCGGCATACGTGTCGTTCCCTGCTGTTGTTGAAGAGGGGTTGATGGAAAAAGGGAAGATATCCCTACAACTATATCCCTTCACTATGATAAGGAGAAAAACATGAACAAAAATGGATTCAACATTAATACTAAAACACTTCTGGGATTTTTAGGATTTAAGCTTATCAAAGCTATCGTCTCTATTATATTCGGAGTTATTTTTTTAGCCATCATTTTTAAAATGATGGGAATCATACCGGCTTTTAAAGAGGTTGATGAAAAGAAGGAACAGGCTCAAAAGATGTATAACACGAATTTAAAAGTAATTAGACAGCAAGAGGAAAAAGTGGCCAGTGCTCTAGCAGCTACGGATGATGATGTTTCAGATCTTAACGCAAAAGACACTGCCATCGTGACCAGAGTCATTGATGGCGATACGATCGTGGTAAGGTATAAAGACGGATCTAAAGAGAAAGTGCGGTTCATCGGGATAGACTGTCCGGAAGATACTACAAAAAAGGAATACTATGGTGATAAGGCAACTGACTACACCAAAATGCGCCTACTTAAGAAGGAAATTAATATGGAGTATGATACAGACCATACAGATCAATATGGACGTACTCTGGCTTATGTCTTCATAGATGGCGAGTTTTTTAATAAGACTCTAGTATCAAAAGGATATGCTAAATCGCTTGAAATAGAACCAAACAAGAAATATTCCTTTGATTTGAATTTTGCAAGTTCAAAGGCAAAATCTCAACAGATCGGGATGTGGAAATAAGAGCAGAAACGTATTTAAAAAGACTTGCCATGCAGGTCTTTTTTCTTTTGCTTGTTTTCTCATACTATTAATATAACAGAAAGGGGGAATATCACATTGAAACATACAGTAAGAGCTGCCGTAATGATTCTTGGAACCTTGTTCAGTATAACGGGAGCCGCTACTTCCGTTTTTGCGGATCAGGTGGGCGTAGGGGAAAGCGTTACCTATAACGCAGATTCTGTTGCCGGCTCAACAACGGGCAGCGGCAGCAGCCATAGTGGCAGCAATCAGGACGCATCGGTACAGGCAAACAACAGTTCTGTTTTTAATTCCATGTCAAAGACGTATGAGGATATTATGGGAAATGCGAATGGAGCTGTTGTAAATAACGGCAGCCAGGTTGTCACTTACAAAGAGACGCCGGTTTCTACAGCAGATCTGGAGAGTTTTATAAATCAAATATCCGGTCTTCAGGGAAAGAATCTGTCTACAGATTATACGGATCATAATGCAGCTCCCGTCCGGACGGATGCCAATGCACAGAAGATCATGAATGGATTAAAAAAAGACTATGGCATCAAATCTGCATCAATATCTAAGAAAGATTATAAACACGGAACAATGGGAGAAAAGTCCGGCGTAGGCAAAAATGGAGGACTCCCGCTGGATGGTGGATTTAGCACACATCCCAGACAGGGGTATATGCCCAACTTTAAAGCCCCAGACGGATATTACAGCTGGCCTGCTGACAGAAAAAAATGGGCAGACGAAATGAAGAAATGGGAGGAACAATGGAGAGATAACTTTAATAAAAAGAGAGAGGATTTAATCGCATCTGGATTGACTGACCAGACGACGCTTCCACAAAGACAGGAGGTTGTGAAAAAGTACCTGGACGAAAGAGTGACCGCAGGAGAAGACTCCGTAGATACTGCGGTAGTAAAAGAATTTAAAGTCACGAAGGAAGAAAAAAAAGCGATTAAATCAAAGATTGGGACAAGAAAGTGGTTTTGGATGATTTATGCAGACAAAAATCGGAGTAAATGCATCTACTCTACAACAACCACGGTTCCATATCTCTCCCTTGCCTATGATTCGGTAGGCACATATTATATTGATGTGTATCAGGATATTGCGTATACCTACGCAGACAACATGTCATATGATGTCAATGAATACTGGTACCTCCAGGACACACAGCAGGTCTTATGGCAGAAACATATCAGGAAAGATAAGTATCTAAACGAAAGGGATCCTGTCATCAAACAGGAAAAGGTTAATTCTTTCAGCCAGAAGGTTACGGAAGACATGGTTAATAACTGGATCGCCGGACGAGGAGGAGCCACCCAGAGTTTTGATACAGAAAGGATAAAATAATGGGATTATTTATCGTGACATGCTTCGTGACATGCGTCATCTGTCTCTTAGTGTTTCCAAAGCTGCCAAAGAAGAAAAAGCGGCTTAGTTTGAATTTAATTCATCCGGATTATATCCGTGAAGATGAAACTCGTAAAGAGACCCTGGATGCCGATCGAGACAAACAAAATTCTATTCATTAAAAGGTGGGTCCTATTGATGGGACCCGTTATTTTCGCAAATGCGATGGACTTGAAAATGAATATGCAATCCTGATCACTGGAATCGGGGTTGCTTTTTTATTCCCTGCGTAGTTTCAGCATACTATTTACGAATTAGTTGTTGATGAAAAGGAGAACAAAGTTCATACACTTTTCTTTACGACAAGAAAGGAGGATATTGCAAATTTACAATGCAGAAAAATGACGAATGGTTTATGGAGGTATTTAGATGAATCAGAGGGTAGATATTGCAAAAGAATTATTTCAGAAAACAGGTCCATGGGCAAGTGTACCCGCCCTTAACACAAATTATATATTAGGGATGAACGGTCCTTCTGGTGTTGCAACTTCACAGATGAGGAAAAGGACTAAGGCGACTTCGCAGGCGGCAAAGATAAATACAACCGCTTATGCGTTGGCATGGATTATTGAAAGAGAAGAAGGCGGCATCAATGCTGTCTATAATTACGATCATGACATTCTTTATCTGCGGGAACACGGGTTGAAATCAAACGACTTGGAATGTTACATGACAGCAGATAACCAAATTATCTGGCTGGACGATATGAAAGACGATGAAACGAATGGTATACCGTCATTTTTTCGGAAGCTGCTTCCGTGCATGTTGAAAGGAATCTTTCAGCTGTATGGTGCTGGGAATACGGAACTTGATGTTGTAAACGAAATCATCAATTTTTATGATTCAAAAAAATCAATAGATGAAAAACTTCTATTGTTTTGCGATTTGAATTACTTTGGATGGGCAAATCAAATGCTTGGACAGGAAATCATTTGTAAAGATGATCCCGAGGGGGTCTTCTTAAAAACATATGAAGCAAATGAGTTCATTCAGGCTATGCGTACCGGAAATTATACTGGGCTTGACGAGGTTGTTCCACAGTTAAAAAGCCGTCTAATCGACTTAAAGCTGACAAAATCATCAAAGCCGAAGGATTCTTCTTCAAAAGTTGGCCTACAGGTCACTTATGAAAAATGCCGTGCTGGTGAATATCTTTTAAACTTAGATTGGAAAGAGGCACAGTGTATGATTCCGGATCTTTCTTTTTTAAATGGATTTGTTCCGAATCAGGCTTTTTATAAGGCAGTAAGAAAGGTACATAGAAAATGTACCTCAATTATTGAACGAATGGATGCCGGTTTTTCGGGCCTGGATGCAATCGGGAGAGACTATGTAAATTCGTTGCTTGTTGGACGTCCGGGAACCGGAAAAACAACGATGGTAAAAGCTATCTGTGCAACACTTGGCATTCCCCTTTATACGGTTCCTCTTTCTAAGAATATAGAAGAGGATACATTCGAAGGAATGACAAAAGTCGTTGATGGGAAGCTTTCTTTCGTGGAAACAAACTTTCTTAAATGTTTTCAAAATGGCGGTATGGTCGTTTTGGAGGAAGTGAATTTAGCGGATCCTGGAATTATTATGGGATGTCTTGGACAGGCGATTGAAGCCCCGTTTATTTTAAACAAAAATGGATATGAAGAAGTCCACCGGCATCCTCTGTGCATTGTTTTTGCTACAATGAACACGGGAACCGCGGGTTCCAGACCTCTTTCTCAGGCTTTTAGCAGCCGTTTTAAAAATACCTACATCATAGACGATCCGAAGGAAACGGATTTTATCCGTGTTTTAAGCGATCAACATAATAATCAGACGGACTGCAAGAATGTATTCCGTTATTACAAAAGGATCGTTGAGGAACTTGTTGAGCATTATAATGTTCCTGAAATTGCATTGTCTTTATCTTTGCGCCAATGCATCGGAGCATTAGATGATATGGACGAAGGGTCAACATTAAAAGAGGCCTTGTATGATACGATGATCGGGAAGATCGCAGAAAGCGACTTGGAAATTGCAAACGAAATCTCGGAAAGCATCGTCGCTACCTGCGTTGATTAGAGGAGGAAAACTTATGAAGGAGAAAGACGAAAAGGAATTGAGGGCGCTTTGCCGCTCTCTTTCACGGATCGCACGAGGAATAACAGGACGCAGCATTCCGGTTGTAGATATCCAAAATGCACAATCAAGCGACATCGCGTATACCGATTGTCAGAAAAAGAATGCGAAGATCTATCTTAATAGTAAACATTCTATTGTTCAGGGAATAGAAAAGGAAAAACGTCCTTCTTTTTTAAAGGGCTTATTCTGCCACGAGCTGATGCATCAGCTCATTACAGATTCTCAACATGAAGAATATTGGGCACAAAAAAAATCATTAACAAGATCCGAAAAAAGGATCTTTCATACAGTCGTCAATATTATTGAGGATCCTAGAATTGAATTTTTTGCACCTCAATATATTGGGGGCACATTAATCAAATGTTTAAGATATATGATTTTTCGTATATATAAACTATCATCGCCACTGGAAGAATCGGGGAATGCATTGTCCCAATATTTTAATGCCCTGATTCAATATGGAGATGGAGGCTTTCTAAGGGGGGACTTTACATTTCCGGAAGCAAAAAAATGTTTCCAGGAAACGATTCTGGATGTTTCAAAGGCAATTGAAACACCTAAATTCAAGGATGCTCTGAGTTACATGATCAGAGTGTTCGAAAAGATCCGCCCTCTTTGGGAAGAGCAGGCGAAAAATGAACAAAAGCTAATGGATCTTTTGGATCAGTTTTTTAAGGAGGCCGGGAAAAGCGAAAAATCTGGACAAGGAAGTTTCGGCGAGAATACGCCAGAGGAAGGTGGCAGTGGATCATCTACGCAGCAGAAGCGTAAAATCACAATTCGAAGGATAACCAAGGAAGAACTTGAAGATGCCACACAGAATGGGGAGGCCGGTATGCCGGAAGAAACGCAGCAGCTCCCAGACGGAGCAGTTGTTTTGGTGACAGACGGAGATTCTAAAACAAAAGAACAAAAATCTCCAAACTCTGATTCGGTTCCCGGAGATTCATTAGATCAGCAAGAGAAGGCCGACACATCCAGCAAAAGCCAAGATGTTGAATTTGATTATGAAGAATCGGATGCGTATAGGGCGTCTGATCAAGAGGAATCCTCAATTTCGAGGAATGTGAATGAATCAGAAAATGAAAGTGAGAAACAATCTGAAGGAGAAAATGCGGGTCATTTACCGGATGCGCAGAGTTCTTCTAACTCTGAGTCCGAGCACAACGATAGTACATATCATTCTGATAAAGGGTACTATGAAAGCACGGAAGCAGAAATAACAGAAGAGGATCATGAATTAACGGAAAAGGATATTCAGGTAACGCAAGATGAAATGTGCCGGGAAAAGACGGCTATCCTTCAGGAGGAACGTGATGAATGCGTTTCGAATGAAGTCGAACTTGATCTCGATATTAAGTGCCCGGGATACGGAAAAATGACAGTAACAAACAAAAACATGCAGCTGTCTCCTATGAGCAAACTGCGATATGAGGATGATTATAACCTCATATTATCATCAATGAATGGAAAAATCCGCAATCTTACAAATCAGCTCCGCCGGCTTTTTATACAGGCGGCAGAAGAGAAAATGTTTCGGGGCAGCGGAAATTTAAACCTTAAAAGAGTCAGTGGAAGCAGGGTCACATCCAGGGTTTTTACCCGAAGAAGAGTCCCCAACAACTCTAATGTTGCAATTGGAATCGGAATTGATAACTCCGGATCCATGGGCGGAAGAAACATACAAGTTGCCAGACAGGTTGGTGTGGCGCTTTGTGAGACATTTCATCAACTTGGAATTCCAGTATATTTACTGGGATATAACGCCGGATCCGCTGACGCCAGCCAGATGCACTTTGTAAAGTGGAACAATACGAAAGCGGAACGAATGTCCATCCTTACGATGAATGCAAACGGATGTAATAACGACGCATATACAATCCGTTATCTGACGGAGCGTCTAAAAAAAAGATCAGAAGCGCATAAGCTTCTAATCATGATCAGCGACGGAATGCCAAGTCATACCGTAGGAACCGTAGACGGTGTACTCGACTGCAGAATTGCAGTCAAGCAGGCGGAGAAAAACTGTGAAGTCGTTGCCATAGGTATTGGTGACTGTGATCCTAAAAACCTAAGAACAATCTATGGCGTCACCTTCTTTCATGTAACAAAAATTGACGATCTTTTTTCCCAACTTGGAAAAACAATCAAAAACAAAGTTAAAACATGGAATGAGTTTTAAAAAGGAGGAAGTTATGCAGGATATAAAAATCTGGGAGGATGGAGAAAGAATCATCGTCTCATTTGAAGGTCTTGGAAAGGATCAAAAGCAGCTAGTCGTAGACTTTGTATCCAGTGTTTTATCTGGAAAGAAAGAAATCAAAAAAATCGAAGGACTGATGCCTGTTGCAGAGCGAGAACCAGAAAGTCCGCCAGTCGTTCCAAAAAACGCATCTTCTGTTCTAAAAGAAGAAAAAGAAACTCCTTTTCACTTTGGACCATATGCCGGGAAAACGGCAGCAGAGATCCTTATGCTGCCTCAAAAGGAAAGTGATCGTGGCTCCATCTGGCTGTTTTCTTTTGCAAACAAAATAACAAGAGAAAACTTAAAAACGGAATTGAAAAACAAATGCAAGGAATATTGGATTTCAATTTCAGATAGAGATGTCTCTCTTTATCAAAAAGAAGATGTCCTTGAATTTTTTAAGACATTTGAGCCTGTGATCAGAGAAGGCATTAAATATGGATTACAGAATTATGGATATGCAGATTATCGCATATTCATTGATCAGGCAGATATTGAAATGCAAAGGGAAAGTGTAAAGGACTTATTGAAGTATCTGAGAAAGAAAAGCTTGAATGCTAAATAACTTAAAGAGGGAATCCACCATCAAATTGTGGGTTTCCTTTTTTCTTGCTCTATGAGAGAAAAATAAGTGTTCCCATACTATTAATATAGAGTGTCATTAATTATATAAGACAGGAGTTGATGTTTATGGAAATAGAAGAAATACTTCGGATGGAATACGAAGAAATTTTGCTAGGGAAAAGGAGTAAATTCTCTTTATCACTATTTAATTATTCTAAAATGCAAAATGAGAAAAACGCAATTACGGTGATGAAGATCGCATTTTGTGATCATCTTAAATGTAATGAAGCAACCATTGATCATTATCTAACCAGTGAGATTATTGAAAAGATGAAGCTGAAGAATTTATTAAGACATATCCAATGCCCTCCGGAGATTAAAATTAAAACAGATTTGTGGTTTTTGAAATGGAAAATTTACCCTGAAACAAGGAATATGTCGGATCGTCAGCTTACAATTCATACATATGAAAAAGTATTAGCAGAGGAAGACGACGGGCTTACGAAATTCCCTAAAGATTATTTCGTTGGGGTGCAGGGGATGCTTCGTTTTGGCGTTTGCCTTCACTATATGATAAGTCAATATATGCAGTTTCCTAATATCAAAACAGCGTATGAGTCGTTTGCAGATCAAATGATTAATCAAAAACTAAAACGGTATCGTCTTTATGGACCGTGTTACGACACATTCCCTTATCCAATTGATGCTCTCCATGCCATTCTTCCGGAAGGTCAGAGGGGCGAGGTGTTTTATCGTTTTTATAAATTTAGGATGCTTTATAGGGAGGAAAAGAAATGCAAAAAAAGAAAACATTCATAATTTTTAGTTTGGCGGTGTTTTGTATCGCTATCCTTTTGTTCTACTTAACGCAAAGAGTTCATGGGGTGAGCGGGAATCAATGGATTTTAAAACAAAAAGAACAGATCAATATTTTAACGGATTTTTCAGAAGATCTGGATGATGTTTATGCTCTTTATATCTCCGGGGCAATGGATAAGTCGTCTTTTTTGGATGAGTGGCAGCGACTGTCCGAAGCGTACAGTATTATAGAACTTCAAAGAAAACAGCAGAATGAAAAAAATACCGTAGCACCAGAAGAACACACCGAGATAAGTAAGAAAGGAGCGGAAGCCATTAATACGGTTTTCCTGGATTTTCGGCTTTTATTGAATGCTAGTGTAAAAGATGGAATTCCAGTCAAACGGACGGAACTTCTTTATAATCATATGGCGTATTCGAAACAGATTCAAGAGGAACTTGATATTTTTATAAAAGCATATAAAAAAGCAAAGGAGGCTGAATCTTGAAATATATTTACGGAGGAAAAAGCGATAAGGGCTTTTCAAGAACAAAAAATGAAGACTTTATCCAGGGAATTGAACTGGATGAAGAAAATGTAGTCTGTATTATTGCAGATGGAGCTGGATCACATGAAGGAGAACTACAGCCAGGACAAATTGTATGTAATGAGATTGAACTGCTTTTGCGACGACTATTTGAAAGAGATAAACGCGTTTTTTTAGATAATGCGGAGCTTATTATGAAAGAAAGTATCTTAATGGCCAATAGAGTTCTGGGAGGATTTAAAATGGGAAATGAAGAGCGGTTTGGTGGCTTTGCCGCAAGTCTCTCTATGATTTTAGCTGACGAAGAAGGATATCTAACATATGCTCATACCGGAAATACAAGAGTTTATTTGATGTGTCTTGATCATGGTGTTATGCGCTTGACGCAGCTTACAAAAGATCAGACTGCAGCCAGAAAACTCCTAGATGAAGGGAAAATTGATGAAGAGTCTTACTATGCCATACCAGAACGCTTAAAGGTGTATGGCGGCGTTGGGGTGGCATTGGAGCCGGAAATTGAAGTGGGATGCTTTCGTTTAGAGCAAAATGATATCGTTTTGCTCACAACGGATGGAATTCATTACGCAATTCGCCCAGAAGCTATGTCAGAATTATTTATTAATTCCTCAGACTGTGTAGAGGGTATTAACGTTTTAATCAGGGCATCTATTGAAGAACAGTATCCGGATAATGCCAGCGGAATTGCTATTTATTATCCGGCAGAATCAGAGACGGAATAAGAGTGCGCCTTAGCGCCTCTTATTTTTGTCTCTTCTTGTTTTGGATGATTTAGGAACTTTCCCTTTTTCTATCCTGCTTTGGATGCGGTTTCTGCGTTCCACGATCTCATGACGCTCCAGAGAATCATCTCCATTTAAAAGCATTGCAAGTGATTCTGGGTCAATTGAGTTTAACAATTCGTTCGTTACTACATGCATAACGACGATTGATGTCCAATACAGTTTTGGGGCGATATGCTGCACAGATAATTTTCTAATATTCTCAAAATATTCTAATGCCATTTTCTTTGCAGTACTTACGTCTTTGCCATTTAGTTTAAAATCCTTACCCATAACGTATATTTTCATAAAATAACAACCTCCCTTGTGAATTAATTTCTTCAATTATAGTATGACAAATTTTCTTATCTAAAGTGTTTTGCATACTATTACTAGAACAGTACATTGACGAAAGGAGAAAAAATATGGGAAGAAAGAAACTCAAACCGTTGATTTCCCTGGATGCAGACGATGTTATATTTCAGTGTAATGAATATGCTGTAGATCTTGCAAACCGGGATTATCATCTTGACCCGCCTTTAAGTGTTCGAGAGATTCGACAATGGGGTGATAACGGACCAAGGGTGAATAAAATCAACAACTATTATAAGAAAAAAGAATTTTACAAGAATCAACCCGTCATGAATGGAGCGAAAGAATTTCTTTTAGAATTGCTAAAACTTGCGGATGTCGTTATCACAACAGCAGTTCCCGCAAATTGTATGGGAATCCGTACGGAACGAATTATGGAAGAATTTCCGTTTTTTCCACAGGAAAACATCATCATGGCAAGTCGAAAGGATGTCATAGACGCAGATATTGTATTAGATGATGGTCAGCATAACATTTTAAATTCCGGTGCAGCTTATCCAGTGTTATTTAGAAAGCCATGGAATCACAACATGACCGGCTTACTGTCAGTCACAAATTATCAGCAATTTCTAACATTAGTCAAAAATATTTTAAACATTCGAAATCCTATATATGATCCAAGAGATAATGGGGGAATCATTTACTGCGTAGTGGGGCCATCCGGAAGCGGAAAAACAGATTTTATACGGTATCTCACGAAACGGGGTATGCGTAGAATTCCATCCTTTACAACAAAAAAACCTGATTCTGATACAGGCTATATCTATGTATCAAAGGACGATTTTCATAACATGGAAGATTCAGGGCTTTTTGCTGAGACAACAGTTTATGCAAACGAGATGTACGGAACAGCTTCTTTAGGGGATGAAATGTTTTCCGGGGAAGACTTTGTTGCCCCATTGGATATTTGTGGAGCTGTAACGATGCAATCTAATCATCCAAGAAGAACCGCTCTTATCTATTTGAAGCGGCCAAAGGATGAGCTTCTCAAATCGTTACTTCATAAAAATATTGAAGAAGATGAAAAAATTCTTCGATTATTGTCGCTAAATGATGAGCTGCGAAATGAGCAACTATGCGACGTGACAATTGAGAACGATGGGAATTTCGAAAAAATGTACGAGAAAATGGTTGAAAGGAGAATTTGAGATGAATAATAAAAAGGTGAAATTAATCCATTACAAGAATAATAATGACTGCGAAAGATGGTATGAATATGACGAGAATGGAAATGTAATTCATTACAAAAGGTCAAACATTCACGGAAGCAGCGGTGAATATGATGAAAATGGGAATTTCATCTTGGATTTGAACGGCTTCGAAAGCTGGCATGAATATGATGAAAAAGGAAACCAAGTCCACTACAAGGATTCCAATGGAGACGAGTACTGGTATAAATATGAATATGAATATGATAAGAATGGGAATGAAATCTATGAAAAGAAAACTGTGATCTACTATAATTCCGATGGATATGAAGAACGGAAAGAATGCGATGAAAAATGGCGTGAATATGATGAAAAAGGAAACGAAGTCTACTACAAAGATTCCGATGGATTTGCAGAATGGAATGAATATGACGAAGATGGTAGCTTAATCTATTATAAGAATCTTGGTCGCGAAGAATGGTATGAAAATGGTAATGAAATCCATTCCAAAGATAAGAATTACGAAGAGTGGAGAGAGTACGACCAGAATAGAAATGTAATTCATTACAAAAGGTCGGATGGATACGAAGAATGGAATAAATATGATGAGAATGGAAATGAAGTCCATTCCAAAGATACGAGTGGCTGCGAAGAATCGAGAGAGTACAATGAAAGAGGAAAGTGTATTCATTATAAATATTCCGACAAAGATTCCAAATTTGAATTTTGGAAGGAATGTTATGGTAACGAAACCCATTACAAAGATACGAACGGGTACGAAGAATGGTATGAGTGTGATAAGTATGGAAATCGACTCCATTTTAAAGACTCCAGAGGATTCGAGTACTGGAGTGAATATGATGAAAACGGTAATGAAATTCATTATAAAGATTCCGATGGAAAAGAAGAATGGAATGAATATGACGAAGATGGTAACTTAATCCATTATAAGAATTCCGATGGATTTGCAGAATGGTATGAATATGCGAAATGAAATCCATTATTAAAAATCCAAAGGAGGGATTGTATATGTATCCATCATTTAGTGGAAACAATATTCCAGTTGCAGTTGTAGCGGGACTCATTAAAAAAAGTCCATTATATGTACGGTATTTAATTTCTAGCAAAATTCTTAATATCGGTGTATGTTATCATGTAAATGGGGATAGCAAATGTGATTACTATATAAGCCCCTTCCTCTTTTACAAGCAAACTGGAATCCTTGTTCATCAAGAGGATGCTTTTCAAGAAACAATGCCGGCTTTTTCAAAGGATATATTATCAATAGAAGAAGCGGCATGTGTTATGAAAAAAAATCCTGAGTTTATAAGGGCTGGATTAAGAGAAAAAGAATTACCATTTGGATTTGCTGCAAAGCCCGAGCATTCGGGACGATTTAATTATTACATATCAGCATATCGATTCTGGGAATACACAGGTTTCGTTATTTAATCCCTAAGAAGGACTGTCAAATCGGCAGTCCTTTTTCATTTATATAAAATAAAATTAATATATCTGTTTGTTTTTTTTGTGTTTTTACAATATACTAAAGTAGGAGGATATTTATGAAAGAGAAAAAAGAAATAATTTTAGCAAAAATTTGTGCCATTTTAGATAAACCAACTTTTATTCCTAAGAAAAATGGCGAAATGAAAAAATATTTAAAATGCTGTGGTTTATCCACAATGTATGATAATAATTCCGAATATCTTGAACCCTACTACTACAATAAGACATGGGAAAATCCACGAAGTGAGTATAGTGTTTTTATCGGATTAGATAATATCTTTACTGAATTATTAATCAAGAATGAGACAAAAAAGATTTCGGCCCTTCTTGTCGAGCTGGGGCAAAATATTCATCCTTTTATTGTTACGAAATATTATGAAGATGAAAATTACAAGAGATATGTTGATGAATTAATTAACTTATATCAGTTAATGGGATACGATCTACTGATGGGAAGTAACGGTTTTGATGTAATACCTTACACAGGTAATACAGAAAAAATGGTCGAGGTCTATGGACTGGAACAGTGGTTATTAGATACATATCCTGAAATATATGATTCTTATGAGGGTGCTATAGATGCTTTTGTAAGCGGAAACTTTGGGACAAGCATTGAAGCCTGCAGGACTACTTTGACGGGATTATTCTCAAAATATAAGGGGACTGAGTCGTTTGCCAAATGGTTTAGAGGGGCGGCAGATTTAGCCGGCGAATATGATGGAAACAATATGTTGGAAATAAAAAACTATATACAAGCTCAAGGGAAAACGGATCTTGCCGATTTCTTTGAAGAAAACGCAGCAGGAGACTACAAGAAAACAAGGGCTATTTATAGCATTTATTCAATGTTATCAGATTACGGAACGCATAGACAAGAAGGAACAAACGAAATTCCTTCAAAAGAAGATTCTTTGATGATGCTAAGAATGACGGAAGATATTATGATATGGATTTTTCAAAAAAAGAGATAAAAGTTGGTATGCTTTAAAAATGTTCTATTTGTAAAATGAACTATCCTTATGTAAAACATGTGTTGCCGGAAAGACAGGTTTACTTTCTCTATTTAAGTATCGACCAAACTTTTTAGGTTGGTGACAAGTTGGTGACAGCAGGGGTTAAAAATGGCTTAAATGGGGACTTTGTAGCTTCGATTGAGGAAGCCGCTAAAGAAGGAAAATTCTAAAAAACCGCATAAATACGTGGTTTTTAGGAACGATAAAAGTGGTAAAAAGCAGTGAAAAGTGATTTGTTACTACAACATTGCTACAATATTACTACAATTCGTTGCTACAAGTGAATACATAAAAAGAGTCAAGAATATATATCATATCTTGGCTCTTTTTTGCTTAAATTATTTAATTTTTAATATCTCTTCCATAAGCCACTCTCTTTTCCTTTTGGTATAAGTATTCTCTGTAATGTCTTTTATTTTATGTCCCATGATACGTTTTATGGCATATTCATTTACATTGGCGGCTTTTGCCATTGTTGCAAACTGGATACGTCCGTCATGAGCACGATGATCAGGATTTAATTCTAGCTGTTCAACAATCTTATCAATTCTGTGACGGTATTTATCGTATGTAAGTTTTAGATTGCTTCTGTGAGTCTTTGTATCAGTGCAATTGATTAAGTATTCACTTCCTAAAGATAAGGCTTCCTGGTAACGATGTTTTACTAAGGTGCGAATTTTGGGATGAACTGGAACTGCACGATCTTTTCCGGCATCGGTTTTCATACCGCCAGTAATAAACCAATTTTGTAAATCTACATTTTCTATTCTTAGCAAGCCTAACTCCTGCGGACGCCAACCGGAGTAGCATTGAATCAGCAACACATCTACATAGTCAACGTCATACAAATTATTCCATAATTTCTGCATTTCTTCATCTGTGAAGTCAATATGATCTTTCTTTTCTTTCTTGATATCTTTAATAATATCATCTGACAGTTTGAAAGTTCTAGCATAATTTTTATCAACAAGTTCATATTCTTCGGCATAACCCACATTAAATTGAATAGAGATTTTATTTTTGTTTTCGTAGTGGGAGATGGGTGCTTTTCTTTTCCATTAATTATGTAGGTTCCTTCTTCCATACAACCTTTAATGTGTCTTGCTCGTAGGTCTTTGGCACGCATGTTATAAATGGCAGAGCAGTAGTTCCAAGCAGATTTAATCGTTCGCTCGCTAGATGGATTACTCAAAGTTTCAAAATAACAGGCGATCTATTTTTCATAAAGCTGTTCAATAGTTAGATCAGAATCAAGATCGTAAGGATTTTTATGAAATTCAACCAGAGCAGCATATGCATCGTTGTAGGTTTCAAAAGAGGATTGAGGCTTCAGAGATTTATAAATTGGTCGATCATGGAAGTTTTTACCAACACAAACTTGTACACGGAATGGTCTCCAGAGATTTCTCATGGTCAATTTTACATCAAAAACCTATCAAATGAAACGGGAAATTTTAAATTTTTCCAATAAAATTTCCAGAATGCTTCCCAAACCCGAACGAAAGTTTATCGCTGACATGAATTATGGCATTCTTGCTTCCAACAGCAATCATCCAGTCAGTCTGTTTTCAAGAATCCATTCTTCAAATGAAAAAAATTTTACATCCATCAATAGCATTATCTTTTCGGCTATGGAGCGTGCAGCTGCATTATTCCAAAAAGTAACCTTTGTCATGGACCGGGGCAAGGCGTCAGGTTATGGTTCCGGACAAAACGTCCTGCATACCGTCAGCTCTGCCTTAAGCTGGTTGTTTAAGCAGAGGAAAAATACATCTCCCAAAGTCTGGTTTCAGCGGGGCTTATTAAAGTGCATCTAATCACAGAACTGCCATTCTGATTATTTCAAAAAGTCATCAGGTAGAGACTTTGGGAATACTTATTCATTTTTGAATTACAGTTTGCGGAAACTCAAGAATCTGTTGTATAGACGATGTTGAATCAGGTATGGTATAATGGCTGCAAAATACCAAACACAGAAAGGGTGAAAATTTTATGGGGATTGAATTAGAGATTTTGAACATGATTCAAAAGATACATCATCCGATCTTGGATTCTATTATGACGGGAATAACAAAACTGGGCGATGCGGGGATCATTTGGATTGTTCTTACCGCAATTTTGCTGATTCTTCCAAAGACAAGAAAGACAGGCTGGTATCTGTTGTTTGCGTTGGTAGTAGACGCAGTGTTATGCAATGTAATTTTGAAACCATTGGTTGCGAGAGTACGTCCTTATGATATCAATACAACCGTTACATTGTTGGTTCAGCCGTTAAAAGACTATTCGTTTCCTTCCGGTCACACGGCTGCATCGTTTGCCAGTGTGACAGCGCTTTATATAGCCGGGAATCGAAAATTATGGAAAGCGGCGCTGGTGCTGGCAGTATTGATTGCAGTTTCCAGACTGTATTTATACGTGCATTATCCAACCGATGTGCTGGGAGGAATTGTGATCGGAATTCTATCGGGAGTGATTGCAGGTCGTTTGGTACAAAATAAGATTACCAGTTGAATCTTAAAGAAATACAGTATATAATAGATAATGTAAACGATTTGAAGTGAAAGGGAGAATTATGAAAACAAAAATCGAGGTACAGTATCAGGAGCATAATGTTAATGTGAAAGATACAGAGAAGCTTGTAAAGGAAGAATTGAAGACGTTAGGGGTCAGGATGAATAAAATTTCCGAATTGAATATTTATTACAAGCCGGAGGATGGAAGTGTGTACTATGTTGCTGTAACAAAAGATAAAGAAGAGTTCAGCAATGAAGAGGCATTAATCATTCAGTAAACTTCTATAATTTTAGATAGCACTGAAAAAATGAAAACAAAACACAGAAAAGCCGGGATGTTTGATGATGCATTCCGGTTTTTTGTGATAGCGATGAGCTAAAGTCCGGGCTTGCCCGAGACCTTGGCAATTACTTACAATCCCGGAATGTGCCTTTTGGCGCTTCCGGTGATTTTCGGAAAGGTTTATGATGTTAAAGCAGCAGAAAGAGAAAAAATTAAATATTGATTGGAAAAGATTTTATAAAACGGTATTTGCGCTTGTGGTGCCTATGGCACTTCAAAATTTGATTAATGTAGGCGTCACGGCAGCAGATGTTGTAATGCTTGGAAAAGTTAGCGAGACGGTTTTGTCCGGAGCTTCACTTGCGGGTCAGATTCAGTATATTATGGTTTTATTTTTATTTGGATTGACTTCTGGAGCCACGGTGTTAACGGCACAATATTGGGGAAAGGGCGATCGGGAAGCTATCGAGAAGATTTTAGCCCTTGGAATTCGGTCGGCTGTGATGGTGACTGCTGTATTCACCTTAGCGGCATTGTTTGTTCCTGAATTGCTGTTGAGAATTTTTACAAATGACCCTCAGGTGATTGAGGAAGGAATAAAATATTTGAGGATTGTCGGATTTTCTTATATTGTCATGGGAATTACCAATGTATATCTCTATGTGATGCGAAGTATCGAGCGCGTGATTGTGGCAACGGTTGTGTATCTGGCATCGTTTGTATGTAATGTGATATTAAATGCAGTTTTTATTTTTGGTTTGTTGGGGTGTCCGGTGATGGGGATTCGGGGGGCTGCGCTTGCCACGCTGATCTCAAGATTTTTAGAACTGCTCCTTGTGTACGGATATGCAAAAATCTTCAATCGGGACGTAACCTTCAAAATGACATACTTTATACATTTGGATACTGTTTTGGTAAAGGATTTTCTTCGGTATTCTCTTCCGGTGGTGTTGAATGAGGTCATGTGGGGGCTTGGAACATCAGCGAATACAGCTATTTTAGGACATATGGGAAGTGCGGCAGTCGCGGCAAACTCTGTGGCGCAGGTGGCAAGACAACTGGCGACGGTCGTCTCTTTTGGTCTGGCAAGTGCGGCGGCGATCTATCTTGGAAAAACCATTGGAGAGAAAAAACTTCTTTATGCTAAGGCATATGCGAAAAGATTTCTTATATTAAGTGTTGCTATGGGGCTTACGGGAGGTGTTTTGATTCTTCTGGTTTCTCCGATTGCAACGACATTTCTTTCATTAACGGGAACGGCAAAATACTATCTGCAGATGATGTTTTTTGTGATGTCATATTTTGTGGTTGCGCAATCGTTTAATACAACGATGGTGGTAGGAGTATTTCGATCCGGAGGCGATACAAGGTTTGGACTGATCCTAGATGTGTGTACCATGTGGGGATGTTCTATTTTTCTCGGAGCAGTGGCAGCCTTTGTCTTACGATGGAGTGTTCCGGCAGTCTATGTGCTTTTGATGAGTGATGAGCTTTTGAAAATACCGATTACGGCCATTCGATACCGCAGTTTTAAATGGCTCAGAGATGTTACAAGAAGCCATAAAAAAGAAGATTGACACCGGCAAGATTTAAATTTACAATAAAAACCAGAGGTATTGGATGAAAAAATCAGTGCCGAAATGGAACGCTTGGAAAAGGAGAGAAGAATGAAACAGGTAATTTTAACAGGAGACCGCCCTACAGGACGCTTACATGTAGGACATTATGTAGGCTCATTGAAAGAAAGAGTAAGATTGCAAAATTCCAATCAATATGACGAGATCTATATTATGATTGCAGATGCCCAGGCACTGACGGATAATGCAGAACATCCGGAAAAGGTTCGTCAAAATATTATGCAGGTGGCTCTGGACTATTTGGCCTGTGGTTTGGATCCGGAAAAAAGTACGATTTTTATACAATCTATGGTTCCGGAGCTGACGGAATTGACATTTTACTATATGAATTTGGTGACGGTATCCCGTGTACAGCGGAATCCGACAGTGAAATCAGAAATTAAGATGCGCAATTTTGAAGCAAGTATTCCTGTGGGATTCTTTTGCTATCCAATTAGTCAGGCGGCGGATATTACAGCTTTTGGAGCGACGACAGTTCCGGTAGGAGAAGATCAGCTTCCGATGTTGGAGCAGTGCAAAGAGATTGTCCACAAATTTAATACTGTGTACGGAGAAACTTTGGTTGATCCGCAGATTATTCTTCCGGATAACGAAGCATGCCTGCGTCTTCCGGGAATTGACGGAAAGGCAAAGATGAGCAAATCTCTTGGGAATTGTATTTATTTATCCGATGAAGAGGAAGATATCAAGAAGAAGGTCATGTCCATGTTTACAGATCCGAATCATTTGAGGGTGCAGGATCCCGGACAAGTGGAAGGAAATCCTGTTTTTATTTATCTGGATGCATTTTGCAAACAGGAATACTTTGAAGAGTATCTTCCGGAATACAGCGGTCTTGAGGAACTGAAAGCACATTATCAGCGCGGAGGACTTGGTGATGTGAAGGTTAAGAAATTCTTAAATCAGGTAATTCAGGAAGAGCTGCGTCCGATTAGAGAGCGCCGAAAGATGTGGGAACAGCGTCTTCCGGAAGTTTATGAGATTTTAAAAGAAGGAAGCAGGAAAGCGAGAGAAAAAGCAGGACAGACACTTGGAAATGTCCGTCATGCTATGAAGATTGATTATTTTGACAATGATAATCTGTTAAGATAAGTGATCCTGTTCATATTCTACATGCATAAGAAATAATCCCTGAGGAGGTGCAGTCATTCCTGCATCTTCTCTTTTTTTGGTTTCAAAAACTTTTTGAAGTTGGGCAGGTTTCATTTTTCCGCATCCGATTTCTACGAGAGTTCCTGTAAGAATGCGGACCATATGGTGAAGAAAGCCGTTTCCAATATAAGTAATTTGGATTTCAGAAGAGGTTTTTCGGATGGATATTTCATAAAGCCTGCGTACAGTGGATTTTTTTGTTTTTTTGACAGAAGAAAATCCCTGAAAATCATGAACGCCAAGAAGCAGTGATGCGGCTTCCTGCATTTTTTCAAGGTTCAATGTTTCAGGAAAGTACCAAAGATATTTTCTTTGAAAGACATTTGGAACCTGCGGAAGAGAGATCCGATAGAGATAAGTCTTTTGTTTGGCATTCAATCGGCTGTGAAAGCGTTCTCCAACTTCAGAAACAGAGTGGATTCCAATATCGGAAGGAAGATACCGGGTAAGGTAGGCTTTGATTTCTTTACAGGAAAGGGTACAGTTTGTGTGAAAATTTGCTACCTGCCCACAGGCATGAACTCCGGCATCTGTTCGGCCAGATCCGATGACAGAGATGGTTTCTCCGGTCATTTCACAGAGAACAGCTTCAAGCTTTGCCTGAATTGTTTTGGCTTTGGAGCTTTCTCCCAGACGCTGCCAGCCCTGATAGCGGGAGCCGTCGTATTCGATGAGTAATCTGATATTGCGGTTCATGGAATATGTTCACCTTTCTTTTTTTCTTTATCATATCATAACAGGGGAATCTATGGAATACACTTCCATGCAAAGAAAGCCTTAGGAGGTGAAAAAAATATATAAAAAAGTAAAAAAACATGTTATGATAAAAGAAAAATAAAGATCGGAGGGCATTATGGAAAAATCAAAAGTTTATTTTACAGATTTTCGTACGAAACTTGGCGAGGGACTTCCGCTGAAATTAAAACGTCTTTTGAAAAAGGCAGGGATCGGCGAGATCGATATGGAGCAAAAGTTTGTAGCAATAAAAATGCATTTTGGGGAACTTGGAAATCTTGGTTTTCTCCGGCCCAACTATGCCAAAGCGGTGGCGGATGTGGTAAAAGAGCTGGGAGGCCGTCCGTTTTTGACGGACTGTAATACGCTGTATCCGGGAAGTCGTAAAAATGCATTGGAACATTTGCAGTGTGCATGGGAAAATGGGTTTACGCCATTAACTACCGGATGTCCTATTTTAATTGGCGATGGCTTGAAGGGGACAGACGATATTCTCGTGCCGGTAAAAAACGGAGAATATATAAAAGAAGCAAAAATCGGCCATGCAATTATGGACGCAGATATTTTTATTAGCCTTTCTCATTTTAAAGGTCATGAGATGACTGGATTCGGGGGAGCGATTAAAAATATTGGAATGGGCTGCGGTTCCAGAGCCGGGAAGAAGGATCAGCATTCCAATGGAACACCGAGTATTGATCCAGAGAAATGCAGAGGATGTAAGCGCTGTATGAGAGAATGTGCAAATCATGGATTGACTTTCAATGAAGAGACCGGGAAAATGTCAATACATAAAGATTTTTGTGTGGGCTGCGGCCGCTGTATCGGCGCATGTAATTTTGATGCCATTGCATTTGCAGAGTGGGCTGCTGTGAAAGATTTGAATTGCAGAATGGCAGAGTATACCAAGGCAGTGATTGACGGACGTCCGAATTTTCATATTTCTCTTGTAATGGATGTATCGCCGAACTGTGATTGTCACAGTGAGAATGATGCCCCGATTCTTCCGAACATTGGAATGTTTGCTTCTTTTGATCCTCTGGCATTGGACCAGGCGTGTGTGGATGCATGTCTGCAGTGTGAGCCTCTTCCCAACAGCCAGTTATCGGATCATATGAAACAAAGGGATTTTCATGATCATTATGATCATTTTAAGAACAGCACACCGGATTCTGAATACAAAACATGCTTGGAGCATGCAGAAAAAATAGGGATTGGGTTGAGAACCTATGAACTGATTGTTATAAAGTAGCAGAGACCGAAACTTGGAATTAAGCAGTTGATCCCGCGGAACATAAGGTTGGATTATCAAAACAAGAGGTTTTGCTGCGGAAACAGCGAGGAGAAGGCGGTTATGAGGCTCCTCAGATAACAAAAAGCACAGCGGCAATCTTTCGGGAAAATAAATGTACATTATTTAATTTTTTAAATCTTACGATTGCAGTTTTGCTTTTTGCAGCAGGTGCGTATACGAATCTTCTTTTTATTTTTATTATCCTTCTGAATATTATTATAGGAATTTCTCAGGAATTAAAGGCAAAAAGACTGATGAATGAGGTGAAAGAAGAAAAAAGGGTTCATTCGGAGTTGTTGGATTCCATGAAGAAAGTGACGAGATTTACCAGCATGTTGATTGTTCCTCTGGGAATTTTGTTATTTTGCGAAGCTGTTTTTCTTTGGAATGGTGAAATTGGAAATTCGATTGTATCTTCTTCGGCAGCGCTTCTTGGAATGTTGCCGAAGGGGCTTGGCGCAGATGACTATATTACAAAGCCCTTTGATCCGTCCCAGCTGGTTGCAAGAGTACGTTCTCACTTAAAGAGATACCAACGATTGACGAATAAGGGGAGAATACCAAAGGAGTTTCCCGGCAGATTGTGATTGATGATGTGACGGTCGAGCCGGAAACGTGGAGGGTGTGGAAAGGGCGGAGAATCCTGTGAACAGGATTTTTTTGCATTTTAAAATGATTGGCAATACTATAGAAAGAAGGATGTCGTAGTATATAGGAAGAAGGAGAATTGAATTTGAAAACAGAATTAATAATCACAAAGCAAAAGAGGTTTTATAATACGGGAAAAACACATTCCGATTCTTTTCGCATCAAAGCTTTATGCCGACTGGAAAATGCTGTGAAAAAATATGAAAAGCAGCTCATTCAGGCACTTCACCGTGATTTGCATAAATCCCCGTTTGAGTCTTATATGACAGAAATTGGAATGTTATATCGGGAAATCAAGTATTTAAAGAAACATCTGAGACAATGGATGCGCCCGGAGAGAGTATCAGCTCCCCTGGCGCAGTTTCCATCTAGGTGTTATCGAATCAAAGAACCCTATGGCACCGTACTTGTTATGGCTCCATGGAATTATCCGGTTCTATTATCTCTGGAGCCGTTGGCAGGCGCAATTGCTGCCGGAAACTGCTGTGTGCTAAAGCCGTCGGAATATGCTCCGCATACAGCCAAAGTGATTGAAACCGTGATCAAAGAAGCATTTATGGAATCCTATGTAACCGTTATTTTGGGCGGACGAAAGGAAAGCCGGCGACTTTTGGATCAGAATTTTGATTACATTTTTTTTACAGGCGGTGTTAAAGTGGGGAAACTTGTGATGGAAAAGGCATCGAAGAATCTGATTCCTGTGACCTTGGAACTTGGAGGAAAAAGCCCTTGTATTGTGGAACGGAGTGCGGATATTTCTTTGGCGGCAAAAAGAATTGTATTTGGAAAATTTTTAAATAGCGGTCAGACCTGTGTGGCGCCGGACTATATTCTGGCAGATAAGAAGATTGAGAAAGAACTAATTTTTTATCTTCGCTATTGGATTCAAAAGCTGATTGGAGAAAATCCGTTGTCAAATCCCGATTATCCTGCGATGATTCATAAGGAGCATTATTGCCGGGTAATGAAATTTATGAATCATGGAATCATTGCGGAAGGCGGATACGGAGACTGTAGGAGCAGAAAGATTGCACCAACAATTCTAACTGATATAAAGGAAGAGGATCCTGTCATGCAGGAAGAAATCTTTGGACCGGTTCTTCCAATTTTAACGTACAATGCACTTTCAGAAGCAAAAAAAATGATTCAGGCAAGACCCAAGCCTTTGGCATTGTATTTGTTTACGAAAGATGGTAAAGTAGAACGGGATGTTATGAATCGGTTGTCTTACGGCGGAGGATGCGTAAATGATACGGTGGTCCATCTTGCAGTCTCTTCTATGGGATTTGGAGGGGTCGGACAAAGTGGCATGGGCTCTTATCATGGAAAGGACAGTTTTGATACCTTTACACATAAAAAAAGTGTTTTAAAGAAAGTGGGACATCTGGATTTTCCGATTCGCTATATGCCGTACAGTAAGGGGAAAGAGCGGCTTATGAAATTATGTTTAAAATTTTAACAAAGGAGAATGACATGGAATTTAAAAGCGTTTTGCCGGGAGTCAAACTGATAAAAGAAGATATTGAAGGAAATCAAGAAGAAGTATTTATTTCTCAAAATGACCATGTAATTGTGTCAACACTGGATGGGAGAACAATTAAGGGTATTTTTATGCAGATTGAATTTGCACGATATACAGAAGAGGATGACATTGTTCATGTACATCGAGATGATGGTGAAAATGAGGGAATTCCCTTTGACTGCGTTGACGATATCATAAGAGCATAAGTGGAAAGGAAGAGAGAGGACAAAACAGATGAAAAATGCAAAAGAAGAAAAAGTAACAGAGGTTTATGTCGATAATATTTACAAACTCAATGGACGTGTGCCCCTTGCAAAAGCGATTCCTTTTGGGCTTCAGCATGTGCTGGCAATGTTTGTTGCGAATCTGGCGCCGGTTTTGATTGTGTGCAGCGCGGCATTGGTCAGAGGAACCGACAGTCATTTAAGTTCTGCTGAAATTACGCAATTGCTGCAATGTGCGATGTTTGCGGCAGGAATCGGGACCTGCCTACAGCTTTATCCTATTTGGAAAATCGGATCAAAGCTACCCATTGTAATGGGGGTCAGTTTTACTTTCCTTGGAAGCCTACTGATTATCTGCACCAATCCGAAGCTTGGGTATGAAGGGATGATTGGCGCAGTGATTGCAGGAGGTATTTTTGAAGGGCTGGTTGGATTGAGTGCTCGCTATTGGAAACGATTTCTGACTCCGGTTGTATCTGCATGTGTTGTAATTGCCATTGGTCTTTCGCTTCTTTCGGTAGGGATGGATTCCTGGGGCGGAGGAAGTGGAGCACAAGATTTTGGGGCGTGGTATCATCTTTTGGTGGGTGCGTTTACTTTAATTGTGTGTCTGGTTTCGCGGTATCTTTTAAGAGGAGTATATAAGAATCTGAATATTTTAGTTGGATTGATTTTCGGATATTTATTATCTGTGGTTTTTACTGTGACGAAAGTTGCGCCGATGATTAATTTCTCCGGAATTTCTAAAACCATTCAAGAGGTGGGAGTGTTCAGTCTTCCGAAACTGGTATTTTTTACAAGTCATAAGCCGGTATTTGATCTTGGAGCGTTTTTCACCATTGCCATTGTGTTTTTAGTTTCTGCGGCTGAGACAACCGGAGCTACAACGGCGGTCTGTACCGGAGCTTTGGATCGGGATATTAAAATGGAAGAATTACAGGGGTCTTTGGCGGTGGATGGTTTCTCCAGTGCAATTTCAGGATGTTTTGGATGTCTTCCGCTGACATCGTTCAGCCAGAATGTGGGGCTTGTGACAATGACAAGAGTGATTAACCGTTTTACGATTTTCATGGGAGCGCTGATTTTAATTTTAGCATCGCTGTTCCCTCCTTTGGGAGCTTTTTTTAATTCGCTTCCTCAGGCTGTGTTGGGCGGATGTACGGTCATGATGTTTGGTTCGATTATGTATGAAGGAATTAAGATGTTAAAGCAGTGTAAATTTGATGACCGCACAATGATTATTGTATCTCTTGCATTTTGTATTGGTGTGGGTCTGACACAGACTTCCGGCAATTTCTTCTCCGCCTTTCCAAAAGAAGTAGGCGATGTATTTAACGGGAACGCGGTTGCAGGTGTGTTTGTTGTATCCTTAATTTTAAGTCTGGTGCTGCCCAAGAAAGAGGAACAGTAAAAAGTTTTCCTTATCGGAAATATTTAAAATCGGAAAGGATAAGACCATTTGATCGACCTTTGCATCACAATTGCCTCTGACGCAGAGGATGTGCTGACAATATTTATTTAGCTGTTGGATTACATCTTTTGGAAGATCATTTCTTGAACCGTGATAGAGGAGATCTCCCGGTAACAGAAGCTTCTGCGGGTTTTCTCTTTGGAAGGCGCGGAATAATTTTTGACAGTAGAATGTAATCGAATCGTATTTAAAAAGTATGTGCAGAAAGGACTATGAAAAATGAAACGATTGGTTTTAGCAGAAAAACCTTCGGTTGGAAGAGATCTGGCAAGAGTTCTCGGATGTGAAAAGAAAGCGCATAGCTATATCGAAGGCAAAGAATATATTGTAACATGGGCAATGGGGCATCTGGTATCTCTTGCAGATCCGGAACAATATGGAAAAGAATATAAAGAGTGGGATCTTGAGGTACTTCCAATGATGCCAAAACAATGGAAACTTACAGTTCTTCGGCAAACGTCCAAACAATTTCAGAGTGTAAAGAAATTAATCGGGCGAAGTGATGTCAAAGATATTATCATTGCAACAGATGCAGGAAGAGAGGGGGAGCTTGTAGCCAGATGGATTTTGCAGATGTGCGGTAGCAAGAAACCGCTCTATCGGCTGTGGATATCTTCCGTGACAGATAAAGCTATTAAAGATGGATTTGCACATTTAAGACCGGGAAAAGAATATGAAAATCTGTTTCGGGCAGCCCGCTCAAGGGCGGAGGCAGACTGGCTGGTCGGAATCAATGCCACAAGAGCGCTGACCTGTAAATACAATGCGCAGCTTTCGTGCGGAAGAGTACAGACTCCGACATTGGCAATGATTTGGGAGCGAGAGGAAGAAAGAAAAAATTTTAAGGCACAAAAGTACTACGGATGGAAAGTGTTTGCTGCAGGAATCAATTTTGTGTGGGAAAATGCGAAAGGAAATCAAAGGATTTTTGATCGGGAGTGGGCAGAAGCGTTGGGAAAACAGATACGCGGACAGCAGATTCTTATAAAAAGAGTCTTCAGGAAAGAGAAAAAAACCTATGCGCCGGAGCTCTATGATTTGACAACGCTGCAAAAAGATGCAAGCAAACGCTATGGATTTTCACCGAAGCAAACATTGAATTTGATGCAGAGTTTATATGAACATCATAAAATTCTAACATATCCAAGAACCGATTCTAAATATTTAACCAGCGATATGACGGATACTTTGAGAGACCGTATCAAAGCATGTCAGACCGGGAATTACAAAAAAACGGCGGCTGCGCTGCTGCGCAAAAATATCTTGCCAAGCAAAAGATTTATAAACGATCAAAAAGTTTCAGATCATCATGCGATTATTCCCACAGAGCAATATGCTTCTCTGACATCGTTAAATGCACAAGAGCGGAAAATATATGATATGGTCGTCGGGCGGTTTTTGGCTGTTTTGTCGGAACCGGCAGTTTTAGAGCAAATACAGATTCAGGCACAGATTGCTGAGGAATCTTTTCGGGCTTGTGCTGTTGTATTAAAACATCCGGGCTGGAGAGCAGTTTGTCAGGAGACGGAGGATTCGCAAGAAAATCTAAGATCAAAACTTCCTGTAATACCGGAAGAAGGAAAAACATATCCAATTGATTCCGTTGCAAGGACAGAGGGAGAGACGCATCCGTCCAGCCGATATACGGAAGGGACCTTAATTGGGCAGATGGATAAAAAAGGACTTGGAACCGTTGCTACGCGAGCAGATATTATGGACAAATTGTTTAAAAGCGCTCTGATTGAAAAGAAAGAAAATGAGATTTTTATTACTTCCAAAGGAATTCAGCTTCTTGAATTAGTGCCGCAAGACTTGAAACAAGCAGATTTAACGGCAGACTGGGAGAAAAAATTAGCAGATATTTCCAAAGGAAAACAGAGTGAACAAGTTTTTATGGATGAAATTCGTCAGTATACGAATTGTTTGATAAAGGATATAAAAACATCCGATGGAAAATTTCGTCATGAAAATTTGACTCGTCATAAATGCCCGGAGTGTGGAAAGTTTTTGCTTGCGGTCAATGGCAGGCATGGCAAACGTCTGGTATGTCAGGACCGCAACTGTGGGTATAAAAAAACCATATCAAGGTTTACCAACGCCAGATGCCCTGTCTGTCATAAAAAGATGGAGATGGTTGGAGAAGGAGAGCAGCAAAAATTTGTATGTGTCTGCGGGCATAAAGAAAAATTATCGGCTTTTAAAGAAAGAAAGCAAAAGCAGGGAGTCGGTATGAGCAAAAAAGAAGTGGCACGCTATTTGAAAAAACAGCAAAAAGAGGCGAATGAGCCAGTCAATCAGGGA
Source organism: Anaerostipes stercorihominis (assembly GCF_057535655.1). NCBI lineage: Bacteria > Bacillati > Bacillota > Clostridia > Lachnospirales > Lachnospiraceae > Anaerostipes > Anaerostipes stercorihominis. The sequence goes on along the minus strand of NZ_BAAJCL010000001.1, from coordinate 176,377 downwards.
TTTGCCGAGGCTTTGGCAAAAATTAAATTATAAATTGAAAAAAGCGCTGCATATTGAACCGATCTCCCAATCGTTAGATTTTGGGTCTAATTTGGGGGCACCTCAATACGCAGCGCTTTTCTTTTAGACAAAATATCCGGTGATACTATAAAAAATTAAGGATGCAGGTCGTCCGACCAAGAGAATGACCGCAAACTTAAAGAAAGACATTCGGGTGAGACCTGCAAGCAGACATAGAACATCATCGGGTGCACATGGAAGAATAATTGCTGCCGCAAAGAAAATATCAAATTTTTTGCCGCTGTTTAGTTTGTCCATATATTTTTCATAGACGTCAGGTGCGACAATTTTTTTTACAAACGTTTTGCCGTAACGTCTTGCCAGATAAAAGTTTGTAAAAGATCCGGCAATGATGCCCAGATAACTGTATAGAAAGCCCCAGAACGGACCGAACATGAAGACGCCGGCGAGACAGGTAACTCCTCCGGGAACAATTGGAAATACCACCTGAAGAAACTGAATTAGGATAAAAAGAGCCGGTCCCCAGTATCCGGCGCTGGAAATCAGTAACTGAAGCTGTTCTTTATTAGTAAATAATCCGGTTTGTATCCCGTAAATTGCAAAGAGAATCATAGTACTAAGAAAGAATACGGTGGTTCCGTTGGTGATATATTTGATTGTTTTACTGTTCATAAATCCTACCATCCTTTGTGAATTATTGTTTCTGAATTTATTGTACTATAGTTTTATTTCAGATTCCATAGATATTCCTTACAGCTTTCTTACATTTGTGTCACAATAAACAATAATTTTTAAGATGCATCGGAGCGGCAGCTTAAAAATTTTCATGGACGAAAAAGATGAACTTGAATAAAGTAGATAAAAAGGAGTTTTCTATGCGAATCAAAGGAATTGATGTAAGCTATGCGGATGGAACCATTCACTGGGGAAAGGTGAAAAAGGATGGAATTCATTTTGCTATGATTCGGGCAGGGTTTGGAAGAGATCATATAGATCAGGAATTTGAAAGAAATATAAAAGAATGCAACCATTACCGGATTCCGGCAGGAGCTTACTGGTTTAGCTATGCCTACACAAAAGAAATGGCAAGACAGGAAGCAAGAGATTGTCTTCGGATGATAAAACGGCATCGGATCGAATATCCGGTAGCCTTTGATTTTGAAGAGGATTCTGTTCGCTATGCGAAAGAACAAGGGGTAGAAGTCACAAAAGAACTTGTAACAGATTTAACAGAAGAATTTTTAAAGGAGATTAAAAAGGCAGGATATCATGCTATGTACTATGCGGATCTTTCAGATTTGGATGAATATTATGACAGAGAGCGATTGAAAGAATATGAATTCTGGCTGGCAAGATATGCACATACCAAAGGAGCTGCAGACGTGCAAATGTGGCAGCATACGGATCGGGGAAGAGTTCGGGGAATTCGAGGATATGTAGATTTAAACTATAGCTATAAAAACTATGAAATGAGAGAGTAGCCTCTTACACCCCCGCAAAACTAAAAAGTTTTGCGGGGGTGTATTTTGAAAAGATCATTTCGTCTCGTCTGCTGCAAGTCGATGAATCAGGCCAATCAGAAGCATAAGATCATCATCGCTTAGTTTTCTCATGCCATTCATTGCCTTTCTCAAGAGTTGAGGATTGACGGCATCGGAATCAAAAAATTCCAGAGGAGTGATCTCAAAATAATCACAGATTTTTAAAAATTGGACCATAGAAGGCAAGGCTCTGCCGGAGGAGATTGCCTGAATGTAGCTTCGGTTTTGTCCAAGATCTAAACTCATCTGATATTCAGAGATGTTCTTCTTAAGCCTCAGCTCAGTAATCCGATTACGGATAAATTCTTTGTCCATATGATCGTTCCTCCTATGATATAGAATATCAAAATCATTTTCTGGACAGTGCGGATATAATATGTTATAATTTTGAAAAAATCAAATATAATGCATATTATTTGCGTTATTTCATCTTATAATACGTAATATTTGCGATTGTGGAGGAACGGTATGGGGTATTACAGATCGGAAATAACAGATGAGGATATTGTGTTTCAGAAGCTGAATGAAATTTTATTCTCATATTTTATAGAAAATGATTTTCAGAAAATTCTTCCCCAAATAACAGATAATTTTTTTGCGGTTGGCATGGTCCGCGAAAACGTGATACAGGGCAAGAAAGAAGCAGCGCAAAGGAGTCTGTCGAAAGAAGAAGTTTTTGGGATGGTAACAGATTATGAAATAAAAAATTTTACAGCGGTCTGCCGACAAGAAACGTTTATAGAATGCTTTGGGACCATATGGATTCATAAAAAGAGTGCGGGGAGGTGCGATGGTCCATATTGCATCAATGTTACTGCAGGGTTTTTCAAAGAGGAAGAACAATACCGGCTTTCTCTCTTATTTTTATCAGAGGCATATTTGCCGGAAGAATTCTTTGATAAAATTTTTCGGGAATATAAAAATAATTCCTATGAACTGGATCAGCCAGGGTATGAGGCGCAGGATGTATTTCTGACAATGTTAAATGATGCGGTTAGGGACCCGCTCACAGGGGTTTACAATCGCAGAAGTGGAGAAGCTTTGATTCAAAAGGCTTTGGATGATGAAACGTCCTATGTGTTTTTAGTGCTGGATATAGATCATTTTAAAGAGATCAATGATATATATGGACATCAAGAGGGCGATAAGGTTTTACAGTACACAGTACAGCTTATGAGAAATTCTTTCCGGGGATCGGATATTATATTTCGTCTGGGTGGAGATGAGTTTGTGATTTTTGCGTATCCATGCAATGATCTTAGAATTATGGAAGAAAAACTACAAAAGATGAATGCTGAGTATGAAAAGGAGATTGAGACGTATTATACAAAAAGTCAGTCTTCTCTATCATTTGGAGGAGTTTTTGGATCGGGAAGGATTTCCTTTCAGAAGCTATATAAGAAAGCAGACCAGGTGTTATATGGAGTAAAACATTCACAGGATCAAAATCAGATGATAAGAAAAATTGAAACGATTTGAGTATAAAGAAGTCCAGGAAAGGACTTCTTTGTTTTTGTGGAGACAAGAAAGCGCCGTCGTGATACAATGGTGTCACTATTTTATGCCGACAAAACTAAGATATATACGTATTGTTTTTATAAAAATCAATGTATATAATAATAAATGAAAGGGATGAAAATATGTCGAAAAAATCCGGATTAACAAGTAGACAGAAATCAATCATTAAAATGTTGACACAGTTTAGCGTGGACAATCCAATTACGATACAGGCGATTTCGGAAAAGCTCAAATTAAGCTCCAGGACCATTCTCCGGGAGATGCCGATGATTAATCAATGGTTTGAAGAAAATGATTTTCAGTTGGTAAAGAAACCAAGAGTGGGTCTTTATGTAAAAGAAACTCAGGAAACCAGACGGTTTATTCGGGAACTGGTGGAGCTGGATCGCAATCAGTTTGGATACTCCAAAGAGGAACGACAGGGAAGAATTATATCCAGTCTTCTGATGGCAAATGAGCCGCTGAAATATTTCTACTTTACATCCCTTTTTCACATTTCGGATGGAACCCTAACAAGTGATTTGGATGAAATCGAACAGTGGATGAGTCATTATAATTTATCCTTGCAGAGAAAACCGGGCATAGGCATTTATTGGACCGGAAAAGAAGAGGATTACCGTCAGGCAGTTACAATGGCGATGCGAAAGAAACTGGAAGGTCATTGGTTGTCGGAGCTTCTTACGAATGAGAAACTTCGGCAGGATGGTTCATTCTTGAATTTGAAGCAGGAATTTTTCGATGAAACCCTGTGGATGATTCAGGAGCTGCAAAAGCTTTTAAACATTCAATATACAGAGCGTTCCATTCGGCAGTTATCTTTGTATTTTATGGTGGCAAAAAGCAGGATTGAAAAAGGACTTGAAGTAGAGGGCAATGAGAAAAATCTTGCGTCCATGATGCATCTTCCGGAATGTCAAATGGCAAACTGGATTGGAAGCAAAATAAGTTACGCTGTGGGACATCAGATCTCAGAAGGTGAAATTTACTGCATTGCGATGCAGCTTTTGACAGCGAAGATTTGGAAAAACAAGCATGACAGCAAGTATGATGAAGAGAGTTTCAGAGTTCGGCAAATTGTGATTAAGATTACATTGAATATGGAAAAACTGCTGGATATGAATTTTCTGGGGAATACTGTTTTGATTGACAGTCTTTGCAATCATATGAAACCGGCGATGAATCGGATTCGAGCGAAGATTTTTACAGAAAATACACATATGGAAATGTTAAGAAAGAAGTATGAAGATGTTTATCAGGCAGTAAAGAGATCATGTGAGTTCTTAAAAGAGGAGCTGAAAGTTTCTGAAATCTCGGAAGAAGAACTCGGATTTATTGCGATGTACTTTTGTGCTTTTATTGAAAAGCAAAAGGAAGAGGAGAAAAAAATTCGTGTGTATGTTGCCTGTCCCCATGGGATCGGAACATCGCAGATGCTTTCTGTTTCCTTAAAAAGAGAATTTCCTCAGATAGAGATTCAGAAAGTGATTTCAAGTGCAGATATTCGGGTGGAAGAACTGTCTCGTAATGGGATTGATCTTGTAATTTCTACGACACAACTGGATCTTGATTTTCCAAATGTCTATGTGAGTTCCATGCTTACCGAAACTGATAAAGTGATGGTAAAGACAGCATTGGCAGAGGTTCAGAAATCACCTTGTCAAAAACAGGCAAAAGAGGTATTGAAGCCAAAAAAAATCGGCAAATACCATATCCAGTATATGGTAACGCTCGGGCAGGAAATTTTGCAGGTTCTGGACAATATTAAGATTTCCAATGGAGAAAATCTTCAAAGGAAAAAGGATTTGATTGACTATGCGGGGACTGTTTTTGCCAGAGATGATAAAGCTGCCAGGATCATTACGGCAGAGCTTTATCAGCGAGAAGAGATTTCCAGTACCTATATTCCCAATATGGAGGTTTTGTTTTTACACAGTGAAACCAAAGGCGTAAAACATTGTCGCTTTGGCTATATTTATTTAAAGGAACCCATTGTGGAACAGGGTTCGGTGATTCGCGGGGCACTGCTGATGCTGATTCCAAAGGTCACAGATCAGGTGATTTATCGGGAAGTGATGAGTGAGGTCAGCGGGGCTCTGGCTGAAAAAGATCAGATTATTACATATTTGTTCCATAAAAATAGAAAAGCCGTGGAGGCCGAGTTAGAGGCCAGTCTCGGCAGCTATTTTGAAAAGATTATGAAAAGAAAATGAGAAATTAAGATAAGGAGGATTTACAGCATGAAAAATGGATTACAGAAATTCGGTAAGTTTTTAAGTGCGATGGTGATGCCGAACATCGGTGCGTTTATTGCATGGGGATTTATTACGGCACTGTTTATTGCAGATGGATGGATTCCCAATGAGAAGCTGGCTTCGATTCAGCCTTATATGTTAACCTTTCTATTACCGATCCTAATTGCTTTTACAGGAGGAAGGCAAGTCGGAGGTGACCGAGGAGGTGTTATGGGTGCCATTGCAGTCATGGGATGCATTGCTGGTGTCGGCGGCTTCGACGGACAGCCGATGCTGATGGGAGCCATGGTAATGGGACCATTTGCAGGATGGGTAATTAAGAATTTTGACAAAGCAATGGACGGACATATGCCTGCAGGGTTTGAGATGCTGATCAACAACTTTTCTGTGGGGATTCTGGGGATGATCGTTGCGATTATCGGATATTTTCTGATTGGACCGTTTATGTCAGCTGTTTTGGCAGTGCTGACCGCAGGGGTCAATGTGTTAGTAGATGCCAATCTTTTGCCTCTGTCAGCAATTTTTATTGAGCCGGCAAAAGTCTTATTCTTAAATAACGCGCTGAATCATGGTATTTTTACACCAATCGGAATCGAACAGGCAAAAGAAGCCGGAAAATCAATTATGTATATGCTGGAAGCAAATCCGGGACCGGGACTTGGGGTATTAATCGCATATATGCTGTTTTCCAAAGATAAGGTTACAAAATCATCAGCTCCGGGTGCTATTATTATCCATTTCTTCGGGGGAATTCATGAGATTTATTTTCCTTATGTATTGATGAACCCGATCATCATTATTGCTCCGATTGTAGGAAATATCTGTGCAATTACGTTCTTTAGCATTACGGGATGCGGGCTGGTCGGACCATCATCCCCAGGATCAATTATTGCCTATCTATCCATGTCACCGAGAAGTCAGATGGTTTTGACAGTGATCGGTGTTATCATAGCAACAGGGGTATCTTTCCTGATTGCCGCTCCGATTGTTCGTATGGCAAACGGAAAGAGTCTTGAGGATGCTCAGAGTGATATGGCAGCTAAGAAAGCAGAATCTAAAGGTGCTGTTTTAGAAGCGGGAGAGAAAAAGAATGCGGATGAGGTCAAGAAAATCGTGTTTGCCTGTGATGCCGGAATGGGTTCTTCTGCAATGGGAGCTACAAAATTCAGGAATCGTGTAAAAGCAGAGCGTCCGGATCTTACAGTAATCAATACTTCTGTGGACAATATTCCGGCAGATTGTGATATTGCAGTTGTTCAGGCAGTATTGGTGGATCGTGCAAAAAAATCTGCTCCGCAGGCGCAGATGGTTGTGATTAATAATTTCCTTCAGGATCCGAATCTGGATGCCTTGTATCGTCAAGTAACATCAGTTTCTTCTGTTCAGAATCAGACGGCAGTTACAGCAGAGGAGATTCCGGCTGAGGAAGAAACCTCTCATAGCCAATCTAAAATTTTGGTAGAAGAGGGAATTAAGACCGGATTAAAATCTGTGGACAAATATGAAGCGATTCGCGCAGCGGGAAAATTATTAAACGAATTGGGATATGTAGAGGAAGAGTATATTGAGGCAATGGTCAAGAGGGAAGATACGGTAAGTACCTATATGGGTATGGGCGTTGCAATTCCTCACGGAACTGGAGATGCAAAAGAAAGAGTCCAGAAAACAGGAATTGTAATGCTGCAATATCCGGATGGTGTAGATTTCGGAGATGAAAAGGCGCAGCTGGTGTTTGGAATTGCAGGAATTGGAGATGAGCATTTGGGCTTGCTTGCAAAGATTACAGAAGTCATAGGGGATGAGGAAAAACTTCAGCAATTAAAAAATACAAAAAATATTGATGAAATTATGGAAATGTTTCGTTCATAAGGAACTGATAACAGGAAAGAACAATGATTTTTTAGCTTAGGAGTGAGAAAAATGAAAAAAGCAATTCAGTTTGGAGCAGGAAATATAGGACGTGGATTTATCGGAGGATTACTTTCAAAAGCAGGATATCATGTGGTATTTGCAGACGTCAATGACCAGATTATTGATAAAATCAATGAAGATGGGAAATATACCATTTATGTAAAAGATGTGGAAAGCAAAGAGATTGTCATTACAGATATCAGCGGCGTTAATTCTGCGAAAACGGAATTAATTGATGAAATGAAGGAGGCACAGCTGATTACGACAGCAGTTGGTCTTCGGATTCTTCCGATCATTGCACCGGCGATTGCAGAAGGTATCAAAGTAAGAAAAACATCAGGGGCAGAAGAATTCTTAAATATTATTGCATGTGAGAATGCCATCAAAGGAAGTTCTCAGCTTAAGGAAGCGGTTTATGGGCATCTGAATGAAGAAGAAAAGGCATATGCAGAAAAATATGTGGGATTCCCGGATTGTTCTGTTGACCGCATTGTACCTCCAGTTCGTCTTGATAATCCGATTGATGTAGTGGTAGAGAACTACTATGAGTGGAATGTAGAAGAAGCGTCCTTTAAAGGTGAGGTTCCTCAAATTGAAGGAATGAATCTTGCAGACAATCTGATGGCTTACATTGAAAGGAAACTTTTTACTTTAAATACAGGACATTGTATTACCGCTTATCTTGGCAACTATAAGGGGTATAAGACCATTGACGAAAGTATTGCAGATGAAGAAATTTTAAAAATTGTGAAGAAGGCAATGCAGCAAAGTGGAATGGCATTGGTTCACAAATATGGATTTGATAAGGAGACACATTTTCAATACATTGAGAAAATTTTAAATCGATTTAAAAATCCGTATCTGGTTGATGATACAGCGCGTGTCGGAAGAGAACCTTTGAGAAAGCTGAGCGCTGCAGATCGTCTGACCAAACCGACGATGACTGCGCTGGAATATGATTTGCCGGTGGATGCGCTGCTTACAGGAATTGCGGCGGCATTAAAATATGAGAATGTAGAAGATCCTCAGAGCGTAGAGCTTCAGGATAAAATTCAGACATTGGGCGTAAAAGAAGCGCTGAAAGAAGTTTCCGGAATTACAGAGGATAGAGTTCTTGAAAACGTCATTAAAATTTACAATGCAATGTAATGTTTTATAAAAGAAGCAGGATTTTCCGGTGAAAATGACCGGATGATCCTGCTTGCTTTTGGATAAAATGAGTCTTGAAATTCCCTTCCTTAGGATTTTATTTCTTCAATTCCCGTAATGTCCGGGATGCACATCATGGAATAATTGGTGTGATAGATGACAAACCCCGGTTTAGATTTTGGAGGTTTTTTTAATTCTTTTCGCTGTATATAGTCAATTTCGACTTTCGGAGCCTGGCGTCCTTTGGAGTAGTAAGCGGCAAGGCGTCCGGCTTCCTCAAAAGTTGCGTCCGGTAAAGTTTCCGCTTGTTCTTTTCGTACAATGACGTGAGAACCCGCCATGTTTTTTGCATGAAACCACCAGTCTCCTCCATTGGCGAATTTAAAACTCAATTCATCATTTTGGTAATTATTTTTTCCCACATACATATGAAAGCCATCGGAGGAAAGAAAGTGGAGCGGTTTAGATTTGGAATTTTTTTTGTTTCCTTTAGAACCGCGTTTTTTTATGTAGCCGAAGTCTGTCAGTTCTTCTTTGATTGCCTGTAAATCTTTTTCATTTTCGGACAGTGCCAAAGCGGTGGCGATGGAATCCAAATGATCTAAATCTGATTTTGTTTCTAAAGTTAACTGAGAAAGCGCTTCATAGGTGCGTTTCAGTTTGTTGTATTTTTCAAAAAATTTCTTTGCGTTTTCCAGAGGAGAGATGGAAGGATCCAGAGGAATGGTGATTTCTTCATCGGTGTAATAGTTAGTGCAGGTTAGCGACTTTGCATTTGGCTCTAATTGATAGCCATAGGTTTGTGTGAGTTCTCCGTAAATTCTGAATTTTTCTCTTTTTTCAGTGTCTTTTAACTGGCGAAGCTGCAAATCATATTTTTTACTGGTCCGTTCCAGAGAAGTCTGTATAATTTTGCGAAGATCAGAAGATTTTTGTTTCATTCGTGTGTATTTTTCTTTTTCACGATAATATTCTGTGAGTACGTCAAAAATGGAGTTAAATGTTTTGACGGTACAGTCAGGATACGAAGTTAAAGGAATGCAGGAGAATTCCTTTGGTTCCTCATTTTGATAGAGGATGTTGGGGATGTATGCCTGATCTTCGATGAGGGTTTTTAATTTGATCAGTTGTCCATAGAGACCTGCAGCATCAGCTTCGGACAGAGAACTGGTAGATGCATTTCCATCCAGGCCTGCCCGGTCACATAACTCATTGGCAATCAGAGGGCTCATACCAGTAATCGAAGTGTATAAAGCTTTGCAGAGATTGAGTGGTTTCGTAAGGATTTTCCCGTAAAAATCTTCTGCTGTCAGAGTCATTAGGGATTGCTTTTCCTTAGAAGGGGGATAGGCGTAGGTTCGTCCCGGCAAGACTTCGCGCACAGAGCTTATGTTGGCAGAAATGTGTTTGATGCTGTCCAGAATGATGTTATCATCGTTTACAAAAATAATATTGCTGTGCTTTCCCATAATCTCAATGATCAGCCGTTTTTGACAGACATCACCCAATTCATTGAGATGTTCGATGGTGATCTCAATAATTCGTTCAAAATTAGGCTGAGAAATTTTGAGGATACGACCGCTGCCAAGGTGTTTTCTTAACAGCATACAAAAATTAGGAGCCTGCATTGGATTTTCTTTGGACTCCATGGATAAATAAATCAGAGGAAGAGATGCGCTGGCAGATAGATGCAGCCTTGAGGTAACTCGCTCTTTTTTGATGACCAGCGTGATTTCATCTGCTTCTGGCTGATAAATTTTATAAATGCGTCCTCCGATGATTGTATCGTTTAACTCTTTTGTAATATTTGAAATGACAAATCCGTCAAATGCCATAATAGGACCTCCTGATGATGTATTGAACCGATGGATTTTTTCGGTTTGTCACACAATTATAACAGATTGTGGAAAAAGTATAAAGATAAAATCCAGGATTTAACGGCAGTTCCTTTGGATGTGGTATTGTAATTCGGGAATTTTCTATTTATAATATTGATAAACTTTTGAAAACAGGGGCAGATCATTTAAAAATGGAGGAAAGAATTTTGAGAAAAGAAGCATCCGTCAAAGCTTGGAGAGAATTGTACGATATTACGCAAAAATTAAAGGAATTAGAACCTTGGAATACTTTGGGAAATAAGGATTTAATTGCTATTGTTCCAAAAGGAAGAAAGGACCCTGTTTTCTGCAGCATCATGGGAAAATACGGCGAAGATCAGGGGATTGCAGCATTTGAAGGATATGAAGGACTTGGGGATTTTTATATGATCGCAGGATCCGACGCGTGTGATCTCCCTGCGGAATATTTGATCAATGAACATTCCAGCCTCACGTGTTTTGTTGGAAATATGATGAAGGTTCCAAAAAAACAAAAAGAGGTCATTGATCGCTTGGATCTGCGCTTTAAAAATATTGAAAGCTGGATTTACTTTTTTTCCTATAAAAAAGGATACCAGCCATATCTGTTAGACGCTGATGAAGTGGAATTGCTGACAGAGGTATATGAAAATCTGTATATGGCAGTAAAGGCAGTGCAGGAAGGGAAAGTAACAGCAGATTTTGAGCAGGGAGAGGGAATCATTCGCAAATACAAGGAAGAGACAGGAACATGGGAAATGTTTTCCACAAAATTTCCTGTGGTAGAAAAAGAATTCCCGTCGGTGATGCTGGAAGATGAAAAGCTGAGAGAAGACCTGAAAAAATCTCCGGCGCTGGATCTGACGGTTTTGCTGGATTTTGCATATCTTCCGGTTTATGTGGAAGAAGATGCGGGAGATCGTCCGAGGAATCCGTTGATGTTTATGGCGTTTGATGAGAATCATGATGAAGTGATAACGATGGATGTGCTGCAAGAAGATGACGATGAAATTGGCAGAGCACTGGGATTTTTTATAAGTTTTACACAGCAGCATGGAAGAATCCAAACCATTAAGGCAAGAAATCCGTGGATCTTTGGCGCTCTGGAAGATATTTGCAGGGAGTGCGGGGTGCAGCTGGTTTATGATCCGGTGGAAAAGCTGGATGATGTCCGGGAAGAAGTTATTCGCCGGCTTTGAGTTTTGTTTTATGCCGGCGTATAGTTGACAAATGGAACAATCCTTGGTAAAATACAGAAAGATTTCACGTGTTAGCGAAGTAGCACTTTAATTTGATGAAGTATTAAGGAGAAGATTAAGATGAATAAAAAGAGAGTTCATACACCGGAAGGAGTCCGAGACGTTTACGGCATGGAATGTGCGCAGCGAACGAAAATGAAAGAAAAATTAAATAGAGTTTTTGCCTCCTATGGATATGAGATGATTCGGACACCGGGATTTGAGTTTTTTGATGTGTTTAACAGTGAAAAAGGAACTGTCTCCTCCAGAGACATGTTTAAATTTTTTGATCGGGAGGGGAACACTCTGGTTCTTCGTCCGGATATTACTCCATCCATCGCCAGATGTGTTGCAAAATACTTTCATGAAGAGGAAATGGGAATTCGTTTGTCCTACGGAGGAAATGTATTTTTAAATAATTCCAGTTATCAGCTGAAATTAAAAGAAACCTGCCAGCTTGGAGCAGAGCTGATCAACGATGATTCCATTCAGGCGGACAGCGAAGTCATTGTCATGGCAATTGATTGTTTTTTGGCTGCAGGGCTTCGTGATTTCCGTATTTCTATTGGAGAAGTTGAATTTTTTCAGGGATTAACTGACTCTATCGAGGAAGAAGAGGTAAAAACGTCACTGAGAGAGTTTATTTTAAATAAAAATTATTTTGGGTTGATGGAATACGTGGAAACCTTGGATCTTTCAGAGAAGGTCAAAGAGGTGTTTTTAAGATTTAATGAGCTGAACGGGGATGTTGAAATTTTAGACCAGGCGGAGGAGATGGTTGACAACGAAATTTCAAAGAAAGCCATTGAGCGGCTTCGGAGAGTGTATGATATTCTGAAATTATATGACAAAGACCAATATGTAAGTTTTGATCTCGGGATGCTGAACAAACATAATTATTATACCGGAATTATTTTTAAAGGATATACTTACGGAACCGGAGATGCTGTGTTAAAAGGCGGACGTTATGATAATTTAATTGAACAATTCGGGAAAAAGGCGCCTTCCGTAGGTTTCGCCATCGTATTGGATGAATTAATGATCGCGCTTGGAAGACAGGGAATTGCCATGGAGGCAGATCATACGGACGTGATGATTTTGTATGCCGATCAATTAATGAAAGATGCAGTTGTCAAAGCAGGGGAGTTGCGAAGGCAGGGAAGATCGGTAGTTTTGGAGCGGAAAAAGAAAGAGATCAGCACAGAAGCGTATGAGCATTATGCGAAGGAGCATAAAATAGGAGAAATTTTATACTTTGTTTCGTAATAGAATCAGTGAAAGGAAGGAAAACATACATGAGATATATTACATTTGCATTAGCCAAAGGACGACTGGCAAAAAAAACTTTATCCTTGCTGGAACAGATTGGAATTACCTGTGAGGAAATGAAGGATGAAAAAACGAGAAAACTGATCTTTGTCAACGAAGAATTGAAGCTGAAATTTTTCTTGTCAAAGGCAAGTGATGTTCCGACTTACGTAGAATATGGTGCGGCAGATATTGGTGTGGTGGGAAAAGATACCATACTGGAAGAGGGAAGAAATCTCTATGAGGTACTGGATTTAAAGTTCGGTGCGTGTAAAATGTGCGTCTGTGGACCGAAAGAGGCAAAAAAATATTTAAACAGCAATGAAATGATTCGTGTAGCGTCGAAATATCCGCATATTGCGAAAGAATATTTTAATAATGAGAAATTGCAGACGGTAGAAATCGTAAAATTAAATGGTTCGGTAGAACTTGCGCCAATTGTCGGTCTCTCAGAGGTGATTGTTGATATTGTAGAAACTGGAACGACTTTGCGGGAAAACGGTTTGGAAGTGCTGGAAGAGATTTGTCCGCTGTCAGCAAGAATGGTAGTCAATCAGGTGAGTCAGAAGATGGAACAGGAGCGGATTAGTAAAATCATTGTAGAATTAAAAAAACTATTGGATGAAAAGAAATAACGGGAGAGATCAATATGAGAATTGTAAAAATCAATAAAGATTCCATTGCCAATATTTTATCGGATCTGTTAAAGAGGAATCCCAATCAGTATGCAGGATTTCAGGAACAGGTGGATGCAATCATTGAAAATGTAAAAAATCAGGGAGATTCCGCAGTTTTTGATTATACAAAAAAATTTGATGAAGCTGTGATCAGCAAAGATAATATTCTTGTGACGGAAGAGGAAATTAAAGAAGCCTATGCGCAGACGGATGACAAATTGATTGAGGTGATTCGCAAAGCAATTAAAAATATTCGTGATTTTCATGAAAAGCAAATACAAAAAAGCTGGTTTGAAACAAGGGAAGACGGGGTGATGCTCGGACAGAAAGTAACGCCGATGGAAAGCTGCGGTGTTTATGTCCCGGGCGGCAAAGCGGTGTATCCGTCCTCTGTTTTAATGAATATTGTACCGGCCCATGTGGCAGGAGTAAAAAATATTGTGATGACGACTCCTCCGGGAAAAGATGGGAAAGTGACAGCCAGTACGCTGGTTGCAGCAAAAGAAGCGGGAGCAGATAAGATTTATAAGGTCGGAGGAGCGCAGGCAATTGCGGCTTTGGCATTTGGAACAGAGTCGATTCCGAAGGTGGATAAAATTGTAGGCCCGGGAAATATTTTTGTGGCGCTGGCAAAGAAAGCTGTGTATGGAAATGTAAGTATTGATTCCATTGCCGGACCAAGCGAAATTCTTGTGTTGGCAGATGAAACTGCAAATGCCAGATATGTGGCAGCGGATTTGTTATCTCAGGCGGAACATGATGAGATGGCAAGCGCCATTCTTGTGACGACCAGTGAATCACTGGCACAGGAGGTCTCCAGAGAAATTGATGGATTTTTAAAAGAGCTTTCCAGAAAAGAAATTATGGAAAAATCACTGGACTCTTTTGGATATATTTTAGTTGCGGATGATATGAAAGAGGCGGTCGATACTGCCAATGCCATTGCTTCAGAGCATTTGGAAATTATGACGGCAAATCCTTTTGATGTGATGACAAGAATCAAAAATGCCGGAGCCATTTTCATTGGAGCTTACAGCTGTGAACCGTTGGGGGATTATTTTGCAGGTCCCAATCATGTGCTTCCGACCAATGGAACTGCCAAATTTTTCTCGCCGCTTAGTGTGGATGATTTTATAAAGAAATCCAGTGTGATATATTATTCAAGAGAAGCGTTGGAACCGGTTCATAAAGACATCGAATTTTTTGCCTGTCAGGAACAACTGACAGCACATGCAAATTCGATGAAAGTGCGATTTGAAAATAACGAGGAAGGATAGAAGGATGAGCAGAACAGTATCCATAGAACGAAATACCAGCGAAACAAAGATTTGCCTGACGTTGAATCTTGACGGCAATGGAATTACAAATATTCACACGGGAATCGGATTTTTTGATCACATGTTAAATAGCTTTGCGCGTCATGGCTTTTTTGATCTTGATGTGACAGTGGATGGAGATTTGCATGTGGATTGCCATCATACAATAGAAGATGTGGGAATTGTATTGGGAGAGGCGATTGGAAAAGCAGTGGGGGATAAAAAAGGAATCAAACGCTATGGTTCTTTTTTGCTGCCGATGGATGAAACCCTCATGCTTTGTGCTGTAGATCTGTCCGGACGTCCATATTTGGTGATGGACTGCGACTTTACGGTAGACCGTGTGGGAGAATTTGATACAGAAATGGCAAGAGAATTTTTTTATGCTGTTTCTTATAGCGCAGCGATGAATCTGCATTTGAAAAAGATGTGTGGAGAGAACAATCATCATATGCTGGAAGCCGCATTTAAAGCTTTTGCCAAGGCGCTGGATGAGGCAACCATGACAGATCCGAGAATCGGAGATGTTCTGTCTACGAAAGGAGCATTATAATGAAGTATACGACATTGATTCCATGTGTGGATGTCAGGATGCCTGTGGAATCTGCACAACAATATAACCATACCGGAGCGGATGCCATCGGATACTATGAAGAAAAGGCATCTATTGAGACGATTAAAGAGATAAAAGCAGTTATTGATGTTCCTCTTTATGTCGGCGGCGGGATTAAGGACTTAGAAGATGTAAAAAAAGTTTTATATGCGGGAGCGGATAAAGTCTGTATCGGGAAGGCAGTACAGGTGGACAAAGACATTGTGAAAAAAGCCTCCGACCGTTTTGGAAAATCTCAGGTGATGGTTTCTATGAATCCTGACAAACTCGATGATCCTCTGCATTTTGCAAAAGAAATGGAACGTTTAGGTGCAGGAGAACTGCTTATTTTAACGGAAGATGGGTATGATAAGACTGCCGGATTTATTCAAAGTCTGAAAAATCAGATTTCCATTCCTGTCATGATGAGTGTTTTGCGGAAAGAAGATGTTTTGGAGGCGGCACAGGCTGCTGATCATGCGCAAAGCATTGCGATTACAGGAGATCAACCGTTTTCCGTGCTGGAACTAAAGAAATTTTGCCGTGAACATGGAATGGATGTGTCCACGCTGAAAAGTCCGATTCCGTTTGAAGCGTTTAAATTAAACAGCGATGGAATGCTGACAACGGTTGTGCAGGATTATAAGACCAAGGAAGTGCTGATGGTTGCATATATGACAAAAGAAGCTTTTGAGCAAACGGTAGAAACTGGGGTTATGACATATTACAGCAGGAGCAGAGATGAACTTTGGGTAAAGGGAGAAACTTCAGGGCACTATCAATATGTTAAATCTTTGTCCATTGACTGTGATAAAGATACTTTGCTGGCAAAGGTTCGGCAGGTGGGAAACGCCTGTCATACGGGACATTCTTCCTGCTTTTTTACAGATCTTGTAAAAAAAGAATATAAGGATGACAATCCAATGAATGTATTTCAGGATGTTTATGATGTCATTTTGGATCGCAAGCTGCATCCTAAAGAGGGATCTTATACCAATTATCTTTTTGAGAAAGGGATTGATAAGATTCTGAAAAAAGTCGGAGAGGAATGTACAGAGATTGTGATTGCTGCGAAGAATCCGGATCCGGAAGAAATGAAATATGAAATTTCTGATTTTCTGTATCATTTGATGGTACTGATGGCAGAGCGTGGAATGACTTGGGAGCAGGTAACCCGTGAGCTTCTGGAAAGAAAATAATTGTTTTTCGGGAATTGATTTGGTATAATCGATTCTATAGGATGAAGGAGGCATGATATGACAGCGTTTTTATCAGAACTCATTTCTTACGTATTGAAGTTTGTGATTCTCATGGCATGTTCTGTGGGAGGCGTCTTTTTTGGAATGCAGCGTGCAAAGAAGAAAAAGAAATCCATTTAGACAATACGGATTTAGAAGGCGATTTTTTTAGCTGCATGGGAAAGTGATTCTTATGCAGCTAAAAAAACGCTTTGTGATATCCGAAGCTGTGCGCGCAGTGCGTGACCGCCATATTCCGATCAATCATTAGTTACATTTAGGAGGATGAAGAATTGAAAGCATATGGAGTGAATGAACTCAGAAAGATGTATCTTGATTTCTTTGAGAGCAAAGGTCATCTGGTAATGAAAAGTTTTTCCCTGGTGCCCCAAAATGATAACAGTTTGTTATTAATTAATGCGGGGATGGCGCCATTAAAACCATATTTTACAGGACAGGAAGTGCCGCCGAGGACAAGAGTTGCCACCTGTCAGAAATGTATTCGGACCGGAGATATTGAAAATGTCGGAAAAACAGCGAGACATGGAACCTTTTTTGAAATGCTTGGAAACTTCTCTTTTGGGGATTATTTTAAGCATGAAGCCATTGCCTGGTCTTGGGAATTTTTGACAGAATTTGTGGGATTAGATCCGGAGAGGCTTTATCCTTCTGTCTATTTAGAAGACGATGAAGCTTTTGAAATCTGGGAAAAAGAAATAGGAATCGCTCCGGAGCGTATTTTCCGTTTTGGAAAGGAAGATAATTTCTGGGAACACGGAGCAGGTCCCTGCGGTCCGTGTTCTGAAATTTATTATGACCGCGGAGAAAAATATGGCTGCAAAGAGCCGGGATGTACGGTGGGATGTGAATGCGACCGTTATATGGAAGTATGGAATAATGTATTTACTCAGTTCGATAATGACGGACACAAT
Organism: Anaerostipes stercorihominis; assembly: GCF_057535655.1. Taxonomy (NCBI): domain Bacteria; kingdom Bacillati; phylum Bacillota; class Clostridia; order Lachnospirales; family Lachnospiraceae; genus Anaerostipes; species Anaerostipes stercorihominis. The sequence continues at coordinate 158,828 of NZ_BAAJCL010000001.1, read as the reverse complement.
CACTACACGGAATTAGAAAATAAAAATATTGATACGGGAATGGGTCTGGAACGTCTGGCAGTGGTTGTACAAGATGTGGATTCTATTTTTGACGTTGACTCCATCAAAGCGATTCGGGATAAGGTTTGCGAAAAAGCGGGAGTGATTTACGGCAAAAACTACGATCAGGATGTTTCAGTTCGTGTGATCACTGATCACATTCGTTCTGCTTCTTTTATGATTTCCGATGGAATTATGCCGTCCAATGAAGGAAGAGGCTATGTGCTGCGCCGCTTGATCCGGCGTGCGGCAAGACACGGAAGAATGCTTGGAATGAAAGGACTGTTTTTGGCAGAATTAAGTAAGACTGTGATTGCAGAATCCAGAGACGGATATCCGGAACTGGAAGATAAGGCAGAATTTATTTTTAGAAATCTGACGCAGGAAGAAAAACAGTTTAACAAGACGATTGATCAGGGGCTTTCCATTCTTGCAGATATGGAAAAAGAAATGAAAGAAGCTGGAAAGAAGGAACTGGATGGAACAGATGCCTTTAAACTTTACGATACGTATGGTTTTCCGCTGGATCTGACGATTGAAATCCTGGAGGAAAAGGGATTTACCGTGGATCAGGCAGGATTTGAGAAGGAAATGCAGATCCAGAGAGAAACTGCCAGAGGAGCCAGAGCTGAAACAAATTATATGGGAGCAGATGCCACCGTCTATGAGCAGCTGGATCCGGCAATGACTTCGGAATTTTTGGGATATGATGAATTGACCTGCGAGGGAACGATCACGGCGATGACAACGGAGACAGAGGTTGTGAATCAGTTGATAAAAGGTCAGAAAGGCACTTTGATTGCGGACCAGACGACTTTTTATGCTACCAGCGGAGGACAGGAAGCAGACAAAGGTGTTATTTTAAGCGACAGTGCATCGTTTGAAGTCGAGGATGTGGTGAAACTTTCCGGTGGGAAAATCGGACATGTAGGATGCGTGGTGGATGGGGTCTTTGCCTTAGGAGACCGGGCAGTATTTCATGTCAATGAAAAGAACCGCAGTCAGGCACAGAAAAATCACAGCGCAACACATTTGCTTCAAAAAGCGCTCCGGGAAGTTCTTGGAACACATGTAGAGCAGGCTGGTTCTTTGAATAATGCGAAACATCTGCGCTTTGATTTTACTCATTTTTCTCCGATGACAGCCGAAGAGATCCGAAAAGTAGAAGAGATTGTAAATTCTAAGATTGCGGCAAATCTTCCGGTAGAAACAAAAGTTATGTCCATGGATGAGGCGAAGCAGACGGGAGCTATGGCATTATTTGGCGAGAAATACGGAGATGAAGTCCGCGTGGTATCCATGGGAGATTTTTCTGTGGAGCTGTGTGGAGGAACGCATGTGAAAAATACAGGAACAATTACGGCATTTAAGATTTTATCAGAGACAGGTGTGGCCTCAGGAGTTCGTCGAATTGAGGCAATTACCGATCAGGGAGTATTTGATTACTATGATCGGCTGGAGGGACAGCTCAATGAAGCGGCAGAAGCACTTAAGACCACTCCGGCAGGAATGCTTAAGAGAATTGGATCACTGTTGCAGGAAGTGAAAGAGTTGAAAAGTGAAAATGAATCATTAAAGAGCAAGCTTGCCAAGGATGCTTTAGGGGATGTTATGGATCAGGTGATAGAAGTTCAGGGCATAAAACTTCTTGCTGCTGCTGTGGAAGATGTCGATATGAATGGTCTCCGCGAGCTGGGCGATAACCTGAAAGAAAAACTGGAAGAAGGAGTTGTCGTGTTAGCTTCATCGAAAGCAGGAAAAGTATTTTTAGTTGCCATGGTAACCGAAGGTGCAATGAAAGCAGGGGCTCATGCCGGAAATCTGATCAAAGCCATTGCCGGGTGTGTCGGCGGAGGCGGAGGCGGACGTCCGAATATGGCGCAGGCAGGAGGAAAAGATCCTTCCGGGATTGCAAAAGCTGTGAAAAAGGCGAAAGAAGTCTTAGAAAGTCAAATTTCCTAGTTGACGAAATTCAAAAATATGGTATAATAGTCTAGTGCAAAAAAATAAAACCCAAACAGTCCGATGCACAAGTACAAGACTGGAGGGGAGGTCGGGAATAGAATGTCTAACGTAATCGTTAAAGAAAATGAATCTTTAGATAGCGCTCTTCGCAGATTTAAAAGAAATTGTGCGAAAGCAGGAATTCAGCAGGAGATTCGTAAAAGAGAACATTACGAGAAGCCAAGTGTAAGACGAAAGAAAAAGTCTGAAGCTGCTCGTAAGAGAAAATCAAAATAATTGAAGATAAAGCATCATCTATCTGGAAACAGGTATATGGTGCTTTTTTTCTGCATATATTAAACCAAATGCCGCCTTTGGAGGGATTTCATGAGGAAAAAACCGAAAGAAGCCATTGCAAAAGGTCTTTCGCTTCCAAGAGATGTGGTATTCGGTGATTTTATCATTACATTGACAGGGAATCAAGAAGTCTTGATTGAAAATTATCGGGGAATTCTTTCTTATGATGATCAGAAAATTTCGATTCAAGGAAATCATGTAGTGCTAAATATCTGCGGCAGTCATCTTGCCATTGACTATTATTCACAGGAAGCTATGAAGGTTCTTGGCAGGATAGAGCGGCTGGAATACATATAGGGGGAGCAAAAGGTGATAAGATTACTGCATTTTCTATTGGGAAGATTGTATTTTGAGATTCATGGCCAAAATGTGGAACGTTTTCTGAATTTGTGTGCAAAAAATAATCTTGTGCTGTGGGACTTAAAACCCTGTGATGGAGGGTATTGTTTTTTTGTCCGGAGAAAATCACGGGATATGCTGATGGCGTTGTCTGAGAAAACGAATTTGGAGCTTCATGCAATCAAAAGATCGGGACTTCCCTTTTTTTTATCGGAATATCGCAGAAGAAAGGCATTCTTTTTTTCTGTAATTCTTGCGGCGATGATGATGTTTGCATTCAGTCAGTTTATGTGGGAAATAACCATTTCCGGAAGCGAGGTTTATTCAGAAAGTGAAATTTTAAAATATGTCACAACAAATTTTTACAAGCCCGGAACACTCAAGCAAAAGATTGACTGTAATCGACTGGAAGAGCACCTGAGAGAAGATTATGATGAAATCGCATGGGTTTCCTGTTCCATACAGGGAACAAGACTTCATATTGAGCTAAAGGAGACTTTGGATCGAAAAACAAAACAAAATCCGAAAAAACCGTGTGATATTGTAGCAAATAAATCAGGAATTATTACAGGATTATCTGTGAAAAGCGGAACGCCGCTTGTGGCAGTTGGAGATAGTGTGAAAAAAGGGACCACTCTGATTTCCGGTTTGATTTATTACTATAGTGATGACTTTCAGGTGACAGAAACGGATAAGATCAAGGCAGACGGCGAGATTACCATGAGGACCAAGGAAACTTATAAAGAGGCGATTCCTGTGGAATACTATGAGAAAAAGACCGTCAAAAAGAAGACAAGAATTAAAAGCTTCTATGCAGGAACTTTAAAACTCAAACTGCCGGGAAAAGAACCAAAAGGTCACGTAGATATTGTTGAAAAAAAATATCCATTAAAGCTGGGAAGTTCTTTCTATCTTCCGGCTGGAGTTTATGTGAGAACCTATCAATCCTATCAGGCGGAGAAAAAAATACAGACAATGAAGCAGGCAAAGAAAATGCTTCGTGAAAAATTTCAACAATATTTAAAAAAGAAAAAGAGGGATGGGGTTCGGGTCGTACATCATGAAATTGAGTATCGGAAACAAGGAAATGAATATATTGCTGAGGGAAACGTTATTCAGGAAGAAAAAGTTGGGAAAATTCGCAACATTCGTTCGCTGACCAAAAAGCAGGAAACCCAGATTGCTCCGACAACGGCGCTTCCGCAATAAAAGAAAGAGGTGTTGAGTTGAAAAACTTTCTTGCAGATGTTAAAATACAAAAGAATACAGATAAAGGAGCTTCAAAGATGAATCCAGTTGAAATTGAGATGAATTTCCCGGCAGAGCATGGTGGAAATGTATTTGGCCAATTTGATGCCTATATGAAAAAGATTGAGAAAACACTGCATGTCAGTTTGATTCTGCGGGGAGACCAGTTAAAATGCATAGGGAATCAAGCAGCAGTGAACCATGCAGTTTCTGTAATCGAGGAATTGTTAGAATTATCCAAGAGAGGGAATGTGATTACGGAACAAAATGTAAATTATGCACTCTCCTTGTCAATGGAAGATCAGCCTGCAAATCTGCTGGAGCTTGATAAAGATGTTATTTGTCATACCGTCCAGGGGAAAGCAGTCAAACCCAAAACTTTGGGGCAGAAACAATATGTGGAGGAAATCCATGATAAAATGATAACGTTCGGAGTCGGGCCTGCCGGAACAGGAAAGACATATCTTGCCATGGCTATGGCAATTACTGCTTTTAAAAGTGATGAAGTAAATCGTATTATTCTGACGCGTCCTGCCATTGAGGCAGGAGAGAAGCTGGGGTTTCTTCCGGGAGATCTGCAGAGCAAAGTTGATCCGTATTTGAGACCACTGTATGATGCACTGTATGAAATTCTCGGGGCAGATGCATTTATGAAGAATATGGAAAAGGGACTCATTGAGGTGGCGCCTCTTGCCTATATGCGCGGTCGGACGCTCGATAATGCTTATATTATTTTGGATGAGGCACAAAATACAACGCCGGCACAGATGAAGATGTTTTTGACGCGGATTGGATTCGGATCAAAAGCAATTATTACCGGAGATTTAACGCAGAAGGATTTGCCGTTTGAGAGCATTTCCGGATTAGAAGAAGCCCTGAAGGTTCTTGGGAAAGTCAAAGAGATCGGAATTTGCGAACTTACAAATAAGGATGTGGTCAGACACCCGTTGGTACAAAAAATTGTTGCGGCGTATGATAAATACGAGGAGACAAAAGCTGTAAGAAAGAATAAGAGTGCGAGAAAAAACAAAAGATAAGGAATGCTATGAATATAATGATTGAAAAGGAATACGAAGGAGAGATTGGAATCTCTTATGAGAGGATTGCAAAGGAAGTCATAGAGACTGCGATTGATTATGTGCAGTGTCCCTATGAGTGCCGGGTCAATCTTCTTTTGGTAGACAATGAGACCATTCATCGAGTCAATCAGGAAACAAGACAGATCGATCGTCCCACCGATGTGCTGTCATTTCCAATGGCAGAGTATCCTCACCCGGCAGATTTTTCGGAAATTGAAAAAGATCCGATGGCATTTGATCCGGAGAGCGGAGAGTTTCTTCTCGGGGATATTATGATCTCCATGGACAAAGTATGGGAGCAGGCGAAGAACTATGGACACAGTGCAGAAAGAGAGTATGCTTTTTTGATTGCCCATAGTATGCTGCATCTTTTTGGATACGACCATATGAAAGAAGATGAACGGAAGGAGATGGAGCAAAAACAGGAAGAAATTCTGATAAGGACCAGATATACAAGAGATGAAAGAGGTTTGGTATGAGCAAAAGCAGGAAAAACTCATTTTTATTGCAGGGGATGATTCTGGCAGGAGCATCCATTTTGTGCAGAATCATTGGACTTTTGTACCGAAGTCCCCTTTTTGGGATTATCGGAAAAGCGGGTGTGGGATATTATAGTGTTGCATATAATATCTACAATATTATTTTGCTCATATCTTCTTTCAGTATTCCTCTTGCGGTATCAAAATCGATTTCAGCCAGACTTGCCAAGAAAGAATATATCAATGCCCAAAGAATTTTTTACGGGGCTTTGATCTATGCTGCGGTTGTGGGAGGAATTGCATCGCTGGTTGCATGGTTTGGTGCGCCGGTTTTTGTCGGAGAACAAAAAGGAGCAGTTCTTGCGCTGCGGTGTATTTCTCCGACTATTTTTTTCTCTGCGGTGTTAGGCGTGCTTCGAGGATATTTTCAGGGGCATAACACAATGGTTCCCACCTCGATTTCTCAGATTATAGAGCAAATCTTAAACGCAATTTTCAGTATTTTGATGGCATATGTTTTGATTCTTCCATTTCTTCCATCGGAAAAAATTACTTATGCTATAGCAAGTCATGGCGCGGCGGGAAGTGCTATCGGAACGGAAGTCGGAGTGATTACTGGTCTGATCTTCTGTTTGATTATTTACAAACTATATCATCCGAAAATAAAAATTCAGATGCGCCACGATAAGACGAAATATTTAGAATCTTATCACAGTATTTTGAAGATTCTTTTGCTGACAATTACGCCGGTGATTTTAAGTACGGCGATTTATAATTGTTGTCCAACCATTGACATGACTTTGTTCAGCTCGATTTTGGTTGATAAGGGGATGAAGTCTTTTCAGGTTTCGGAATTGTACGGTGTTTTTTCCGGACAGTACAACGTACTGATTAATATTCCGCTGGCGATGGCATCGGCATTGACCAATGCTGTGATTCCCAATATTTCCGGCGCATATGCCCTTGGTCAAAAGAAAAAGATGAATGAAAATATCCAGATGGTCATTAAATTTACAATGATGATTGCAATACCCTGTGCCGTTGGTTTGGGTGTGCTGAATGTACCGATCAACGGACTGATTTTCGGAGTTGAAAACGGCGTTGGTCTGGGAGCCGGGCTTTTACGTGCAGGGGCTGTCTCTGTAGTGTTTACTTGTATGTCCACCGTCTCCAATGGTATTTTACAGGGAATGGATAAGATGAAAGTACCGATTTATCATGCTGCAGTTTCTGTTTGCGTGAATGTGGCAATTTTATATGCATCGCTGAAACATACGAATCTGAATGCCTATACATTGGTTTTGGCAACTACTGGATTTTCGATTGCTATGAGTTTTTTGAATGCAATGTCCATTCGCAAGTACAGCGGATATCGTCAGGAATTTTCCCAAACCTTTCTAAAGCCGGCTGCCAGTGCTTTGCTGATGGGAGCTGTGGTTGGATTGATTCAGTTTGTCACATTTAAGGTTCTTCCTTTTGGAAGAATGAGTTTTGTAGTATGTTTAGTTATTGCCATTCCTCTTGGGGCATTGATCTATTTTGCAGGTGTGATCGGACTGAAAATGTTTACAGAAGAAGAACTTCGCAATATTCCAAAAGGAACAATGATTATCAGACTTGCGAAAAAATTAAGGTTATTATAAAGCAGTTCTCAAATGTGATTTGAATGATCTGAAGGACGGCAAAGGAAATTTCTTTTTTGTATAAAATACATTTCTTTGGAAATAATGAAGCCAAAGGAGTGGTTTTTGTATGAATAAAGTAAATAGATTTTTATTAATTTATATTGTGATTATTACAGTTTTGTGCGGGTATATGTATTATGCGGCTTTCTACAGGAAAGATGCAGGAAAAAATGAGCAGATTCATCAAGTGCAATCGACGGTAACAGAAACAACGACAAAGGCTGTAAAAGCGACAACGGAGAAGAAGATCACCTATGGACTGAAAATCAAAGACGGAACGCTTGTGGTGATTAATAATCAGACAAAAGAAGTATTTGAATATACCGATATGAAAAAGGAAGACCTGCCGGAAGACATTTTAAAAATGCTGCAGGACAAAACTATATTTAAAGATCAGGAGGAGGTATATCATTTTCTAGAGTCTTATAGTAGCTAGCATTTGGAAGATGTCGTGCAGCTGGATATTGGGAGGATAAAAATGAGATATGATGCGATAGTGGTTGGCGGCGGAGCTTCCGGAATGATGGCAGCAATCACGGCAGCGGAAAATGGAAAAAAGATTCTTTTGCTGGAACGGATGGATAAATTAGGGAAAAAAATTCTTGCAACCGGAAACGGGAGATGCAATTTATCCAATGAAGTTTTGGATGAAACGTCGTATCGAGGGACACTTCCCCATTTTCCGTATCGGCTGATTGAAAAATTCGGACTTTCGGAACTGATTCAATTTTTTGAAGCTCTCGGGATGTTGGTAACCCAGCAAAATGGATATTATTATCCGGCATCGTTTCAGGCATCGACGGTAGTGGATGTGTTGAGTCAAAAAATACGAAGTCTGCCAGTTGATGTTATAACAGGTTTTGAAGTCGAGAGCGCGCAAAAAAGAAAGGATTGTTTTTATGTTTACGGAAATGGGAAGAGGTATCAGGGAAACCATTTGATTTTGTCAACAGGAGGCTGTGCCCAGGAAAAACTCGGAAGCAATGGAAGCGGCTACCGTCTGGCGAAAGGATTTCATCATAAGATTACAGATATCTTTCCCGCGCTTGTAGCTCTGGAAGCCAGAGAAAATGATTTAAAACAGACGGCAGGGGTCCGTAACGTTTGTGATCTGACGGTATGTGTGAATGGAGAAGTTCTTGTCACGGAACGGGGGGAAGTCCAGTTTACAAAGTATGGGATTTCCGGAATTCCGGTGTTTCAAATCAGCCGCTTTGTGATAGACGAGATTCGTAAAAAGAAAAAAGTAACGATTTTTTTAAATCTCATGCCGGATATGCTGACGCTGGAGGAAACGGCAAGAGACTTTTTAAAAAAGTGCAGATATAAGACAATCGAAGAATTTTTTCAGGGATTTTTAAACAAAAAGCTGGTATTTTGTTTATTGAAACGATTAAAAATAAAGCCGGAACAATCAATCAAAGAGCTGCAGGAAAAAGATTTTCTCAAAATACTTGGGTTGATACAGAGATTTCCGGTGGAAATTAGCGGATACAAGGGATATGATATGGCACAGGTAACTGCCGGCGGAGTGTCAACGAAGGAGATCATTCCTGAAAGCTTAGAATCGAAAATTCTTCCGGGTTTGTATATGACAGGAGAATTGCTGGATGTGGATGGAACCTGCGGCGGATATAATCTCCAGTGGGCTTTTACCTCCGGATATATTGCCGGAAGTCAGATATAGAAAAAGAAATCATAAGATTCATATATAGAAAAAAGAAATCCGGCGTGATATAATGAGCGTTAAAGATAAGATGTTTGTCAAAAATGTTTTGGGAAGGATGAGCGGGATGCCCGCAGATAATAGAAATTTATGATTAGAATCAATCAGTTAAAACTGCCTGTGAATCACAGGGAAGGGCAGTTGGAGAGAAAAATAAAAAAGAATGTAAAAAATGCGTCGATTCGGACATGGAAGATAGCAAAAAGATCAATTGATGCAAGAAAGAAGGAAAATTTATCTTATGTATATGCCATTGATGTGGAGCTTGAGAAGGGACAGGAGGAACAGCTCTTAAAAAAGATAAAAAATCGTAATATTCAGAAAATTACGAAACAAGAGTATCATTTTCCAAAAAACAAAAGGCAATGGCAGCATTCTCCTATTGTCGTCGGTATGGGTCCCGCAGGTCTGTTTGCAGCGCTGATGCTTGCGCGGGCAGGTGTTTGCCCGCTTGTATTAGAGAGGGGAAAGGATGTACTGGAACGGACGAAAGACGTAGAACATTTTTGGAAAACAGGAGAGCTGAATCCGGAATCCAATGTTCAATTTGGAGAGGGAGGCGCGGGAACGTTTTCTGATGGGAAATTAAATACTCTGGTCAAGGATAAGCTTGGAAGGAACCGCTTTGTTTTGGAAACGTTTGTAGAGTTTGGAGCCCCCAGCGAAATTTTGTATGAAAGTAAACCTCATATCGGAACAGATCTCCTGCGGGATGTTGTTTTTCGGATGAGAGAAGAAATCCAAAGGCTGGGAGGAGTCGTGAGATTTGAGACGAAGGTAACGGATGTTGAGATTCGGAATCATGCGGTGTGTGGCGTGATGGTCAACGGGAAAGAGAGGATTCCCTGTGAGACTGTAATTTTAGCGCCGGGGCACAGTGCAAGAGATACTTTTGAGATGCTGCATCGCAGGGAAATTATGATGAATGCCAAAGCGTTTGCAGTCGGACTGCGTGTAGAGCATCCCAGAGAGATGATTGATCGGTCTCAATATGGCAGGGAAGCGGAAATATACCATCTTCCTGCCGCACCCTATAAATTGACCTACCATACAAAAGCAGGTAGAAGCGTTTATTCTTTCTGCATGTGTCCTGGCGGGTTTGTCGTCAATGCTTCTTCGGAGCCGGACAGGCTGACGGTGAATGGAATGAGCAACTATGACCGGGCAGAAAAAAATTCCAATAGTGCGATTATTGTAGGGGTGACACCGGATGATTTTATCCAGGACGGTCCGCTGGCTGGAATTTATTTTCAGCAGTTTTGGGAGGAGAAAGCCTATCAGGAAGGGAGAGGCAAAATTCCGGTACAGCTTCTTTGTGATTTCCGGAAAAATCAAAGATCGAAAAAATATGGAAAAATTGAGCCCAATACAAAAGGAGAAACATCCTTTGGAAATCTCAGGAATTGTCTTCCGTCGGCTGTATGTGACGCAATTTGCGAAGGAATGGAGTTCTTTGAAGGAAAGATTCAGGGATTCAATCGGGAAGATACGATCTTGTGCGGGATCGAGGCAAGGACTTCTTCTCCGGTTCGGATTGAGAGAGATAAGAGTTTCCAGAGCAGTGTCACCGGGATCTATCCCTGTGGAGAGGGCGCCGGGTACGCAGGAGGCATTACTTCTGCGGCAATGGATGGAATCAAGGTGGCAGAGGCTGTCGTCACAGAGCAAAAACTATGAGGAGAAAGAAAATAAAATGCTACATAATCGTGAAAAACTAAAAGATAAAAAGAGAGTCATAATTAAGGTTGGAACTTCATCGTTGATTCATAAATCGACCGGAAATCTTAACTTATTTCGACTGGAAAAGCTGGTAAGGGTACTGACGGATCTTCATAATAGCGGAAAAGAAGTGATTTTAGTATCCTCCGGAGCCATTGGTGTGGGATTTAAATCTCTGGGACTTTCAGGAAGACCCCAGTCGCTGCCATTGAAGCAGGCATGTTCTGCGGTCGGACAAGGGCAGCTTATGATGATTTATCAAAAGCTGTTTGCGGAATATAATCAGGGATCGGCTCAAATTTTGATCACAAAAGAAACAATGTTAAATGATGAACGACGCTTTAATGCAAAGAATACATTTGATCAGCTTTTGGAGTTGGGGGTCATTCCAATCGTAAATGAAAATGATACAGTATCCACAGAGGAGATTGAATTTGGTGATAACGATACATTATCGGCAGTGGTGACGGCGGTGGTCGGCGGAGATCTCTTGATCTTATTGACCGATATCGACGGATTGTATACCGATGATCCTCACAAAAATCCAGGCGCCAAATTAATTTCAGAGGTTGAGGAAATCAATGAAAAGATTGAGGAGATGGGAAAAGGTGCTGTAACAAAGGTAGGTACCGGAGGAATGGCTACGAAAATTGCCGCAGCCAACATTGTAACAGATGCAGGGGCGGATATGGTGATTGTCAATAGTGAGCACCTGGAAAATGTAAACAGAGTAATGAGCGGAGAAGAAATCGGTACTTTGTTTTTAGCCCACAAACGTCCTGATTTTGATTTTAAGCAATATTTAACGGAGCGCCCATATTTTAAGAAAGGTTAAGCAATGAACGAGAAGAAAATAAAAAGAATTAATGAGCTGTATCATTTGCAGAAGTCTGTAGGATTGACGAAGGAGCAGGAAAAAGAACAAAAAAAACTGCGTCAGGAATATATTCAGGCAGTGAGAGCAAATTTGAGAGGACAGCTGAATCATATCAGCATTCAAAATGAAGATGGTTCCATTACACCATTGAAACCAAAAGGACTGAATTAAAAGGAGGTTTTTATGTTAGAACAAATGGGAAAGCAGGCAAAAGAAGCGTCCGTAATTCTCGGCCATGCTCAGATTGAGGAAAAAAATGCGGTTTTGCGGGAAGCGGCAAAATGTTTGATTCAAAATCAGGAATACATATTAACAGAAAATGCCAAGGATGTGGAGAATGCCAAGGATCAGGGGATGACGGAGGCTTTGATTGACCGGCTGTCCTTAAACACGGATCGAATTGAAGGGATGGCAGAAGGTCTTCGACAGGTGGCAGAATTAAATGACCCGATTGGAGCAGTGCAGCACATGAATAAGACGCCCAATGGACTGCTGATTGGAAAGAAAGTGGTTCCGCTGGGCGTTGTGGGAATTATTTACGAATCCCGTCCAAATGTTACGGCAGATGCCTTTGCTCTTTGCTTTAAAACGGGAAATGCTTGTCTTCTTCGAGGTGGAAGCGATGCAATTTATTCTAATATGGCAATCACAAATGTGATCCAAAGCGCACTGGAGTCTCTTCATATGCCAAAATACAGTATCCAATTATTGACAGATACCAGCCGGGAGACTGCTACAAAGATGATGCAGATGAATGAGTATTTGGATGTGCTGATACCGAGAGGAGGAGCCGGGTTAATTCAGAGTGTCGTGAAAAACAGTACGGTTCCGGTCATTGAAACTGGAACAGGAAACTGTCATGTTTATGTGGATGAGTTTGCAGAGAAGGATATGGCAGTCCAGATTATTGTAAATGCGAAAACACAGCGGCTCGGAACATGCAATACTTGTGAATCCGTTGTTCTGCACCAGGGGATTGTAAAAAGTCACGGTCCTGCAATTATAGAAGCTCTTTTGGAGAAGGGAGTTCAGGTTCGCGCAGACCAGGAGGTTTGCGCATTGAATGAAAACGTTATTCCTGCCACAGAAGAGGATTGGGGAACGGAATATCTGGATGCTGTAATTTCTGTGAAGACAGTGAACAGTTTTGATGAAGCGGTTGCTCACATCAATCGGTATAACACCGGGCATTCAGAGGCGATTGTTACCAATTCTTATCAGAATGCACAGGAATTTTTAGATCGGATTGATGCTGCGGCAGTTTACGTCAATGCCTCCACCAGATTTACGGATGGATTTGAGTTTGGATTTGGTGCGGAAATTGGAATCAGCACACAAAAGATCCATGCGAGAGGTCCGATGGGATTGGATGCATTGACAACAACAAAATTCATCATTTACGGAAACGGACAGATCCGCAAATAGGAAATAGATGGGATGCGAAATGTTTTTTACAAAAATTTAAAAAAACATTGAAAAAAAAAGCGGATTATGTTATATTAGGAATGTGTTCAGAGGAGTTTTCATTTTGCGTGGAAACTCTTTTTTTACGCGATGGGAAAAAATGTAAAAGAGAAAGGAAGGCTTAAAATGGCATTGTTTACATTCAGTGGCGGAGTTCATCCGGATGATGGTAAAGAATATGCAAAAGATTCACCGATTTCCGAATATCTGCCAAAAGGAGATGTTGTTTTACCTTTGGGCCAGCACATTGGCGCCCCTGCAAAACCAGTAGTGAGCAAAGGGGATCATGTCCTTGCAGGTCAGAAGGTTGCAGAAGCTGGAGGGTTTGTATCTGCAAATATTTTCAGCTCTGTATCAGGAACTGTAAAAGCGATTGAGCCAAGACTGACTCCTGCGGGAGCAAAAGTCAACTCAATTATCATTGAAAATGATGGAGAATTCAAAGAGGCTGAGTTTCAGTCTGCGCCTTATGAATCCATGACAAAGGATGATGTTTTGGCGGCGATTAAGGAAGCCGGCATTGTCGGATTGGGAGGCGCCGGATTCCCAACTCATGTAAAATTAACACCAAAAGATCCGGATGCGATTGATTATATTATTGTAAACGGAGCCGAGTGTGAGCCTTATATTACCGGTGATTACCGTATTATGATGGAAACACCGGAATTATTGATCGAGGGATTGAAAATCGTGCTTGACTTGTTCCCGAAAGCAAAAGGAATTATCGGTGTTGAAGATAATAAGAAGGATGCGATTGCAAAGGTGGAAAGCCTGGTAAAAAATGAGGAGCGAATTAGTGTGGCATCTCTGAAAACAAAGTATCCACAGGGAGCAGAGCGTTCTTTGATCTATGCCACTACCGGAAGAAGTATTAATTCCAGTATGCTTCCGGCAGATGCAGGATGTATTGTAGATAACGTAGCGACCATTGTGGCAGTTAAAGAGGCTGTAAAGGATGGGAAACCGTTATTTCAGCGTCTTGTGACGGTGACGGGAGATGCGATTAAGAATCCGAGCAATTTCATGGTGCGTACCGGTACCAACGTAAATGAATTGATTGAGGCAGCCGGCGGATTCAAAGAGCAGCCGGAAAAAATTATTTCAGGCGGACCGATGATGGGAATGGCAATGTTTACTACAGATGTTCCGGCAGTTAAAACATTTTCATCATTTTTAGCGCTGACAAAAGATGAAGTTTCCGCAAACGAACCAAGTAATTGTATTCGCTGCGGAAGATGCGTCAGTGTCTGTCCTCAAAAATTAATGCCTGCGAAATTATCTGTATTGGCAGATCATAACCAGTTTGATGAGTTTGAACAGCTTTATGGAGCTGAGTGTGTAGAATGCGGATGCTGTTCTTATATTTGTCCGGCAAAGCGGAATCTTGCGCAGTCTATGAAGACAGGTCGGAAACAGGTATTAGCAAACCGTAGAAAGAAATAAAGGAGAGAGATACATATGAGCGAATCATTATATCATGTGTCAGCCAATCCTCATGTGAGAGATAAAGGCTCAACACAGAAGATTATGCTGGATGTCATAATCGCATTATTACCTGCTACGATTTTTGGTATCTATATCTTTGGTGCGCCTGCGGCAGTAACAATTGCGGTTTCGATTGTGACTTGTGTTGCAGCAGAGTATATCTATCAGAAATTAATGAAACAGCCGATTACAATTCATGATTTGAGTGCGGTGCTGACAGGACTGCTTCTGGCGCTTAACTTGCCTTCAGAAGTTCCGTTCTGGCTTCCGGTTATCGGAGGATTGTTTGCAATTATTGTTGTAAAACAGTTATTTGGCGGACTGGGACAAAACTTCATGAACCCTGCATTGGCAGCAAGATGTTTTTTAATGATTTCTTTTGCAGCAAGAATGACAACTTTTACTTATGACGGTGTTACCACTGCGACTCCCCTTGCTGTGATGGAACAGGGAAAAGCTGTAGATGTTATGAAGTCTTTCTTAGGATTTATTCCGGGAACAATTGGAGAAACTTCTGCTTTACTATTGATTCTTGGAGGCGTTTATCTGGTAATTAAGAAAGTAATTTCACCGTTAATTCCATGCATTTATGTTGCTGTGGTTGCTATTTTTGTACTGATTTTCGGAAATCAGGGATTTGATCTTTCTTACATGGCTGCGCAGATCTTCAGCGGCGGATTAATGCTGGGTGCTATTTTTATGGCGACGGATTATGTAACTTCTCCGATTACCAGAAATGGAAAAATTATTTACGCGGTAATTCTTGGAATTCTGACCGGATTGTTCCGTCTGTTTGGACCGATGGCAGAGGGAGTTTCTTATTCCATTATTATTGCGAACTTACTGGTACCTTTGATTGAAAGAGTCACAGCGCCGACTCCGTTTGGAATTGTGAAGAAAAAAGGGGGAAAAGGCAATGAATAAGAGTATTATTTCAGATTGTATTAAATTGTGCTTGATCACAGTAATTGCCGGATTTCTTCTGGGACTGGTATATAATGTGACAAAGGAGCCGATTGCAGCACAGCAGGAAAAGACAAAGCAGGAAGCTTATAAAGCAGTTTTTCAAGATGCGGCAAAGTTTGAGACGGTAAAGCTAAATCAAAAAGATGTAGCGAAGGTTTTGAAGGCAAACGATCTTGGACAGAATACAATTACCGAAGCTGCAAAAGCAGTGGATGCAGACGGGAAACAGCTGGGGTATGTTTTCTCTGTGACGAATCCGGAGGGATACGGCGGAGATATTTCGCTGTCTGTGGGCGTCAGAGATGACGGAACCGTCAATGGATACGAGACTTTGACAATCAGTGAAACTGCCGGTCTTGGTATGAAAGCATCGGAAGATGAATTTAAAAATAATTTTAAAAATAAAAAGGCTGATAAATTTGAGGTTGTAAAAGATGGCTCCGGCAAAGATGATGATACAAAAATCGATGCGATCAGTGGTGCAACAATCACAAGCCGTGCGGTAACAAGCGGCGTCAACAGTTGCGTTGTATATGCAAAAAGCCTGAAGGGAGGGAAATAAAAATGAAGATAAATCCGATCGAACGTTTGATGAACGGTATTGTGAAAGAAAATCCTACCTTCGTTTTGACTCTTGGTATGTGTCCGACATTGGCTGTTACAACCTCTGCCGTCAACGGAGTGGGGATGGGATTGTCAACGACCGTCGTTTTGATGTTTTCCAATATGGTAATTTCAGCACTTCGAAAAGTAATCCCTGATAGAGCCAGAATCCCGGGATATATTGTTGTGATTGCTTCTCTGGTAACGATTGTACAGTTTTTATTGGAGGGCTACGTGCCTTCGGTATATTCTGCGTTAGGGCTTTATATCCCGCTGATCGTAGTAAACTGTATCATTCTTGGTCGTGCAGAAGCCTTTGCAGCAAAGAATGGTCCGGTGACCTCGTTCTTTGACGGGCTGGGAATGGGACTTGGATTTACCATTGCACTGACCCTAATCGGCGCTTTTCGCGAACTTTTGGGAGCAGGACAGATTTTCGGTCAGCAGATTATGCCGTCTTCTTATGAACCGATTACGATCTTTATTCTGGCACCGGGCGCTTTCTTTGTTCTGGCATGCCTGATTGCCGCACAGAATAAAATTAGAAATAAAAAGAGAAAAAAGGGTCTGCCGGTACATCCGTCTGCCGGATGCGGAGATTGTGCATCCTGTGGAAACCATGCCTGCGGTACCAGATTTTTCAATCTTGATGCAGATATGAAACAAGAAAAAGAAGGGGGAAGATAGAAATGAAAGATTTATTGTTAATTGCTATCGGTTCAGCCCTGGTAAATAACGTTGTATTGAGCCAGTTCCTGGGATTATGTCCATTCCTTGGAGTCTCAAAAAAAGTAGACACTGCCGCGGGGATGGGAGTAGCGGTTATTTTCGTTATTACCATTGCATCTGCTGTAACGAATTTAATTTATTCCTTTATTTTAATACCAACGAATCTGGAATATTTGCAGACCATTGTTTTCATTCTGGTTATTGCTGCACTGGTACAGTTTGTAGAGCTGGTGTTAAAAAAATCTATGCCGTCACTTTATGAAGCTTTGGGAGTATATCTTCCGCTGATTACAACAAACTGTGCGGTACTTGGAGTTGCTTTGACAAACGTTCAGAATGATTATGGATTTGCAGCCAGTATTGTAAACGGAATTGGTATTTCAGTCGGATTTACCATTGCCATTGTGATTCTGGCAGGAATTCGTGAGAGAAATGAACACAATAATATTCCGGAATCCTTTCAGGGAATGCCGATCACTCTTGTTACTGCGGGGCTGATGGCAATTGCCTTTTTTGGATTCTCAGGAATTATATAGGAGGTAGTAAGAATGGATATAACAGCAATTATTCTTGCGGCCGTGATCGTTGGAGGAACCGGATTGGTCATTGCAGTTTTGCTTGGAATTGCATCTGAGAAGTTTAAGGTTCCGGTTGATGAAAAAGAAGTCGCTGTCAGAGCCGAACTTCCGGGAAATAACTGCGGAGGCTGCGGATTTGCAGGCTGTGACGGACTTGCAGCGGCAATTGCGGCAGGCGATGCACCGGTAAATGCATGTCCGGTGGGAGGTGCGCCGGTGGCGGAGAAAATCAGCGCTATTATGGGTGTAGAAGCAGGAGATTTTGTGAAACAGGTTGCGTTTGTAAAATGTGCGGGAACCTGTGAGAAAGCAGCGGATAAATATCAGTACGACGGAGCTCTCAGCTGTGTTGAAGCGGTGAATGTGCCGGGTGCGGGACCAAAGGGCTGTGAGTACGGCTGTATGGGATTTGGGAGTTGTGCCAATGTTTGTCCGGAAGACGCTATTGAGATTATAAACGGCATTGCCTGCGTTGATCAGGAGGCATGTGTAGCCTGCGGAAAATGTGTAGATATTTGTCCAAAGGGATTGATTGAATTAGTGCCATATGATAAAAAATGTAAGGTTCAGTGTAATTCCAAAGATTTTGGAAAAGCCGTAATGTCTGTCTGCAAAGCCGGATGTATTGGATGTCGTGCCTGTGAGAAGGCTTGTAAGCTTGGAGCCATTACCGTGGAAAATAACATTGCTCAGATTGATTATGATAAATGTGTGGGTTGCGGATTATGCGCGAACAAATGTCCAAAAGGAATTATTACAGGGAAAAAAGAAAATTCATAAGTTGTCGAAACGCAAAGGCAGGAGCAAAGCAAATGTTTGCTCCTGCCTTTTCGCATAATTTTCAGGGAAATAGAATATAACAGAAAAAAGGATATTTTTATGAAATTTCTTGAATTGAGACAGAAGGATGTTATAAACTGCAACACCGGAGAAAAATTAGGTTTTGTCATTGATCTTGACTTCGAGGTGAAAACGGGATTAATTTGTTATCTTTTGGTTCCGAGAGCAACGAAGATGCTCAATTGTTTCGGGAAAAATCAGATTTATAAGATTCCTTATAAATGTGTGGTGCGAATTGGGAGAGATGCCGTTTTGGTGGATATCAATGAAAAAGAATGTCTGAAATAGAAGAAAGTCTTTTCATTGATTCTAAAAAATGTTATACTGCAAGCAGAAAAAAACGGAGGTAACAGAAGAAAATGAAATGTCCATACTGTGGAAGTGAGAATTCCAGAGTTGTTGACTCGAGACCGGCTGAAGACAATAATGCCATTCGCCGGCGGAGGCAGTGTGATGACTGCAGCAAACGGTTTACAACTTATGAGAAAATTGAGACAGAGCCGTTAAGTGTGATCAAGAAAGATAAAACGAGACAATTATATAACCGCAACAAAATTCGGCATGGAATTGTACAATCCTGTCATAAATTGCCGATCTCAATGGATCAAATTGAAAAATCGGTGGACGAGATTGAGACAAAGATTTTTAATCTGGGCAAACGGGAGGTAGAGACATCTTTGATCGGTGAGATTGTGATGGATAAATTAAAGGAATTAGATGAAGTTGCCTATGTACGTTTTGCCGCAATCTATCGAGAATTTAAAGATGTAAATACTTTTATGAATGAATTAAAAAAATTGTTGAAATAATTGTAAAAAAATTACAATTATGATAAGATAATACTATCATTTTGGGAAACCTTTCGTCGCGGAAGGAGTGAATGATCGTGTATCAAGAGGTAATCAGCGGTATCGTCTTCGGCGTTACCGGTCAGCTAATTCATGTAGAAGTTCAAATCAGAAATGGCCTGCCATATTTCTCTATGGTGGGCTATTTGTCAAAAGAATCTATGGAAGCAAAGGAACGGGTTGCATCTGCCCTGCGTTCCATTGGACATCCTTTGCCGTCTATGAAGATTACAGTCAATTTATCCCCGGCAAAAATTCGGAAAAGCGGAACTGCCTTTGACTTTGCCATTGCTGCGGCTTTTTTAGGGTGTCTTGGGATGATTCCGTCAGATCAGCTTCAGGAAATATGTATTCTCGGAGAATTGGGATTGGACGGGAGAATTCGAGGGGTAGGAAATTGTCTGCCGATTATTTTGTCAGCAAGAAAACAGGGAATCCATCGTTTTTTTGTGGCGGAGGAGGATCGCAAGTCCTTAGAAGCTATGAAAGGAGTGGAAATTGTTTTTATGGATCACCTGGAAGATGTTCTGAACTATTTTGGCGGCACATTTCGCAAAAAATCAAAGATCTTTCCACAGAAATTTCAATGGGACCAAAGAGAGGAAGATTTTGCTGATCTGAAAGGAATGGAGCATCTGAAACGCTCCATTGAAATTGCGATAACAGGACGTCATCATCTATTGATCGCAGGGGCGCCCGGATCAGGGAAAAGCATGGCGGTAAAACGAATCCCCACGATTCTTCCGGAGTTGTCAGCAGAACACCGGCTGGAAGTTCAAAGTATTTATGATGCTTCCGGTATTTCCAGACACCTTATGGACCCAAGACCGCCCTTTCGCACACCGCATTCTACGATTACGAGGGCAGCACTGCTTGGTGGCGGAAAGATTCCCGGAGCCGGAGAAATTACCCTGGCACATCATGGAATTATGTTTATGGACGAGCTTATAGATTTTCGGACGGAATGTTTGGAAGGGCTTCGGATTCCGCTGGAGGAAAAGCAATTGGAGCTTCATCGAGCGGGATCGCAAATAATTTTTCCGGCGGATTTTTTGCTGATTGCAGCCATGAATCCATGTCCTTGTGGCTATGCGCTGGAGGATGGAAAGTGCCGATGCAGTTATTATGAAAAGAAACGATATTTAAAAAAATTATCAGGCCCCCTTGTGGACCGTTTTGATTTGATTCTCGGAGTGAAAGAGCAAAGGGATGATACAAAGATTTTGTCTGAGATTTATAAGGAGCGAGAGACTGCGGCAGAGACTTCAAAACAGATGAAAAGTCGGATGGAAGAATCCATAGCAATGGAGCAGAAGCTTTTGGCAGGCAGCGGATATCAGTATTTTGGCGAAGTTTTGCCGCAGCATATGGATGTATATTGTCCAATGGAAGAGGAAGGCATCAATTTTCTGAATGCGGCATATGATATGGGGAAAATTACAAGACGAGGAGCCGATAAAATTAGAAGAGTTGCAATGACAATTGCAGTTATGGAACATCAAACAAAGATTCTTCCAATTTATTTAATGGAGGCTATGACCTTCCGAAATGCTGATTTTATAAAAGAGGTGTTGGAATATGGAGGATAAGCTTTATTGGTATTGGTTTTGTGCGAAATTGTGCCTGCCTTTGAAAAAACAAAAGCGATGGATGCATCTGTTGGGGCATCCGAAAGAACTGTTTCATCTTAACCCCAGTGGAATCGAAGAAAAGTTTACAAAACAGGAATTGAAAAGATTTTCTCAATGGAAAGATGAAGACCGTATTCAAAAATCCTATGAAGATCTTCAAAAACAACAAATTCATTTTTATACTTATAAAGAAGCTGGTTATCCCAGACGACTTAAAAAACTTTATGATTTTCCGTTTGGAATCTTTCAAAAGGGGCGGCCCTATAGAGAGAAAGCGCTGGCGATTGCAATTGTAGGATCAAGAAATTCTACAGTTTATGGAATGGAAATTTCCCGAATATTCGCGAGAGAGTTGGCAAAAAACGGAGTGCAGATTGTTAGTGGTCTGGCAAAGGGGATTGATGGATCAGCACACCGGGAAATCGCGGATATGAAGGAAAGTGCTGTTGGTGTTCTCGGGTGTGGAATTGATCAGATTTATCCAAGAGATAATTTTAAATTGTTTTATAAAATGTATGAAAATCAAACGATATTTTCCGAATATCCTCCGGGGATCCCTCCCTATTCCCGCAATTTTCCACAGCGAAACCGCATCATCAGCGGGTTAAGTGACGGAGTCCTTGTGGTGGAGGCGAAGAAAAGAAGCGGGTCTTTGATTACTGCAGACTGTGCATTGGAGCAAAATAAGGAAGTATTTGCAGTTCCGGGTCCGATTACAGATCAGAATCATGCAGGGTGCCACGGTCTGATAAAAGAGGGTGCAAAACTTACAGAAACAATGGAAGATATTCTGTCAGAATTTCCGAAATTCAGAAAGAAATCAGAGAATTTTAAGACGGGAGAGAGGAAATCTCTTGCGTACCCAGAGAAAAAGGTGTATGATATCTTAAGTTTAAATCCCAAGCACCTGGATGAGATTCTTCATTTATCGGGATGTGCTTATAAAGAAGTGATTCAGTCATTATTTTTTTTAGAAGCAAACGGTTACATCCGACAGATTCATCAGAATCTGTATATCAAATGTGAAAAGATTCCCACCTGACAGTAAAATTTAGAGGTGGTGAACAAGAAAATTTTATGGAACGGAGAAAGTTTCTTTTGTTCGATGCAGCCTATGGCAGAGACTGCAGACGGCGTTCTTGAAAAAATATAAATAAGGGGTAATTTAATATGCCGAAATATCTGGTTATCGTCGAGTCACCGGCGAAAGCAAAAACAATTAAAAAATTCCTTGGTAAGAACTATGAGGTGATTGCCTCCAATGGACATGTTCGTGATCTTCCCAAAAGTACGCTGGGAATTGACCTTGAACATGACTTTGAGCCTAAATATATTACCATTCGGGGAAAAGGAGAGGTTCTGGCTGCGCTTAGAAAAGCTGTAAAAAAGGCGGATAAAGTTTATCTGGCAACGGACCCAGACCGTGAGGGAGAAGCAATTTCATGGCATCTTTATCATGCATTAAAATTGGAAAATAAAAAATGCAGTCGTATTACATTCAATGAGATCACAAAGACTGCAGTCAAGGATTCCATAAAGAATGCAAGGGAAATTGATATGAATTTGGTTGATGCCCAGCAAGCCAGAAGAGTCCTGGATCGAATTGTCGGATACCAGATCAGTCCGATTTTGTGGGCTAAGATCAAACGCGGTTTGAGCGCCGGGCGTGTGCAGTCAGTTGCCCTGCGTTTAATTTGTGACAGAGAAGAAGAAATCAGCCTGTTTATTCCACAGGAGTATTGGTCTTTAGATGCCATGCTGCATGTAAAGGGCAGCAAAAAGCCGCTTGCTGCGAAATTTATCGGAGATCAGGATCAGAAACTTGAAATTCACAGTAAAGAGGAAATGGATCGTCTGTTAAAGGAATTGGAAGGAAAGGAATTCAAAGTGGATTCGGTCAAGGTTGGGGAACGACTGAAAAAGGGACCTCTTCCATTTACAACCAGTACGCTGCAGCAGGATGCATCCAGTAAATTAAACTTTGCTCCTCAGAAAACAATGCGCATTGCACAGCAGCTGTATGAAGGTGTGAATATTAAAGGAAAAGGAAATGTCGGTTTAATCACTTATCTCCGTACGGATTCCACGAGAATTTCTGTGGAGGCAGATACGGCAGCCAAGGAGTATATTGCTGAGCATTACGGAAAAGAATACGTTGGGGCAGGAAATACGGCGAAAAAAGACGATAAAAAAGTGCAGGATGCCCACGAGGCAATTCGCCCGACCTATATGGAGAATTCTCCGGTTAGTATTAAAGAAGAACTATCAAGAGATCAGTTCCGTTTGTATCAGCTGATTTGGAACCGTTTTATGGCAAGTCGTATGGCTTCTGCAAAATATGAGAATACATCTGTAAAGATTGCGGCAGGAGATTATCGCTTTACGGCTTCGGCTTCTAAAATTGTATTCGATGGGTTTTTGTCAGTGTATAATATTAATAATGAAAAGTCAGAGGGAAATGTGATATTAAAATCCATTGATCAGGACACGGAGCTTTCTTTAGGCGAATTTGATCCAAAACAGCATTTTACACAACCTCCGGCACATTATACAGAAGCATCTTTAGTGAAGACGTTGGAAGAATTCGGAATTGGAAGACCGAGTACCTATGCTCCGACGATTTCCACAATCGTTGCCCGACGGTATGTTGTAAAAGAAAAGAAAAATCTTTATGTTACAGAACTTGGAGAGTCGGTAAATCAGATGATGAAAAAAGGGTTTGAGACAATCGTCGATGTGAATTTTACGGCGATGATGGAAGGACTGCTTGATATGGTGGAAGAGGGGAAAGTTCGATGGAAATCTGTCATCGAAAATTTCTATCCGGATTTTGAAATTGCCGTAAAAAATGCAGAAGAAGAACTCGAAAAAATTAAAATTGAAGATGAGGTAACCGACGTAATCTGTGATCAGTGCGGGCGTAATATGGTAGTAAAATACGGACCGTACGGAAAATTTTTGGCTTGTCCCGGATTCCCGGAATGCCGAAATACAAAGCCTCATTTTGAGAAAGTGGGAATTCCATGTCCGATTTGCGGTGGAGAAGTAGTTCTGAAAAAGACAAAAAAAGGACGTAAATATTATGGATGTGAAAATAATCCCGAATGTGAGTTTATGTCATGGCAGAAGCCTTCTACTGTGAAATGTGAAAAATGTGGAAGTTATATGATTGAAAAAGGCAAAAAATTGGTATGTTCAAATAAGGAATGTGGTTTTGTTTGCAGTCTGCCGGAAGAAAAAGAGGAGATTTCCGAGAATGCAGCTGCGGAATAAGGAGAAAGAAAGGACATGAGTAGTATACAGTTATTAGATAAAACAAGAAAAATTAATAAATTGCTGCATAACAATAATTCGCAGAAAGTCGTATTTAATGATATTTGTAAAGTACTGACGGAGGTAATGAAATCCAATGTACTGGTCATTAGCAAAAAAGGAAAAATCCTTGGAAAAAATGAAGCAGATCATATTCAAATTGTTCATCAGCTGATTTCCGGTAATGTGAAAGATTATGTTGATTTCTCTCTGAACGAGAGACTGCTGGCAATTTTGTCTACCAATGAAAATGTCAGCCTCTCAACCTTAGGGTTTGATTCGGAAATGGAAGATTATTTTGTTATAATTGCTCCGATAGACATTGCAGGGGAACGCTTTGGAACGCTGTTTATGTACCGCCAGGATGAAGCGTATTCCATTGATGACATTATCCTGGCAGAGTACGGAACAACCGTGGTCGGGCTGGAAATGCTTCGATCTGTCAGCGAAGAGGTGGAGCTGGAAAGAAGGAAAAAAGATATTGTAGATTCAGCAATCAGTACGTTATCCTTTACAGAACATAAGGCGGTTGTTCATATTTTGGAAGAGTTGGATGGAAATGAGGGGATCTTAGTTGCCAGTAAAATTGCGGATCGGTTTAGTATTACACGATCTGTCGTTGTAAATGCACTGCGCAAGCTGGAAAGCGCTGGAGTGGTGGAAACCCGTTCCTCCGGTATGAAGGGAACTTATATTAAAGTAATCAATGACTTTATATTTGACGAAATCGGGAAGCTTGATTAGAAAAAACTTGCAATCAAAAACAAGATTTGGTATACTGTCATAGGTAAAAATAAACACGCCATTGGAATTTTGGTAAGTGCCGAAAGGTTTGCTGAAACGTTGAAAATGGCGGAAGCACAAACTAAAGGAGATTTTATAATGAGCGTAATTTCAATGAAACAGTTACTGGAAGCAGGTGTTCATTTCGGACATCAGACAAGAAGATGGAACCCTAAAATGGCACCGTATATCTATACAGAGCGTAATGGCATCCATATTATTGACTTACAGAAATCTGTAGGAATGGTGGATGACGCATACAATGCAGTAAAAGACTGTGTAGCTCAGGGCGGAAAAATTCTGTTTGTCGGAACAAAAAAACAGGCTCAGGATTCAATTCAGGCAGAGGCAGAACGCTGCGGAATGTTCTACGTAAATCAGAGATGGTTAGGTGGAATGATGACAAACTTCAAGACAATTGAGTCTAGAATTGCAAGACTGAAAAAGATCAAAGAGATGGAAGAAGACGGAACATTTGATGTACTTCCAAAGAAAGAAGTTTTAGAGCTGAACAAAGAAAAGGATAAACTTCAGAAAAACTTAGGTGGAATCGAAGAAATGGGCGGACTTCCGGATATGATCTTTGTCGTAGATCCTAAGAAAGAAAGCATCTGTGTTCAGGAAGCACATACTTTAGGAATTCCTCTTGTTGGAATCGCAGATACAAACAGCGATCCTGAAGAATTAGATTATATCATCCCGGGAAATGATGATGCAATCCGTGCAGTAAAACTGATTACATCTGCAATGGCGGATGCTGTTATCGAAGCAAATCAGGGAATCGATGCAGAGTCTGAAGCAGAGGAAGCTGCAGAAGACGAAGAGTAATCATAAGTTATTTTAGGAGGAAGAAATCATGGCTATTACAGCAGCAATGGTAAAAGAATTAAGAGAAATGACCGGTGCAGGGATGATGGATTGTAAGAAGGCTCTTACAAAGACAGAAGGAGATATGGATGCAGCGGTAGAATTTTTAAGAGAGAATGGTCTTGCAAAAGCAGCGAAAAAAGCGGGTCGTATTGCAGCAGAAGGTTTAGTTGCAGCAACAATCTCTGATGATGCGAAAACAGCAGCAATTGTTGAAGTAAACTCTGAGACTGATTTCGTTGCTAAAAATGATACATTTAAAGAATATGTAGCGGAAGTTGCAGAACAAGCGCTGACAACAGAGGCAGAAGACATTGAAGCTTTTCTTGCAGAAGAATCTAAGGCGGAAGCCGGTAAGACTGTAAAAGAAGTTTTAGATGGAAAAATTGCGGTAATCGGAGAGAACCTGAATATCCGAAGATTCCATAAAGTTTCTGCGGAAGATGGATTCGTTGCTTCCTATATTCATGCCGGCGGAAAAATTGGTGTATTGGTAGAAGTTGCCACTGACGTCGTAAATGATGAAATCAAAGAGATGGCAAAGAACGTAGCAATGCAAGTTGCAGCTATTTCTCCAAAATATACAAGCAGAGATGAAGTTTCAAAAGAGTATATCGATCATGAAACAGAAATCTTAAAAGTTCAGGCTATGAATGAAAATCCGGACAAACCAGAAAATATCATTGAAAAGATGATCATTGGTCGTCTGAATAAAGAGTTAAAAGAAGTATGTC
The DNA here is from genome assembly GCF_057535655.1 of Anaerostipes stercorihominis. Lineage (NCBI taxonomy): Bacteria > Bacillati > Bacillota > Clostridia > Lachnospirales > Lachnospiraceae > Anaerostipes > Anaerostipes stercorihominis. Next base: position 132,496 of record NZ_BAAJCL010000001.1, on the reverse strand, counting down.
TGTTAGATCAGGTTTATGTAAAAGCTGAAGACGGAAAACAGGCAGTTGGCAAATATGTAGAGCAGGTTGCGAAAGCAAATAATGCCAACGTAACAATCAAAGGATTCGTTCGTTTCGAGACTGGAGAAGGAATCGAGAAAAAAGAAGAGAACTTTGCAGAAGAAGTAGCAAAACAGATGGGAAACTAATCTGAAATTGAATAAAGTCTGGAAATGTGCTTAAAGTCAAGCAACTATGCATGATTGAAGCAGTTTTGAACCTTTCGTAAATTATTAAAATCTATCATAAAATATCGGGTAGATTTTCGTAAAAGTTTCGTCGGGAAATTCGTCAGGAGATTTGACGAAACAGAGTGTGCGAAGTTTGCGTAGTTTTTAATTTATCGGAAAGGAACAGATGATATTGAGTGTTGAGGGTATATTACGAAAGTAATATACCCTCTTTTTTGAAAATAACTGGTGTTAGATGTTAAAGAATATGGCAATATAAAAAATATATAAATGAGAAGTTGTAGGAGTGAAGCTATTGATTGAGATAAAAGAAGTTTGCAAACAAGATTACAAAAAAGCTCAGAAATTTGCAATTTAGGGAATGCATTTAGATTGGTATATGGATAGCAAAGTTATTTTGGATTTGTACGCAAAATATTTCTGGTATATGGAACTAAATCGTGCAACAAAAGTTTATGGTGCTTATGCTGATGATATTTTTGTGGGTGTTTTACTTGCAGAAATAAAGAATGAGCCAAAACGTTATTACAGCGTGTCAAAAGCGATTTATGTGAAGATATTTGATTGGCTTCAGCATCTTGTGGCGGGAAAAGGTGTTGAAGAATATGATGAAGCGAATAAAGATATGTATAAGTCTTTTTGTCAAAAGAATAGACCTGATGGAGAGATAATTTTTCTTGCCGCTGACCCTGATTGCAAAATTAAAGGTATTGGAACAGCATTATTGTCTGCATTTGAAAAAGATGAAAGCGGAAAACTTATTTATTTATACACAGATAATGCTTGCACTTATCAATTTTATGAGCATAGAGGTTTTGCACGGGCAGAAGAACGACAAGTTGTGCTTGACTTGGATAAAAAGCAAGTCCCTTTAACTTGTCTGTTTTATATAAAGACAATTACTGAACAGTAATAAACTAGCAAATTGGAAGTTAAAGAGGCGAGGAAATGCTGGAAATCAGATATGTTCAATTAGAAGATAAAGAGTTTTGGTATAGTCTTGATAAGCATTTGCCAGAACAGGAATTTGACAGTAAAGTTGGAGAAAAAAGAGGATATGTTTTATTAGATGATAATAAGCCGATAGGCTTGTTGAGATATAATCTTTTTTGGGATAATACGCCATTTTGTACAATGTTGTTTGTTGATTGGAATTATCAAGGAAAAGGTTATAGGAAAAAACTTATGGAGCATTGGGAAGCTGACATGAAATCACAAGGATATGGTATGCTTCTGACTTTTACACAGGTTGATGAAGAAGCACAGCATTTTTATAGAAAATTAGGATATAAAGATTGTGGTGGTTTTGTTATAGATATTCCAAGATATGAGCAACCAATGGAAATGTTTCTTATTAAGAGAATTTAGCAAATTTGAAAGTTGCGGAGGCAGATATGAAAGAATTTACCTATGTTACTTTAAGACAAAAGCCAGAATTAAAAGAAGCTGCTGCAGCATGGTTTCATGATAAATGGGAAGTGCCACAAGAAGCGTATCTTGAATGTATGGAAGCATATCTCAATCATGAAACAGAGTATGGTTGGTATCTTTGCTTAGATAAAGAACGGATTGTAGGGGGTCTTGGAGTAATCGAAAATGATTTTCATAACAGGAAAGACCTTGCGCCGAATGTATGTGCAGTATATACAGACAAGGAATATCGCTGTCAAGGAATTGTGGGAAAAGTGAACCGTCCCCTGAAAGCGTATCATTACTTTGAGAAATCTCCTGCTTTGCTTTTCTGATAAATTTATAATTTCCTGCGCGCGTCTGCGAAAAAGCATTCCCTCTGCGGTTAGATAAACACTGTATTTGATTCGTTCAAATAGTTTTACACCTAATGTTTCTGGTGGCTGCTCACAATGTTTCCTGATACATTATGTACAAGTAAAGAAACAGCTGTGGCATGATTTGAATTTAGAGGAGATTTTTTTATGATAATTCAGCAAAAAGAGTCGGAACTGCTTTGGTGAAAAAAGGGCATGAAATCGCAGAAGAATTAGGGTATCAATATTCTGTTGTTTTTGGAAGTGAAACATACTATCCTCGAATGGGATGCGTGGAGGCAGAGAAATTTGGCATAGAGCCGCCATTTGATGTTCCGGGAGAAAATTTTATGGCTTGCAGATTCAGTGAAACTGCATCAGATCTTTCCGGAATGATAAAATGTGCAAAAGAATTCGGAATTTGAAGATCCTATTCTTTTATTCCATCATTAGAGAAAGGGATTCACATGAATCATAATGTGTTTGATTTCTTTAAAATTTTGTTCTACGGTCTGATGAATTTGATCTGCGATTTCGTGTGCTTCCCATAAAGATTTTGTACCATCAACTTGAATTTCTAAATCAATATATATTTTATTTCCAAACATTCTGCTTTGAAGGAGATCAATACAAATTACATCGGGATGTGCGGTAATATAACTTCGGAGATTTTTTTCATAATCTTCTCCACAGGAAGTATCCAGCATTTTTTGAATGGCGTCATGACATATATGGAGTGCAACTTTCAGAATAAAGAAACAAATGACTACGCTTGCGATAGGATCTAACGCTGGAAATCCTAGCATAGATCCGGCAATTCCGATCAGAGAGCCGATGGATGCAAGAGCATCGGAACGATGATGCCATGCGTCTGCCATAAAGGCAGTAGAATTTAAAATCTTAGCATAATGCCGGGCGTACCAGTACATTCCTTCTTTGCAAAGAATTGAGATAACGGCGGCCGCCAGAGCAATTGGACCCGGAATAGGCAAAGAGGTATAATTTCCGAAAAAAATGCAGGAAAGTCCGGTTTTGCCGATGCCCAATCCAGTTGCAAAAAGAATCATTGATAGAAGCAAGGAAGCGACACACTCCATTCGTTCGTGTCCATAAGGATGCTGGCGGTCCGCTGATTTTTTGGAAAGCTTCACTCCAATCAATGCAACGAAAGTAGCAAATACATCGGAAAGGGAGTGGACGGCATCGGAAGTCATGGCTGCGGAATGTCCATAAATGCCGGCAAATAATTTGAATACAGATAAAAAGATATTTCCTGCTGTATCCACCACAGATATTTTTTTTAGGATGGTATTTTGATGATTCATAACAGATCCTGTTCATTTTCAACGTTCATATTAGAATATGATCATTTCTTAGTTTGGTGCAGGATATTATAAGCAATGAGCAGCCGTGCAAGACCAATTAGAATACGAAGTTAAATGAATGTCTTTTAAGCATAAAAGCTTATTCAAACTAAGTATTAGATATATCACTGATAGAGCCGAGACATAGGATACCTGTGGAACGAAAGATATTTTCTAACAGAGTGCTAAAAGAGTTGATGGTTCCGCTGTTTCGCTTGTCAATATGTTCAACACTGTATTTATTTTTTTTGTTCTCGGCATTGGCGGGAGGTGGAGCTGTGGTGATCAGTCGGTATATCGGGAACTGGGATCGAAAGAAAGGAAATCTTTCCGCGGGCCAGCTTCTGATAATTTCTCTGCCGTTGTCCTGCCTTCTGACAGCCTTGGTTTTCATATGGAACAGATGTGTGTCGGAGTATGGGAAAGACCAAGGTTACTATGTACCTTTCTGTGGCTTCCAACGGAATCAATGTGATAGGAAATGCGATTGGGATTTTTGTACTTCGCGCAGGAGCTGTTCCTAATGGAATTGAAAACGGAATGTTTCAGCTGGTCAAAGTCGCCTTAAGCAGTATTACGGCGTTGTTTGGAACGATACAGATTGCAGCAAATAGAGTGGAGCAGAGCTTCTGGTCAGTGGCAGCTTTGATGGGAACAGCGATGGGACTGGGATTTATCACCGTGATCGGACAGTGCATGGGAGCGGGGGATTGGGAGGCCGCTCAATATTACATGCGAAAACTGCTACGGATTACGCTGCCGCTGTCGATCGTATGGAATGGTCTGATATTTTTTAAGCACCCCTATGATTTTAAAAGGCTATGCTTTGTCAGGAGGAGCAAGGGGGCTGGTTATCAAGCTTGTGTTGATACATAATATTTTTAATGCGCTTTTTTATCCGTTTTCCGGTGCGCTCTCCAATGGGCTGCGTTCAGTGGGAGATGTTCGATTTACAATATATGTAAGTATTGCATCCACCATAGGCTGCAAAGTTCTTTTTTCTTTGATGTTTGGCATCTGGATGAATCTGGATGTGATAGGAGTTGCGTTTGCTATGTGTCTGGATTGGATGATATATTCAGTTTGCTTTTTTAGACGATTCGAGAGAGGAAAATGGTTCAGATTAAGCGGGAAGTGCAAGAGAAAAGTCTGGAGAAGCAGGTGGAGATTTATCAGAATGAATTGAAGAGATTACAGGAAGAAAACGAACGATTGAAAAAAGAAAATCTAAGGATGGCGAAAAAACTGGAACAGATGTCAAAAAAATAGAGGTTTGACAGAACGGATGGACAGTTAAGCAAAATAATTTGTCAGGGAAACATATTGTATTGTTCTGCACCCATGGAACCAGAGGCGTGGCAGGCAGCGCTGAAGATATGACAGAGGCTTTGCCGGATGACTGCAGTGTGGAAGATCACATACTGGGCGTACGGATATGACTGTGCAGAAACTTCTGGATCAGAGCAAAAAAAGAGTACAGATTTTATTGGGGATGTGATAGAATGGAAAGCAAAAGGCAGAAAGGAAGAAAAAAATGAAACTTAATTTAAGAAAGCTGACAATTGCCGCAATGCTGACTGCCGTTGCTGTAATTTTATCTTCTTTTTCCATTCCCGTTGGAGCATCCAGGTGTTTTCCCATTCAGCATCTGGTGAATGTGATCGCAGCAGTATTTCTTGGACCGATTTATGGTGTGAGTATGGCATTTTGTACGGCGCTGATTCGGAATCTTTTCGGAACAGGAACACTTTTAGCATTTCCAGGCAGTATGGTTGGAGCTCTGGTCAGTGGAATCGTTTTCTATTATACCAAATCCCGGTGGGGAGCTTATATAGGAGAAGTTTTTGGAACTGGAATTTTAGGAGGCATACTCTGTTATCCCATTGCCTCTCTTATAATGGGACAGACCGCGGCGTTATTTACCTTTGTGGGACCATTCCTTTTGAGCACTGTCTGCGGTACGCTGATGGCGGCAGTGATCCTGATGGCGTTATGCAAATCCAAGGCAATTTCAGTAATTGAGCAGATGCTCCAAGAATAAAGGCAGGCAGAGAATTTCGATTCCGAATTTCTCTGATATTTTTGTTTGATGATGCGGCGTTAAAATGGATACGTCCGCCTTAGTTTGAAAGATAAGTAAATTTGCAGATATTGAAATCTAATAGGGTTTTGTGATAAAATCTAAAAAGACATTCAATTGAAAGGAAAGATTACAGTGGGGAGCATGAGCAGGAAAAAAACACAAATTATGGGCGTTGTCGTTTTATGTACGATTTTACTCATCATTCATGCTTTTGTGCGATTTAACAAGACTCTATTTCGTTCAGAACTAAAGAGTCAGCAGGATGAACTGGAAAGAACTGCAAAACTGGGTATTTCTAATGCGCAGGATAGATATTCAGATATGTTGGAATCTTTAGAGATCCTGGCAGACACAATCTCCGGATCTTCATCTATTTATGATTCGTCTGTTTCTAAGCAGATTCAATTATTGAAACAAACAGGTTATTTTGATAATGTGGGAGTCAGTGACCAAACGGGAAATTCCATTGATTCTAAGACACGGAAAAATAATATTGCTGATAGAGAATATTTTAAGGAGGCTATGAAGGGAACGCCGACAATTTCTGATACATTGGTATCAAAACTGATTCCGGGAAAAGAGATCCAGGTGATGGCAGTGCCGATCAAAGAAGATGGCAAAAACAAAGGCATTGTGTTCGGTATTTTAAATTTATACACAATTCATAAGGTTTTAGGAAATGAGACAAGCGGAGATATTTATGTTCAGATTGTAGATTCAGAAGGAGATTATGTTACCAGATTCAAAACGCAGGATGTGCTAATGAAGTACAAAAATTTATGGCAGGATGTCTCAGAATATGAATTTTTAGAAGGAAATCAGAAGAAATTAAAGCAGGATATGAAAAATCGTAAATCCGGGTATTTTACGTTTCGATTGGGAAAAGAAGAGCGGGTTTCTTATTATGCTCCGTTGGGATTAAAAGACTATTATATCTTTTCTACGATCAACAGCAAATATTTAAAAGAAGATACAAAAAAGACAAGGCAAAATATGCTGATGATGTCCTTAGAGATCATCGCTGCATTTTTGATTTTGATTTCAGGATTATACTGGTACAATAAAAAGGTAAAAGAAGAGTTAAAGCAATCTCATGATGAAGCGTTAAGCAGTGAAGAAATGATGCAGATAGCTATTCAGCAGACAGAGCAAATTGTTTTTGAGTATAATTATAAAACAAAAGTGCTTCGTACAAGAGCAGGTGTAAAAAATATCTTATTTTCATCCGATTTTATAGAAAGGGTTCCGGAATCTATTTTAAACCAGGGCGTGATTGAACAGGAATCCCTGACAGATTTTCGTGATTTGTTTGACAAAATTCCGGAATTGGATTTTTGTGAAGCTGTTATTAAAACGAGGGGGGAGCGAAAACCCAAATGGATGAAGGTGATGATGAAAAATCTTTATGATGAAAATCATCGAATTGCAAACACAGTGGGGATTGTGGAGGATGTCAGCGAGAAAAAATATCAGGAAGAATTATTAAAAGAGAAACAGCAGATTCAAGATGCTTTGAACGCGGATGCATTTTTAACATGTAAAGTGGATCTGGGAATTGGAAGGGTGCTGGAGGAAGATGGAGATATTTTGCCGGAGTCCATTTCATATCAACAGTATCTAAAGGAACACATTTTCTGTGGTATGGCGGAAAACGATCGGAAAAGAGTGATTTCAGAATTGTCGGAAGAAAATTTAGTCAATGAGTATCATCGGGAAAAAGAGGCTACAGAGGTTCAGTTTAAGATGAAAAGCCAATCTGGGGAGATCTGGGTTTCCTGCATGATTTATTTGATGCAGGATGAGCAAAGCGGTCATATAGAAGCCCTGATGATTTTTAACGATATTGATGAAAAAAAGAGACAGGAATTGAGTTTGCAGGAACGGGCAGAAAAAGACGGTTTGACCGGATTATACAATGCAGCTACGTTTCAGCAGAAAGCAGATGGTTTTCTGGAATCATCTTTGTGGGCGTTGGAAGGCAGCCATATGTTTTTATTGTTGGATTTAGATAATTTTAAAGAAGTCAATGATACGTTCGGACATCAATATGGGGATCGGGTGCTGAAGGATGTGGCTGAGATTTTAAAGACAAAGTTCCGGCAGAATGATTTGATTGGAAGGCTGGGAGGAGATGAATTTGTTGTAATGGCGTTTCATACCCCGGGATTTTCCAGAATGGAACATATTTTTTGCGAATTATGTGAGATTTTAAACAAGACGTATTGCCAAGATGGAAAAACGGTGAAGATATCAGCTTCTCTTGGGATTGCTATTGCTCCTCAGCACGGTGCAACTTTTGAAGAATTATATCAAAAAGCGGATAAAATGCTGTATCAGGTGAAAAGAAACCAGAAGAACGGTTATGCCGTCTATGAGGATGAAAGATAGAATCAGGGGAGAAGCGTACGGAGAAAATGGATTTGTAAAAAACAGTGGGATGTGGTAAAGTGATAACAGATCAAAGCCTGTATGATTGCAGGTTTTTTAGGAAAATATAATAAAGAAGGGATGCAGTATATGATGGAGTATAAGATTACAGGATACAAACCACAAAGATTATTTAAGTTTTTTGAAGAGATTTGTGCAATTCCCAGAGGATCCAAAAATGAAAAGGAAATCAGTGATTACCTTGTTCAATTTGCCGAGAATAGAAATCTTTGGCATTATCAGGATGAACTGCACAATGTGATAATTAAAAAAGAGGGAAGCAGCGGCGCTGAGGATCTTCCTCCGGTTATGCTTCAGGGACATACGGATATTGTGTGCGAAAAGTTATCCAGTGTAGAACATGATTTTACAACAGAAGGACTGAATCTGATAGTTAAGGACGGTGTTGTCACCGCAGACGGAACGACGTTAGGAGCTGATAACGGAGTGGCAGTGGCGCTGATGCTCATGGTGCTGGACGACGATGCTTTGGTACATCCTCCGCTGGAATGTGTATTCACAACTCAGGAAGAGATTGGACTATTCGGTGCGAAAGCGCTGGATAAATCATTGATTCAGGCGCGGACTATGATTAATATGGATTCAGAAGAAGAGGGAATTGCCACAGTAAGTTGCGCAGGCGGAATGCGGATTGCATGTACCAGAAATATACAAAGAGAGAAGATCCACGGAACAACATTACGGATTGAGATTTCTAATCTTTTGGGGGGGCATTCCGGAACAGATATTGATCAGGGACGCCAAAACGCCAATTTGCTGATGGCGAGAATGGTCTATGATCTTTTTCAAAATACGGATGGAAGGCTTGTGGAATTTCGCGGGGGAACCAAGGATAATGCCATTACCAGAGAATGTGAAGCTCTTTTGATTTATGAAGATGCAGAAGAAGCAGTAAGGGCCAAAAAAGAAGCAGAGGATCTGGCCGAGAAGATAAAACAGGAAATTATCCCGCAGGAACCGGATGTTACCTGCTGTATTTCTCTGGAGAATGGCAGTGCGGCAGCGATGAGCAAAGCAGATGGAGAGGCAATCATTCATGCAATGTATCTGGCGCCGAATGGAGTACAGAAACGAAATATGAAAATGGACGGTTTTGTTGTGACCTCCTGTAATATGGGAGTAGCGGAAACCAGAGAAGATCACATGCTGATTACGTTTTCTCCAAGATCCTCAGTGGCATCTTTAATGGAAGATTTGAAAGCGCGAATTTGTCTGCTTGCCCAGACGTTCGGTTTTACCTGTGATTTCAGTGGAGAGTATCCAGGATGGAGCTATGCGGAGGAATCCAAGATTCGTGAGGTATTTAAGGACAGCTATCAGAGATTGTTTGGACAAGAGCTGAAGATTGAAGCTCTCCATGCGGGACTGGAGTGCGGATTATTTTCCGATGCGTTGCCTGGAATGGATGCGATTGCAGTCGGACCTACGATTTGCGGATGTCATACTCCAGATGAATATCTTCCGCTGGATTCTTTTGAACGGTTTTATCAGCTTCTCAAAGATGTGTTAAAGGCATTGACGGCTAAATAAAAATTACTTTTCAAATTTATTTGAAGCAGACTTCTTAAACTATAAGAAATCTGCTTCTTTTTGTTGTGCAACACAAAGATTTATTTTTGAGGACCTTAAATTACTGTTTACCCGATGGCAGGTTAAGGTTACTTTATTTTAAATTTAATTTTGTGATGTTCTTTTACTTCTGTGATCATTTGCTGTTTGATCATGTAGGGAAGAATCGAATCTAAAAATTGTTTTGGATCTGTGACACCGATTTGTTGCCTGCCAAACGGCTGGCGGGCCGTCAGATGTTTTACAAAAGGTTCCAGTTCCCTGCGAGTCATCGGACCATGTTTTTTTAAAGCTTTTTTTACTGCGGAAACGCCCTTGGAAGAAAGAAGGTTTGATAAACTTTGTGTCTGTTTTAGACTTCGCCACAGTCCCCAACCATAAATCGCTGCGGTAGCAGCAGCAAAGAGCAAAACATATGGAAGATATTTCAACATTTTAGGCGTCATCTCCTTTCCAAGATATGAGATGATGATCCCGCATAATCTCTAAAAATTTGATTAATCTGGAAATAGATTTTTCCATACCGGGAAATTGCCGGTCCATTTCTCTGGAAAGTTGGTGAACATCTTTTTGATTGTCAATGGAAAGCCATACAAAACTTCCATAATGATCCAGTTTTACTTCGCTGATTTTAGGACGGTGGAAAAATTTTTGAGCAATTTTATGATAAAAGCCATTCCACTCGATCAGAACAGTCACGATATTTTCTGAATCCGTCTCATATTCTATGGAAGGATTTTTTACGGGAACAAGATCCAGATAATTTTTCCGGTCTATCTTCTTTTTTGACATATAAGAGTTCCTTTCAAAAGATACAGCCTGCACAGGGCAGGCTGCAGATTCATTATTTTTCTTTTTTATTGCATATGCGATACAGGGAGAAAAGGAGAATTACAAAGATGATCAAACTTGCAATTTGAGGAAGTGCCACTGGAGATACAATTTTGTCGCTTAGTTTTGCCACTGCGAGAATTGCCAGAATAACACCCATTAATCCTTCACCGGCAATTAAACCGGATGTATATAAAATACCGCGGTCAATTGCTTTCTTCTTTTCCTTTTCATCACCTTTGCGGCGTTCCATAATGAAACGAACAACGCCTCCTGCCATGATTCCAGCACTCAGGCTGAATGGAAGATACATACCGACAGCAAATGGGAGAACCGGGATCTGTAAAATCTCGATGACAATTGCGATACAGACACCGATCAGGATCAGAGCCCAAGGAAGTTTCGCACTCATAATTCCTTCAACCAGCATTTTCATCATGGTTGCCTGAGGCGCAGGAATATCTGCAGAGCCATATCCCCATGCTTCGTTTAAAAGGATCAGCACGTATCCGATGGAAATGGCAGAAGCCAGAACACCAATCATCTCACCGATCTGCTGTTTCTTCGGAGTAGCGCCGAGGATAAAGCCGGTTTTTAAATCCTGAGAACAGTCTCCGGCAATCGCCGCAATGACACAAATAATACCGCCAATTGCAATCGCGCCGACCATACCAGTTGTTCCGGTTGTTCCGGTAGCTTTTAAGAGTAAGGTTGCAATAATTAAAGTTGCGATAGCCATTCCGGAAACCGGATTGTTGGAAGAACCGATCAAACCAACCATGCGGGAAGAGACCGTAGCAAAGAAGAAACCGAAAATGACAACGATAACGGCTCCGACCGGACTAACCGGGAAAGCCGGAAGCAGCCAGATTGCAATTGCAATAACAGCTACGATCAAAAGCAGAATCGGCATCGGAAGATCTTGTTGTGTTCGCAATGTATGGGTTGTGTTATGATTCTTTTTCATGCTGCTCATTGCCTGTTTAAAGGTCCGAATGATCAGCGGAAAGCTTTTAATCAGACTGATGATTCCGCCGGCGGCAACGGCTCCGGCTCCGATATACTTGATATAAGTTCCCCACAAATCTCCCGGAGCAAGAGCGCTGATGACTTTGGTTCCAGGAAATACGGTTGCGTCAGCACCGAACAGTGCAATCATTGGCATTAATACAAACCAGCTTAAAGTTCCTCCGGCAAGCATATAGCTGGAAATTTTCGGTCCGCAGATATATCCTACACCGGCAAGAGCAGGGAGTACCTGGATTCCAATATGAGAGCCGGCGTATCCTTTGAAATCATAGCCAATTTCACTTGGGAATAATTTTATTCCGTCAGCGATAAATTTATAAACCGCAGCAATTCCGAGACCTGTAAATACCGTTCCTGCTTTGCTTCCGCCTTCTTCTCCTGCAAGAAGAACTTCTGCGCATGCGGTACCCTCCGGAAATGGAAGCGTTCCGTGTTCCTCAACGATCAGAGCCTGACGAAGAGGCACCATAAAGCAGACACCCAGAATACCTCCGACGAAGGCAACCAGGAAAATAGTTAAAATGCTCGGAGTATCAATTTTTCCCTCTTCTGCCCATAAGAATAATGCAGGTAAAGTAAAAATTGCTCCTGCGGCAACAGATTCACCGGCAGATCCGATGGTCTGTACCAAGTTGTTCTCCAAAATGGAATCCTTGCGCAAAACCAGCCGGATTATTCCCATAGAAATAACGGCTGCTGGGATTGATGCAGAAATTGTCATACCGACACGAAGCCCCAAATAGGCATTGGCTGCACCAAAAATGACTGCCAAAAGAATACCAATCAAGAGTGATGTCACCGTAAATTCCGGCACAATGCGATCGGCTGGAATATATGGTTTAAATTCGTTCTTGTTGTGTTCCATTGAATTCATTCCTCTCTTTGTAAAATTTGTTTTGATAACATCTTTTCCATTATACCATTGAATGAATGTAAAAGAAAGTATGAACTTGATTATTTTGCGCATAGTAATTGTGAGGTGAAAAGTGAATGGAGAATTTATTAAAATATGAAACAAGTCCTTATTTGCTGCAGCATGCTAAAAATCCTGTTGATTGGTATCCATGGGGAGAGGACGCCTTTCAAAAAGCAAAGAAAGAAGATAAACCAGTTTTTTTAAGTATCGGCTATTCTACTTGCCATTGGTGTCATGTGATGGCACATGAGAGCTTTGAAAATTTGCAGGTGGCGGATATTTTAAATGATAAATTTATTGCGATCAAAGTGGATAAAGAAGAACGCCCGGATATCGACAGTACGTATATGAAAGTTTGTCAAATGTTAACCGGAAGCGGTGGCTGGCCATTGAGCATCTTTTTAACTCCGGAGCAAAAGCCTTTTTATGCCGGCACTTATTTTCCCAGAGATTCTCAAAGAGGAATGACAGGGTTTCTTGATCTTCTTTCTGCAATTGCAGTTCAGTGGAAAAAAAACCGGACAAACATTACAGAGTCTGCCGAAACCATTTTGTCATATTTGCATCAAAAAGAAGATGTCCCGGAAATTTCTGAGGATGCCTTCATCTTTGAGACAGCATTTTCACAGTATCTGGAAAGTTTTGATTCCCGGTATGGAGGATTTGGATCAGCGCCGAAATTTCCCAGTCTTCAAAATTATTTGTTTCTGCTGGAATACCATCGAGTATATCAAGAGGAAATGGCTTTGGAAATGGTAAAAAAGTCTTTGATTCAGATGTACAAAGGCGGAATTTTCGATCATATTGGATTCGGTTTTTCCAGATATTCCACAGATCCATGGTTTTTAATTCCGCATTTTGAAAAAATGCTGTATGACAATGCGCTTTTTCTTTTGACTTACGCAAAGGTATTTATGGTAACAAAGGCACCGATTTTTTTGGAAATTGCTGAAAAAACGGCGGTTTATTTGTTAAGAGACATGACGGGACCGGAAGGAGAATTTTATTCGGCACAGGACGCAGACAGCCAAGGAGAAGAAGGAAAATATTATACATTTGGTTATCATGAAGTGGAAAAGATTCTTGGTACAAAAGCGGCGGATGCTTTTCGGTCTTGTTATGGAATTTCACCGGGAGGGAATTTTGGAAAAACAGCAGAGGTTTCTGTCAGGACATATCAAGACATCTTATATGGGATCTGCGTTCTTTATGACGGCACTGCTGATGAAACAAGAACCGCCTCAGACCATCACTGTGGTGCTCGGTAACGAAACGGCGGAAGAAGTGCGGGAAGCGCTTCCTGTGAATGCCAATATCATAGTGATGGAGCATCCCACAAAAGAATACCCTTTGCTGAATTCCAAAACTACGTTTTATGTTTGCAGGGATCATCAGTGCTTTCCGCCGATGAATCAGCTGAATTTATAATACAATAGAATCTCCGGCTTGTGAAATGCCGGAGATTCGGTTGATTTTTATGTCATTGCGGCTCCGTCTACAGATAAGATTACTCCGGTTACATAAGATGCCATGTCGCTTGCAAGATATAAAAACGCATTGGCGATATCCTCCGGTTCTCCGATTCTGCGCAGCGGGATGGATTGAATTAACGGATCAATGATTTCTTTTGGAACAGCCTGCATCATATCCGTATTTGTAATTCCCGGGGCAACTGCATTGACGCGAATATGATCTGGGCCCAGCTCCCTTGCAAGAGATTTTGTAAGACCATTTACGGCAAATTTTGATGCCGGATATCCAACTCCTGAAGGCTGACCGTAAATACTGACCATAGAGCTGGTGTTGAGAATGACACCGCTTTTTTGTGCTTTCATAATTCTGGCGGCAGCCTGTGCACATATAAAAACAGAGTTGACATTCAAGTCAAGAATTTTTTTAAACTGAGATGGTTCATAATCATAAATAGATTCTCTGGCAGAGATTCCGGCATTATTGACCAAGATATCCAGAGAGCCAAAGGTTTTTTTCACTGTTTTCATGGCTTCTTCTACAGATTTTGGATCATTTAAATCCGGAGAGAGTGCGAGAAGTTTCGCTTCTGGATACGATGCTGCCAATTGGTGATAGGCTTTTTGCGCTGTCTCAGGTCTGGAACCGCAGATGGCAACGCAGGCGCCATTTTGAAGAAATTTTTCAGCAATGGCGTATCCAATTCCTCTGGTTGATCCCGTTATCATTGCGCATTTGTCTTTTAAAAGCATAAGACTCCTTTCTGTGAGGTGTTTGGTTAGATTCTAAAACTATTATAAACAAAAATCGAAGGAAAAGCTACTGCATTCTTTTTGTCATAAAAATGGGAAAAATTACTTCTTGAGTCAGAACGTTTGTTCTTGTACTATGTTTTTAGGAGGTGAGTTTATTGAAAAGAAACAGATCTTATCTTTGCATTGATTTAAAATCCTTTTATGCCTCTGTGGAATGCCGGGAGCGGGGATTAAATCCAGAAAAAACAAATCTTGTTGTGGCAGATCCCAAACGGTCATTACAGACACTTTGTCTTGCCGTTTCCCCTGCGATGAAGAGGCTGGGAGTTCCCGGCAGGTGCAGAGTTTTTCAAATTCCCGATAACATCCAATATATTATGGCTCCGCCGAGAATGGCGCTTTACATAAAATATTCTGCTGAGATTTATGGAATCTATTTGAACTATATTTCCAAAGAAGATATACATGTTTATTCCATTGACGAAGTATTTATGGACGTAACCGATTATCTTTCTATGTATCGGATGTCTCCGGAAGAACTGGGAAGATTGATCCAAAAAGATATTTATGATTCCAAGGGAATCATTGCATCGGTAGGTGTCGGCAGTAACCTCTATCTTGCCAAAATTGCAATGGATCTTATTGCAAAACACACCGAGAGTTCAATCGGAAGTCTGGACGAAGAATCTTATCGAAAGCGGATGTGGGACCACAGACCTCTGACAGATTTCTGGCGCATTGGAGAGGGAACGGCAAGAAAATTGAATGCTGTCGGTATTATGACAATGAGAGATCTTACCTGTGCAGATGAAAAAATGCTGTATCGTCTGTTTGGGATTGATGCAGAATTGCTGATTGATCATGCGTGGGGCAGGGAATCTGTGACCATGGCTGACATTAAAGCGTATGCGCCGAAAACGAATTCTATTTCCAGCAGTCAGATACTTCCATGTAATTATACCTTTGAACATGCCCGTCTGATTGTGAAGGAAATGGCAGATACGCTTTGTCTGGAATTGGTGGAAAAACATCTGGCGGCAGATGCTCTGACACTGCATGTGGCGTACAGCAGACAATTCCCCAAAAAACCTGCTCATGGAACTGCCACAATGAATGTTCCAACCAATTCTTCAAAACAAATGATTCAGGCAGTTTCCGATCTCTATGAGCAACTGGTTGATCAGCACACGCCGATACGCCGGATTCATCTCACATATCTTCGCCTTTCGCAAAAGGAGTACCAGCAATACGATATATTTACAGACCCTGCGGAAGCTGAGAAGGAACAGCGACTGCAGGAAGCTGTATTAAAAATGAAAAAGAAATATGGGAAAAATGCGCTCTTAAAAGGAATGAACCTTCAAAAATATGCAACTGGAATGGAAAGGAATCAGCAAATTGGAGGACACAGCAGTGGGGAATAAAAAACGTATGCACCAACGGCAGAGAGCAAAGCAATTTATACCGTTTGCTGCGCTAAAGGGGTATCAGGAAGCTCTCAGAAACCAGGAACTGGCTCATGCTCTGAACGCAGATATGCCGTCAGAGTATGTATGGGATTGGGATTGTAAGTTGAAACGGATTCCCGAAACACTCCCATCTTTCAAAATATGAAAGGATTTTCTCATTGAAAATACATTTTTTATGTATTAAAATGGGAAAATGGAAGGAGAGAGGATTGATGCAAAAGAATTTAACTTCGGGAAGTGTGTTTCAAAATATTGTTTACTTTTCTCTGCCGTTCCTATTGTCGTATTTTTTGCAGACATTATATGGGATGGCAGATTTGTTTATTATTGGTCAATTTTATGGAGTGGAAAGTACTACAGCGGTTTCGGTTGGAAGTCAGGTCATGCATATGCTGACGGTGATGATTGTGGGGCTTGCCATGGGAACGACCGTTACCATTGGAAAAGCAATCGGTGCACAGGACAAAAAAAAGGCATCCAAAGTCATCGGAAATACCATAACACTGTTTATGGGAATTTCAATACTTCTTATGATCGTTTTCTTATGGTCTGTAGATCCCATCGTATCGGTAATGTCAACACCAGACGAGGCGGCAGCTGGAACCAGACTTTATTTAATGATTTGTTTTTCCGGGATTCCTTTTATTACAGCTTATAATTTAATCAGCGCCATTTTCCGGGGCATGGGAGACTCAAAAAGTCCAATGTACTTTATTGCCGTTGCCTGCGGTGTCAATATTGTATTGGATTATTTGTTCATTGGGGGATTTCATTTTGGAGCTGCCGGGGCGGCATGGGGTACGATGTTATCTCAGACAATCAGTGTTCTCTTGGCTCTTGGTATAATCCGAAAGAAGAAAATGGGATGGGCGCTTAAGAAAGAAGATTTCAAACCAGAATCCCGGACAATTGGTGAAATTTTGCAGATTGGAGTTCCGGTTTCCCTTCAGGACGGATGCATTCAGATTTCTTTTATCCTGATTACAATCATTGCCAATCGCAGAGGACTCAACGATGCTGCTGCCGTTGGGATTGTGGAAAAAATTATCAGCGGTTTGTTTTTAGTGCCGTCGACGATGCTCTCCGCAGTGTCCGCACTGGCAGCACAAAACATTGGTGCGGGAAAGCATCAAAGAGCAGCTTTGACTCTGCGTTACGCAATTTTTATTTCTGCCGGATTTGGGCTGGCAATTTCCACTTTAATTCAGTTTTTTTCCGGCTGGGCAGTCGGTCTGTTTACCACAGAGGTGGCAGTGATTTTGCTGGGAAGCCAATATCTCCGGGGCTATATATGGGACTGTATGTTTGCAGGAATACATTTTAGTTTTAGCGGATATTTCTGTGCCTATGGGCTGTCCGGAATATCCTTTTTCCATAATATAATGTCAATTCTTCTGGTACGGATTCCAGGAGCCTATTTTACATCAAAATATTTTGCAGATACATTGCTTCCGATGGGACTTACGGCGCCGGCAGGCTCTTTACTTTCTGTTATGATTTGTCTTCTTGCGTTTCTGTGGCTCAAAAACAGGCAGAAAAAACAGCGTTATTTTTTATAAAGTTCCATCTGCGATTTCTTGTTTTAAGACAAAAGAGAATATACTATATCGTAGCCATAAGACTTATGATGGCTGAAGGAGGAAAAATATGAATAAGATAAAGAAAAACGGAAAAGGAATTCTGTTATGTTTCCTTTTGGCAATTCCGGCTGCAATTTTGGGAGATTTGTTTCCGGTTGTGGGAGGACCGGTATTTGCAATTCTCATTGGTATGCTGTTTGCATCATTGATAAAAAAGCATCAGGATTTTGAGAGCGGCATCAAATTTACATCGAAAAAAATATTGCAGTATGCGGTGATTTTGCTTGGATTTGGAATGAATTTAAGAGTGGTTTTTGAGACAGGGAGGCAATCTCTTCCGATTATTTTCTGTACGATCACTACCTCGCTGGTGATTGCCTATGTGCTTCACAGAGCTTGGCATATTCCGGGAAATATTTCAACGTTGATTGGTGTGGGATCTTCCATTTGCGGCGGTTCTGCCATTGCTGCCACAGCTCCTGTCATTGATGCAGATGAAGAAGAGGTCGCCCAGGCAATTTCTGTGATCTTCTTGTTTAATATTTTAGCGGCCTTAATTTTTCCTGCCATTGGAGGGGCCATTGGATTTTCTACAACTTCCGGGGAAGCCTTTGGAATTTTTGCGGGAACCGCAGTCAATGACACGTCTTCGGTAACCGCAGCGGCCTCCACTTGGGACAGTATGTATCATCTCGGAAGCCAGACTTTGGATAAGGCAGTGACTGTAAAGCTTACGAGGACACTGGCGATTATACCGATTACGCTGGTTCTGGCATTTTTAAGAGTCAGAAAAGCTGAGATGAAAAAAAGCGAACGTGTTTCGCTGAAAAAAGTTTTTCCGTTCTTTATTCTGTTTTTTATGGGAGCCAGTCTGATGACAACCATAGCGATGGCAGCAGGAGTACCGGCAGAAGTGTTTCTTCCTTTAAAAAATTTATCAAAACTCTTTATTGTGATGGCGATGGGCGCCATTGGACTTCATACAAATCTTGGAAAGCTGATAAAAAACGGCGGAAGACCAATTCTTTTAGGCTTTTGCTGCTGGGCAGGAATTACAGCGGTGTCTCTTGGACTGCAGCATATGATGCAGCTTTGGTAAACGGGAAGAAATCGGCAACCAGGCAGTTTCTGTGGACTTGTTGATCTGATTCTGTTATACTATCAACAAAGAAATGATTTGAATCAAAGGGGGATTATACGATGGACTATAGACAAACGATTGCAAATAAATATTCTGTGCGCGATTACAAAGACAAGAGCATTGATGCAAAGACAGCCAAGGAGATTCGGGATTATGCGAAAACCTGCCCCAAGCTTGTGGAGGACATTGCAGTTGATATTCGATTTATGGATCATGATGTAGTGTATCGGCAGTTGGATGGGTTTGCAGGATATCAGGGAATTTTGATTGATGCGCCTCATTATGCGATTTTATTATCAGAAAAGAAAGAGCACTTTATTGAAAATGCGGGCTATGTCGGAGAGGGAATTTGTCTGAAGGCTCATGAACTCGGAGTTGATTCTTGCTGGATTACGTTTGAGGACAGCAAAACGGTCATTCATAAACTGAATATCGTGACAGATAAAGAAGTTGTGGGAATTCTTGCGCTGGGTTATGGAAAGAAGCAGAGGAAAATCACAACCGGAGGAATGCAGACCGGAGGAAATTATACGCAGGCAGATATGAAGAAGAAATCACTGGAAGGAGCTGGAAGAATGCCTCTTCAAAAGATGGTTTTTGTGGACCGATGGGGAGAAGAAGCAGATGTAGATACATTGACAGAGCGTGCTCTATACGATCCGATGGATTATGCCAGAAGAGCTCCTTCGACTTTAAATCGTCAGCCATGGAGGTTCATCATAGACGGCGCTAAAATTATTTTAACAGTCAGAGATGATAAGGAAACCAACGAGTACGAAGAACAGATTGATGCCGGAATTGCAATGCTGTATTTTGAAGGAGTGATCGAACAGAGTTTGTGTCAGATACAGTGGAAGCTTGGAACGGTGGAAAATACTTATGGAATTCCGCAGGAATATAAAATTGTAGCTGTTTGCGAAGTATAAAAAAGCAATGAAAATCTGTTTGAGGGAGAAGAAAGTGTAGAGATCGGAAGATCTCTATGCTTTTTGGTTGTTCAAAATGAATACTTTGAGTATGATGCATTGCTCGAAAAAGAAAGGAATCCAATGATAAAAGCGGTTTTTTTTGATGTCGACGGAACACTTCTGTCACATGAATTGGGAATGGTGCCGGAGAGTACCAAAAAAGCATTGATGCAGCTGCGCCGGCAGGGAATTAAAATTTTTATGGCAACGGGACGGCATACAACAGAATTTTTTGATCTTCCGTTGGAAGGACTGGAATTTGATGGCTATATTATTTTGAATGGTCAGATTTGTCTGGATCAGGATGGGGAAGTATTGGATCAAAGAGCCATACATTCAGAAGATGTGAAGAAATTGCTGTGGGAATTTGAGAAGAAAGAAGTTCCTGTAATGATAATAGAAAAAGACCGAATGTATATAAATAAGGTCAATGACAGAGTACGCACAGCACAACAGGAGATATCCACGTCAATCCCTAATATTGGGAAATATCAGGGGGATGTCATCAGTCAGTTTGTGATTTATCTGGGGGAGGACGAGGCGAAAGAACTTTTAAAATCGTTATCTCATTGCAAGATGAGCCGCTGGAATTCTTATGGATTTGATATCATTCCAAAAGAAGGGGGGAAGGTCTCTGGAATTGAGAAAATACTGGAACATTATGGATTTGGCAGAGAAGAAATCATGGCATTTGGCGATGGAGAAAATGATATGGAGATGTTAAAGTATGCCGGGATAGGAGTTGCCATGGGAAATGCAGAGGATGAAGTAAAACAGTGCGCAGATTATGTAACGACAGGCGTCAGTGAAGACGGAGTTCAGAAAGCGCTTTGTCATTTTCATTTATTAGAAAGCTGTGAGGAATATATTTTATGAGAAAAAAAGCGCTGCGGGCAGCATTTCCGCATACGCTTCCGATTATGGCAGGATTTTTATTTCTGGGAACGACCTATGGAATTTATATGAATGTTCTTGGCTTTCCCTTTTACTATCCGATGATAATGAGCGCGGCAATTTTTGCCGGTTCAGCAGAATTCGTCGTGGCAAATCTTCTCCTTGAATCTTTTCATCCAATCCATGTTTTGATGATGACTCTGATTTTAAATGCAAGACATTTGTTTTACGGAATTTCAATGCTGGATCGTTTTCAAAATACAGGATGGAAGAAATATTATTTAATTTTTGGAATGTGCGATGAGAGCTTTTCTGTAAACTATACGGCAAAAATACCGGAGGATGTTGATCATGGATGGTTTATGTTTTTTGTGACGCTGCTCAATCAGGTGTATTGGATTGTGGGAGCGTCGCTGGGCAGTGTTTTCGGATCACTGCTTCCAATTAATACAGAGGGGCTTGAGTTTGTCATGACTGCGATGTTTGTTGTGATTTTTATGGAACAGTGGCTGAAGGAGAAGAACCATACTTCGGCAGTTTGGGGAGTTGGAGTTTCACTCTTGTGTCTCATAGTGTTTGGTGCGGAATATTTTATGCTTCCTTCCATGATCGGAATTCTTGCAGCTGTCCTTTTATTGAGAAGAAGATTGGAAAGAGAAGAAAAGGAGGAAGAGTTTTCATGTCAATCAAACAACAAATCATTACCATCTTAATGGCTGTGGCAGGAACGATGCTGACACGCTTTCTTCCGTTTTTTCTTTTCCCTTCCGGGAAAAAGACGCCTAAATATATTCAATATCTTGGAAAGGTACTTCCAGCGGCAGTTTTTGGCATGCTGGTGATTTACTGTCTGAAGGACGTTCGTATTTTCTCGGGAAACCATGGTTTTCCGGAGATGCTTGCTATCGGATTGGTGGCGGTTTCCTATCTTTGGAAACGACAGATGCTTGTTTCCATTGCAGGAGGAACTGTGTTTTATATGTTTCTAATTCAGGCGGTATTTTGACTTTTATTTTGTGGTTAGGAGGAATATTTTGACTTTTTATCAGGAATTGCAGCTAAGCTCTGCGGGATCGAAACAATTAATTGATCAGACCGAGGATGCCAGGGAAAGGCGACGACACATCCTCCTTTATAATTTCAAAGTTTATCTTGTGGTTGCATTTTGTTTTGCGGTAGTTACAGCGTACAGTCTTGCTTTCGGAGCAAAAAACAGTGTCGTTGGTGTAGTGGTTTTGCTATCAATTATGATTTTGCGGCAGGTAGATTTCGGAATTCAGACATCTCATAGCATCGGCGTGATTTTTATGATTTTTGCAATTTTGGCATTGGGTCCCCAGTTATCCAATATGGTTGGTCCGATTCCTGCGTTTTTCATAAATTCTTTCGGGATACTCGGTATTTTAGTTTTAGGATGCCATAACGTTATCATGTCCAATCAATCTACCTTTGTTCTTTCCTATCTTCTGCTGCAGGGATATGAGGTGACCGGGCAGGATGTGGTTTTCAGACTGGCGGGATTGAGTCTGGGAGCAGTGATCTGCGCGGTCATATTTTACCGCAATCACAAAAACAGAGTTTACAAGAGAGGATTTCCAGATCTATTCAAAGAATTTCGTCCCGTCTCTCTGAGAACCGGATGGTACTTAAGATTTACTTTTGGAATTTCCACTGCAATGTTGATTGGAGATTTGCTTCATATGCAGAGAGTTATGTGGATCGGAATTGCGGTGATGTCTGTGATGCTTCCATTTTCCAAGGATATGAAAGACAGAGTGAAAAGAAGAGGTCCGTTCAACATTTTGGGATGCTTCATTTTTTCCATTTTATACCATCTGCTGCCGGATAAGATTTATGCATGGATCGGTTTGATCGGCGGAATCGGCGTGGGGTATTCTGCGGGATATGCCTGGCAGACTGTATTTAATACCTTTGGTGCGCTGGCAATCGCAGCGGAACTTTTTGGATTAAAAACAGCGATTTTACTTAGAATTGCAACAAATCTTTTTGGGTCATTGTATGCGATGGTCTTTGACAGAATCTTGCGGAAACTCTCAGAATGGTTGGAAACCTTACGAGCTTCGGTTTTTTTGGCAGAGGAAAGGCGTTAAAAACGAAATCGGAAATGAAAAATATCTTATTTGCATAAATTGCTGGAACCATTCGCTTCCTTGTTTTTTCGACTGTTACTCTTTATTGTAACAGTCTTTTTTTCGTGTATCCAACAAAGCCGCATGCATGGTTTAGATCGGGGGAAAACGTAGATGTTTTTACTATTTTAAACAGATCTTTTTCGTTGACAAAAAGAATCTTATCTGTTATTCTCTTTTGGGATTAGAAAAAACTAATCACCTCAAACGAGGTATTTTTCTTTTGTCTGTGGTTAGTTTTGACTAATTAAAAATCGGGATTGGATAGGTGAAGGGTATGATGATTAACAAGAGATTGATCGGTACGGTTAGAAAAAGTAAAAAATATATTGTCGGAAATGTATTCAGTCAATGGATTTCTTTGGTGGCGAATCTTAGCATGATGGCAGTTATTTCGAAAATGCTTCAAAGTTTATATGAGGGAGGCATTGAAGAGAGACAGCTGATTTTGACAGCAATTACTGCTGTCGCTGCGGTTGGTGTCCGCTTTCTGTGTTCGGTTATTTCCAGCAGACTGGGATACCTTTCTTCTAAGGAAGTGAAGAAAATCCTCCGTCAGATGATTTATAGGAAGCTGCTGCGACTTGGTTCTTCTTATAAAGAACAGACAAATACTTCGGAAGTCGTACAGGTTGCAGTGGAAGGCGTGGAACAGCTGGAAACATATTTTGGGGCATATTTGCCGCAGTTTTTTTATGCAATGCTGGCGCCGCTGACGTTGTTTGCTGTTTTGAGTTTTATAAATTTCCCAAGTGCACTGGTACTTCTGATATGTGTTCCGATGATTCCGGTGACGATCATTGCGATCCAGCGATGGGCAAAGAAACTTCTGGCGAAATACTGGAGTCAGTACATGACCCTTGGTGATACTTTTCTTGAAAATCTTCAGGGGTTGACAACTACAAAGATTTATCAGGCAGATGAGTTTAAGCATAAGGAAATGAATGAGCAGAGTGAGCATTTCCGAAAGATTACCATGAAAGTATTAACCATGCAGTTAAACTCCATCACGATCATGGATCTGATTGCTTATGGAGGCGCGGCCCTGGGAGTGATTTTGGCAACAACACAGTTTGGAGCCGGAAGAGTGGATTTGTCCGGCTGCATTATGATTGTCTTACTGGCAGCGGATTTTTTCTTACCTATGCGGCTTTTAGGTTCTTTTTTTCATATTGCGATGAATGGCATGGCTGCTTCTGATAAGATTTTTCGTTTACTGGATCTGCCGGAACCGGAGCAAAAAAATGCGGTTGTACCGGAGGATCCTTCGATTCAGTGTCGAAACCTTCGGTTTTCTTATGAGGAAGACCGGGAGATTCTTCACGGTGTGGATATGAATTTTCCAAAAGGAAGTTTTACTGCCATCGTGGGGGAATCCGGATGCGGAAAATCTACCATTGTAGCAATCCTTACGGGGAGAAATAAAGGCTATACTGGTGAAATCAAAGTTGGAGAAACGCTTCTTTCTGAAATCAGGGAAGCCAGCCTGATGGAAAAAATTACTTACATTTCACATCAGAGTTATCTGTTTAAAGGAACAGTCCGGGAAAATCTGTTAATGGCACAGCCTGATGCAGAAGAGGATGCTTTGTGGCATGTGTTGGAGAAGGTGAATCTTGCTGATTTTTTGCGCAGTGAGAAGGGACTGGATACGATGTTGAATGAAAAAGCGTCGAATCTTTCCGGTGGGCAGTGTCAGCGACTTGCTCTGGCAAGAGCTCTGCTCCATGACAGCCCGGTGTATATTTTTGATGAAGCCACTTCCAATATTGATGTGGAGAGTGAAAATGATATTATGGCACAGATTTATGAGCTTGCAGCAGCAAAGACCGTGATTTTGATTTCTCATCGTCTGGCAAATGTGACCGGGGCAGATAACATTTATGTCCTTGATCAGGGGAACCTTGCGGAAACGGGGAATCACAAAAGATTGCTTGCACAGTGCGGCACTTATGCAAAGCTTTGGAATGCACAGCAGGAACTGGAAAATTATGCGGAAGGAGGAAGGTACAATGAAACGAAGCGGATTTAAAGTAATGACCCGGTTGTCTGGTCTGGTCAGACCTTTGACCGGGTATATGATTCTGGCAATTATGATGGGGGTCATCGGACATTTATGTGCTTCTTTTATCACAATATTCGGAGGTTATGCAATTTTGCAGATTCTGCACCCGGAATGGTCTTTGCATTTGGGTGTTCTCTTTGCTGCAGTATTACTTTTTGCCTTACTTCGTGGATTTTTACGATATGCAGAGCAAGCGTGCAACCATTTTATTGCGTTCAAACTGCTTGCAATGATCAGAGATAAGGTATTTGATGCGCTGCGGCGCTTATGTCCGGCTAAGCTGGAAGGTCAAGATAAGGGGAATCTGATTTCGATCATTACCTCAGACATTGAACTGCTGGAAGTGTTTTATGCACATACAATCTCTCCGATTTTTATTGCAATTCTTTTCGGCATTGTTATGGTTTCTTTTATTGGAAGTTATCATGTAGTGCTTGGCGTGGTAGCTTTGACTGCATACGTGGTGGTTGGGGGAATGATTCCGCTGATCACATCAAGGCTTAGCGGTGATAGTGGCGTTCGATTCCGGACAAAATCAGGAATGCTTTCCGGATTTGTTCTGGATAGTCTGCGTGGTCTGTCAGAAACCATTCAGTATGGGCAGGGGGAGAAACGCATGGAAGATATCAACAGGCAGACAGAGCGTCTTTCGGAGGATGAGGAGCGGATGAAACAGACTGCCGGTCGAAATACTGCGGTAACCAATACGGTTATTCTGATTTTTGATCTGATCATGCTATTTTTGTCTGCGGTGCTCGTCGGTTTTGAAGGATGTCTGATTGTAACGCTGGCGCTGATGAGTTCCTTTGGACCTGCTGTTGCACTGGCATCTTTGGGGGCAACGTTACAGAATACATTTGCCGCAGGCAATCGTGTTTTGGATCTTTTGGATGAATCTCCGGTTGTGGAAGAAATTGCAGGGGAAGAGGAAATTGATTTCCATGGAGCTGCCGCCGAAAATGTTACATTTTCCTACGGTGAGGAATTGATTTTGGATTGTTTTTCTGTGAAGATTCCTGAAAATAAGATCATCGGAATCAATGGTCGGTCCGGTTCCGGGAAATCTACCCTGCTCAAATTATTTATGCGGTTTTGGCAGGTACAGCAGGGGAAAGTAGAAATCTCCGGCAGAAACGTTGAGAAGATTAATACGACAAATCTGCGTGATATGGAAAGTTTTGTAACGCAGGAAACATATTTGTTCCATGATACGATCCGAAATAATCTCCGCATAGCAAAGTTGGAGGCAACAGATGAAGAAATTATTGATGCCTGTAAAAAGGCGTCTGTCCATGATTTTATTATGAGTTTGCCGAAGGCGTATGATACGGAGGTTGGCGAGTTGGGCGATACGCTTTCCGGAGGGGAACGTCAGCGTTTGGGTTTGGCGAGGGCTTTCCTTCACGATGCGCCATTTCTTTTGTTGGATGAGCCTACTTCCAACCTGGACAGTTTGAATGAGGCAGTTATTTTGAAATCGCTCCACAAGGAATGTTCCAATAAGTCGGTTGTGCTCGTCTCCCATAGAAAATCTACCATGGGAATTGCGGATACTGTATATTCCGTAGAACACGGGAGAATGAGCTGATAGATGAAAAAGAAATGGAGGTTTGTCAATGAAAAAAATTTTGTATAGTATTCTTGGCTGTGTGGGTGTAGTTCTGGGAACAATGGGGGCAGTGCTTCCGGTGTTGCCCACGTTTCCATTTTTGATGCTGGCTGCGTTTTGCTTTGCGAGATCTTCAAAAAAGTTAGAAACTTGGTTTAAGAATACGAAATTATATAAAGATAATTTTGCGGATTTTGCGGCAGGTAAGGGTATGACAAAGAGAACGAAATTCAGGATCATGGCTACGGTAACTTTACTGATGAGCATTGGTTTTCTTATGATGGGATTAAAGGGGATTGTTACCGGCTGCATTGTGTTGATCGGTGTGTGGATCTTCCATCTGGTATACTTTATCTTTAACGTTAAGACAATTCCTGCGGCGGAGGGAAAGAATGTATGAAGAAAATGCTAAATATTTTATTACTGATCAGCCTTATCATTACGATGATGGCGCCGGTTACAGGAATTTATATTCATAAACTGGCTTCGACAGTATTTCTTCTGTTGAATGTAATTCATGTCATTATTTACCGAAAGAAGTTAACTTGGAAGCGATGGCTGCTGTCAGCGACAATCCTGATTTCCTTTGTCAGCGGACTGCTTGCTATGATTTTAGAACAGTATCCAGTTGCCCTTAATGTACATCGTGCGATTTCTATCGGAGCGATATGTTTCCTGGCGCTTCATATATATGCAAGGAGAAAATCTTTTTATAGACAAAACTACTAAAAAGTAAGTTATATATTTGTGTAAAACGCTAAAAAATAGTTATATTATTGAAAAGTATATAGAAACAAATTATAATATTTATAATCAAAGTTAATAAGCAGGGGAGTTCGTCACTACAATAAGATTAAGCCGGAAGATATCTGATGTAGGAATTGTTATAACAAGGATGGAAAACTTTTGAAACAGTAAATTGCCAAAAGCAGGAGGATCTTTATGAAAAAGTATTGTAGGATGTTCGCAAGTTGGCTGTTGACATTTGCTATGGTTTTTACATCAATCGAGTGGTCTGCAATTGTAAATGGCAACAGAGTGATAAGTGCGGCAGAAAAAACGGAGAAACAAGAAGAACAAAGAAAAGTTCTTGGAAAAGAAAGCACAAAGGATTCGACGACATTTCAATTGCCAGATGGAAAGAAACAGACCGTATTTTATGGACAGGATGTTCGTTTTGAAGATGAAAATGGAAAACTTCGAGACTATGATCCCAGTCTGGTTCAGGTAAAAGAACAAAAAAGTAATCAGGGTGAGGACTTAAGCGACTATCAGTATGAAAATAAAGAAGGAGATAAAAAGCATTATCTTCCGAAGAATCTGACAGAAGAAACTCCTATCTTAATGGAAAATGGAGATTATCAGATTTCCTTTGCACCGATTTATGGGAAGGATGTAAAGGAAGAGAAAGAAACGAAAATCAATCATTCAGTGACAGATTCTGTGGAAGATGCAGTCTCACAGGCAGAGAAAGCAGTCAAAGGTATTTCGGGGGATGAACCATCCGGGAAAGAAGGATCAGAAGCTGCAGAGGATATGGAAGATGCACTGACATCCGTCAAAGAGCTGGAACGAAAAGAGCTGGAAGATGCCCGTGTGGAAGATGCCGAGGAGAATCAGGAAGAAAAACCAGTGAAGGTCTCCTATGAATCCCAAAAGAAAGATTGTACATTTTCTTACCAGTCTTTAAATATGGGAGTGAAGGAAAGCATCGTATTAACAAAAGCCCCAGAGGGAAATGCACTAAGATTTCGCTTTCAGGCAAAAGGACTGGTTCCAAAGAAGAATGTAATGGACGGTGGAATTAGTTTTCTGGATGAAAAAACAGAAGACCTTGTTGCAACTTTGGAAGCTCCAAACATGAATGATAACACAGGAAAAGCATACAGTGAGAAACTTTCTTATGAGATTGAACCAGACGGAGAAGAAGATTCCTATCTGTTAACTCTTCATCTTGATGAAGATTATTTCAAAGAGAAGGATCGAAAATATCCAGTGACAATTGACC
This sequence comes from Anaerostipes stercorihominis, assembly GCF_057535655.1. Classification (NCBI taxonomy): domain Bacteria; kingdom Bacillati; phylum Bacillota; class Clostridia; order Lachnospirales; family Lachnospiraceae; genus Anaerostipes; species Anaerostipes stercorihominis. Next base: position 104,151 of record NZ_BAAJCL010000001.1, on the reverse strand, counting down.
CCACCGTAACATGGACGGGATCTTCCGATTTTTGGGATGTCTATGTGATTAATGGATCTTATAAAGATACGAATTTTTATGATAGCGGAGTTACTGTCATGATGGCAGGAAAAGCAAAGCAGGGGGTGTATCGTACCTATCTTCGTTTTAAAGATTTTACAAAAAAGATTGATGGAAAGTATGTAGACAGTGCTAAACTTACGATGTATGAAACTGGAAGCAGCCAGAGTGGACAAACAATTGAGGCAAGAAGGGTTACGGAAAATTGGTCAAGACCAGGACTAAAATGGAGTAATCGCCCAGGGTATAGTACGAACTATGGAAGTGTCAAGACAACAGGGACAGCGAAAAAAGAGCGGACCATTAACTTGACTCAATATGCCAGGGAGTGTGCTTCTGGAAAGATCACGTCTTATGGAGTAATGTTAAAGAATGCTGATGAAACAAAAAGCTATGGACAGTTTTACAGTTCCAGAGCATCGGCAAACCGACCAAAGATGTCTGTGACATATTACGATGGACCAACGACTGCAAGCAGTGCAACGGTAACCCCATCCTATGTAGGAAAAAATGCACATAGCATTAAGCTTTTCTGGGCAGGAATTCAGTCAAAATCTTTAAACAGAGTAGAATATCGCCTTGCTACTTGGGTAAATAATGCAGAAGGAAATTCCAATTATGTTCCATATTCTTCCGCTACAAAGATCGGAACAACATCAAGTGGATCAGCAAATATCAATTGTGATAAATGGGCAGAAGGAAACTATAAGATTGTTGTTCGAGGAGTGGATAATGGATATATTAATGGCTATGGAAAAGGAGCATGGTTTACGATTGATCGAACGGCTCCAAAGATTACAGCCAAAAGTCTGGATTCTGGAAGAGTAAGCAGTGAACCATCGAGTTCAACGACTCCAAAATTAACGGTAAAAATGGATGATAAGAATGCATCTTATTTTAAATATAAAGTGGATGGTAGTTCATCTTATTTAAAGAGCGGGACAGCGGATGCGAATGGATCAGCAACAGCAGATGTTAAGATTCCGGCAGATGCAACAACCGGAAGAAAAGAATTTAAAATTTCTGTGATCGCAGTTGATAAAGCTGGAAATGAAAGTACTGCACAAACCATTACCTATTATTATACAGATGCTGCAAAAGCACGGGATTATACACCGGCAAACCTAAAGGTCAGAAAATCTTATGGAAAAACAGTGATTTCATGGGATAAGAAAGATCTTCCAGACAGTATTTATTATGCGGTTTATCGCGGAGAAAGCAAAGACTTTACGCCGGATGATACAACATTTGTGCGTGGAGCGATCAAAGATTCTTACTGTATGGATCCGAGAACAGGGGATGGAAAAGATTATTACTACAAAGTACGTGCACAGAAGCTTTCATCTGGCGGAAATGTCAATGAACAGAGTGATACGATAACATCTGAGAAGATGACACAAGATGATAAAAGTGAATATGAAAAACGCCTTGGAAGCAAGGATTATCGGGATACGATGGAGATCAGTACACCAAATGGAACTGGTGATGTCGAAAAATCAGAGGGAAACTTGATGTATGAAAATACAGATTTTTCAATCCCATCCTTCTTACTGGATTTGGGGCTTACAAGAACCTATAACAGTCAGTCAGATAAAACGGGAATGTTAGGACTTGGATGGTATGATAGTTTTCATAAAGAATTATATCAGGTTGGAGATAAGATCATCTTTCAGGATAGTGATGGAAGTTATCTTACCTATCGAAAGAGTACAGCAAAAAGCAGCCACACAGAATATGAAAATGAGGAAACAAAAGATTATCAGCTTGGATTTGAGCAGACAGAGTCTGCCAAAAAGTCTCAGGATAGTGACCAGAAAGCCATCGCTTATGTAAGCAGTATGGAGATTTCTTCTGAAAATGTGTTTGCAGCAGCAGTACCTTCAACAAAAACATACACTCCAGGACAGAAAGAAAATTCAAAAACAGAAACACAGGCAGGAAATGGCAACGAAGCAGTCTCAGTTTCAAAAGTTGTTCAGATCAAGATGAAAGATGGAACCCAATATGAGTTTGATGCCAATGGACAGATCACAAAGGCAACGGACAGCAATGACAATTATGTGATCTATCAGTATGATGACAGGGGAAGACTACATAAGATCATATCAAATCTGAAGAAAGAGCTTGCTTTTACTTATTATGAAAGTGGAGAAAGGGAAGACCTGGTAAAAGAGATCCAACTGCCTGACGGAACAAAAATGGTCTATACTTATGATGGAACAAAATTGATCGGAGTTTCTCACAAAGACAGCAGCGGATCTTCTTCCGTAGATCAGACATATGTTTATGGAAGCAACGGAAAAATGAATAAGATCCTGGATGCGAAAAAGAATGAGTATCAGATCATATATACAGGAGAAAAGGCAGAAAAATTTATCCGGCCAAATGGAGAATATCAGCAGCTTTCCTATGGAGATGGAACAACAACGGTATCGGTTCATAAAGCTGATGGAACAAAAACAGCACAAGATTCTGTAATCTTTGATAAGAGTACGGGAAAAATCCTAAAAAAAACGGATGCCAATGGAATGGAAAGCAGTTACAGTTATGAAGACGGAGTCGAAGATGGGAAGCCTGAAGACTGGGAAAATGAATATCTAGTAACAAAGATCAAAACAGAAATCAATTATCAGGATTTAGATGCGAATGGATTGGTACAATTCTTAAAATCGGAGAAAGAACAGGAAACGACATTTGCCATTGCAAGCATAACGTATAATCAGAATGATGATATCATGAAGGAAACGGAAGAAAACGGGGATGTTACAGAAATCGAGTATGGGGATTCTGATGATCCATATCTTCCAACTAATGAAATCACAACCAATGGAGATGAGTTCATTTCAGAGACAGATTATGAATATGATGACGACGGAAATGTCACGAAAGAAACGGATTTTGGAGAGAACCAAAAAGAAGAAACAAAGACAATCACATCTTATGATGATCATGGACAACCATTAATAGCCACGACAACGCAGGAAGGCAAACCAGATTCCATAGAGAAAAATACATATGAGGACAGTGTACAGGGAACAACGCAGATAACAACGATAACACAAGGAGAAGAGAAAGAGACATCGGTCACAAAAACGGATGCCATGGGGCGTGAAACAGAAACCGTCCATAAAGACAGCAAAGGAAATATTTTAAGCAGCACCGCAACAACCTATGACTTTATGGGAAGAGTGCTGCAGACAAAGACAACATCCTCTGGAATCACACAGACAGAATCAAAAACTTATGATGCAAATGGTACGGTACAAACAGAAACGAATGCATCTGGTGTCACAACTACTTACAGCTATGATTCTCTGAACCGTGTGATCAAGGCAATAGAATCTGCAGATGGAACAGATTCTGTAACAGAAACATCTTATGGATATGAAGATGCACAGATTCATACGTTAAATGGAACAAAGGATTATCAAAATTTAAGTGTCCAGACAATAAAGAGGAATGGGCGGGTCAGTGAAAAGACTTGGACGGATGCAGTTGGACGGACAGTGAGAAGTTTTAGCAATGGGCTATATACAGATCATGTGTTTACCGGAGATGGAAAAGAGATCGCAACGATCAGCCTTGGAACAAAGCCTTCCGGAGATGGAAAAATTTCTTTACAGTTATATGATAAAGAAGGGAAACAGACGGCAACGATCCAGAATCCAGAAATCACAAAGGGAACTTCGGATCCTGTGGTGAAGGCTGGAAACAGTTCCATCCTGCAGAAAACAGAGTATGACAGCAAAGGAAATGAGACAGCAAAAACCGACGGAAATGGAAATCAGATCTCCTATACTTATGATGATCAGGATCGTGTGACGGAGATCACACAGGGAGAAAAAAAGACAAAAGTTTCCTATCAGATCAATTCGGATGGTTCAACGACAACGAGTGTTACAGATGCAAATGGACATGTGAATCAGGAAGTGGCAAGTGCAGCCGGGTCTGTGACAGAGACGAAAGATCTTGGAGATGGCAGTGAATCCATTATAACAACATATGCTTATGATGATCGTGGAAACAAGCTATCTGAAACCTATGCAAATGGTGCGAAAAAGACTTATGAATATGATAATCGGAATCTGATGGTAAAAACACAGTCTTATGATAAGGAAGGAACGAAAACCCTGATCAGTAAATACCGTTATGATGATCAGGGGCAGCTGTCAGAGATGACAGACTACAGAGTATCTTCCGAGACAGAGACCGCTTATCGCTATACGGAATACACCTATGATCAAAGAGGACGTATTTCAGCGTTTGCGGAGATCAGCCGAGCACTCAGCCAACAGAAGATGATATCAAAGATCATCAAATCCGATATACTTATGATAACGATGGAAATCTCAGGAAAGTATCTTATCCAACAACCAAAGATGGCATTCATGCATTATCTTATGTTTATGATCAAAATGGCTGGCTCAACGAGATCAGAGGAGAAGTACACTCCAAAGGGCAGACAACAGAAAAGAGTATCCGAAGTTACAGCTACGACGCCTATGGAAAGGTAAAAGAAATCAAAGATCACAGGGATCTGTTAGACAGCAGTGACAAGGCAGTGAAAAAAGTCTATACTTATGATAGTTTTGACCGTGTCAAAGAGATGACTTATACAGATCTTGAGACAGGAAAAGAGATGGAATCTTATCAGTACAGCTATGATAAGAATTCTAATATCATAGAAAAAACAGAAGTTAATAACTATCCAAAGGAAGATGCAAAGAAAGTCCATGAGACAAAAGCATACACCTATGATACACTGGGACGCCTGGTCAAAACAGTGACAACCGATCATAAGAAAAATGACCAGGAAAAGACGGTCATATATACCTATGATAACGTTGGAAACCGGATCAAAGAAGATGATGGAACAACCAGGACATCGTATACTTATAACGGGCTGGATCAGTTAAAAACAGCCACCAAAGAAAAAGGAATTGCGGTGGAAGAAGTCCGTCAGTATGATTATGATGTCAATGGAAACCAGACGGATGTGAAGAATACAAAGACCGGAGAGATCCAAACCTATGCATATGATGCAGAAAATCGTTTAAGTCAGGTATCTGTGACAAAAGATGGGCAAACAGCTGTGCTCCAGCAGAATCTCTACAATGGAGACGGACAGCGGATTCAGAAGATGGATGGAGATGAAACCACTAACTATTATTATCAGGATGGAGTTGTAGCTTACACAACGGATGCAGCCGGAGAGCAGAACTCTCAGAATCTGATCGGAACAGAAGGGAACATCCTTGCGACCCAGAGATATCAGAAGGATACGACCCAGTATTATCTCTATAACAAAGATATCCAGGGAAGTACCACAAGTCTGATCAGAGCAGATGGAAGTGCTGATGCAACGTATCAGTATACAGATTTTGGAGAAACCACAATTTATGGAGATGATCAGGCGAAAAATGAAGTATGTTATACGGGCGGGATCTATGATCAGAGTACAGGACTATATTATCTGAATGCCAGATATTATCATCCGGAAGACGGAAGATTCTTAACAGAGGATACCTATCGTGGAGAGGTGAACGAGCCTGATACACAACATTTATATGTATATTGCGCGAACAATCCAGTGAATTATGTGGATCCTAGTGGGCATTGGATGGAAACTGCACTTGACATAGCGAATTTGGGCTATAGCATAGCCAAATTTATCAAAACGCCATCATGGAGTAATTTTGGATATTTGTTATGGGATGTAGGAGCAACAGTTATTCCGTTTGCGCCTGGTTCATATGTTAAAAGAGGAGGGAAAATAATATTAAAAGTTGCTAATAAGACTAGCGACTTTAAAAAAGGAAAAAAATGTTTAACCGTAGGAAAATATAAGGCATTGGCTAAATCAATAAAGAATCGGAAGAAATCTGGAATAGAGATTCATCATATAATAGAAAAACGATTTGGGAAATTAGATTTAAAACCAGGAGATTATCCGTCTGTACCAATAAGTAAAGAGTTGCATAGAAAGATAACTAACAGATGGAGAAAGGTTCAACCATATGAAAGAGGTAAAAAGAAATATAAAAACTTGACCAAAAAAAAGCTATTACAAGATGCACGTATTGTATATCATGATATGCCAGAACTTAGAAAAATAGCTACAGAAATAATTAATAAGTATTATAAATAAGATAAAGCAGCATCCACTATTATAATTAATATTGGATGCTGCTGAAAGGAGATAGAATTGGATATTAATGTTGAAATTATATTAACTTATGATAATGAAGAAGTAGATTGGAAAATAAAAAAACATATTTCTAGATTTTTATATAAATTAAAAAAATTTAAAACAGGAAATCGTTTTGCTGGATCATTTATATATAAAATCAATCAAGATTCAGAATTATATAAACAAATAGTAGAGTTTTATAAATTAAATAGGAAAGATGTAGAATTTATTTGTTTAAACTATGATGTTAAAGTTTCATATGAAGAGTTTGAAAAAGCAAAAGCATTTGTCTTATGTTTTCCGGAGTATTATTGTGAGGAGTATGAAGATATAGATAATGAGTATGATGAATGTGACGTATGTTATAGCAAAAGAAAAACAGATACAATATTTTATGCACAACCCAAAGGTTATATAAGAAAACATAAAAATGAATATGGAATGGCAGGATTAGATGGTACAGGAGAGATATTATTATTACCAAAATTGGCAGAAAAATTATGGGAAAATGGAATAAGTCAAAAGTATTTTCAACCTATTGTCAGTAAAAGTAAAAGTATACTAGGATATACTCTTATCACAGATAATATTTTGCCAAAGAAAAGTTATATAGACTATAATTATAAATTTAAAAATCAATGTAATAAATGTGGAAGAATTATTATGGAAGAAGATGAAGACGAATATATGTTTCAACAAAAATATATTACCAAGGATGGAATAAAAGAATTAGAAGACGTCAATTTAACATATGAATTTTATGATGAATTTCAGGAAATGATTGTTAGTAAAAAAGTTGCAACAATAATAAGAGAAATTGTTCCGTATGCAGAATTTTATCCGTTGTTTTTGAAAGATAATTAAAGAAGGTGATGAAGGTGAAATCACTAACTATTATTATCAGGATGGAGTTGTAGCTGGAAGATTCTTAACAGAGAATACCTATCATGGAGAGATGAACGAGAAATGATGATGTTGGAAATGTTCATTTTGGTTATGTAGGTACAGTATTATTTTCTAAAAACTTTTTATGTGCAGGAGCTGGAGTATATCAAATTAAATCAGGAACATCGAAATGGAAATATGCATTGTCGTATGGAGATGATCCTCACGATACAAGTATGATTAAGTTTGGTGTAGATTTATACAAAAGAACAAATAAACCTGTATATGGTAAAAAAATAAAAAGTATCTTATATTTAAACCTATGTTAGTTAAAGCGAGGAGATAAGAATGAAAAAGATTATTATAATTTTAATTTTTATAGTTGGAATAATATTTTTCTTATTTTATCATTTTATGTGGGATACTCAAAGTATTCCAAAAGGTGAAATGATTGAAAAGATAAATTCTCCTGGAAATAAGTACTGTGCCTACATATATCATGGGACAGGAGGGGCAACTGTTGACTATTCTACGATTGTCGAGATAAAAAATAATAAGACTCATCGAAAAAAAATTATTTATTTTCAATATCGTCAAGAATATGTAAATGTAAAATGGGTGGATGATACAAGGATAAAAATTGGAAATAAAGAGTTGAATGTTTTAAAAGACGTATATGATTCGAGACATTAAATAAGAACACATTGAATACGGGTGTTACAGAAATGCTTACAAAATATGCACGAGGGACCATAAAAGGATCTAATAGGGGTAAAAGAGGCTGCGCACTAATTACTGATATGCTCCCTTCTAGGTAGACAAGTGAAATAATAAAAATTTTCTAAAGATAATATTTAATTTTATAATTACATGTTATTAATGAAAATATTTGCGAAAGAATATATATGAATATAAATTTAGAAAGAATAATGTTGAGAAAATATATAAAATAGTGGTATGGTAATAAAATGAATTATTGTGATTTGAATGAATATGAAAATTATATTGAAAATATCGAATTTTTTTTCAAAGAAAAATGTTTGCAAATTTGTATCATAAATTCAGAGTTGAAGAATAGGAAAAAAATTTACATAAAGGATATTGAAGAGATATATTGGGAAAAGTATTTTTTTGATCAACAACAAAATAGAAAGATTAAAAGCATGTGTGATGAAAATTCATATAGCTTGGTGGTAAATAAAAGTAAATTAATATTGTATACATTAGAAATTGAAGAGATTAATGATAATAAAAAATTAATGAATGATTCAAGAAAATTTTTAAATAAAAAGGGAGATAATAATAAATTTAATTATGATGTATGGAATGGTATTTTTATGTTTAATTTAGAGGATGGAAAATATATATTTAAGAATATAGAAAAAGGGAAAGTTCATTATAGAAAATATGATGAACAAAAAGTTTTATTAAAAATTAGACCATTAAAAGATCCTCAATATAATATACTACTGTACAGTTCAACATGGGTATTAAAAGTTAAGGCAATATATTTTCATTGATTTATAATAATTCGTATATTATAATAAATATACGGAGGAATTGCTATAAAGAAGATAGGATTAATTGATGAGGGAAAGTACAAAGCTTTTTATTCCGCCAAAGGAAAATGTCTGTGGAAAGACTATGGAAAGAAATATCAGAGGAAATATATCTTTTTCATGCTTATCATATTTTGGCCAGTCAGTGTGTATTATGGAGTGAATAAAGATAAGTATATGAGAGCTGTGACAGGAAATATGAACTGGGCCGGAGGTATGAAATACTTTCATATTCTGGCAACATGGTTTTTTAGTATCTTTATGACTGTTTTATGGATATGGATTATATGCATCATTTTCAATATGATATAAATACAAAAAGAAAAGGCATTGAAAAGTGCCTTTTCTTTTTGTATTTTTGAAAATGAAAAATTTCTATACTATTGGTAGAGTGATAAAAATAAAGGATAATTATTTTTTGTATATCAATATTGTTATACAGTTACAGTGATTTGTATCGTGTCGGATGGAGAAATATTGAGTAGTTGAGAAGTTTTCTCAATAAGGATATATAACTGGATTAACCGCAGAGAAGGGCTTATAATAAACAAAGTTACCACAGGAAAGCAGAACACATGGAGGTGTTTCCCAATGAAAAAGCACAGATGTTGGGCATGGGCAATGATCTTTTGCCTGTTCATGACAATGTATACCGGGTACAAACATCAATAGAGTTACAGAATGAGGAGGACAAAACCATGGATTGTAAAAAGATTTTATCAGCGCTTCACAGCAAAAAGACAGGATTTTTTGCAGCCGGCGTATTATTTGGAACTGCAGGAGTAAAGCTTTTGGCAAGTAAGGATGCCAAAAAGGTGTATACCAATTGCACTGCTGCGATTTTGCGTGCAAAAGAATCTTTGATGAAAACTGCAGCAACAGTACAAGAAAATGCAGAAGATATTTACGCCGAAGCACAGCAGATCAATGAAGACAGAATGATGCAGGAAGAAACCTTTGAAAATGAAGAAGAAGTCGAAAAGGCTGCCGAAGAGGAAGCGTAATCTCGTACTGTGAAAAGCGCCTGCAGCAGAAGCTGCAGGCGCTTTTAAGAAAGAGGGAAGTTTATGAAATTTGTAATAAAACATGAAATCAGGGGAAGAATTCGCATTCATATTTGTCAAAAAGAGAAATTTGACCCAAAGACAACGGATGAACTTCAATATTATTTATCCTCTCGAGATAATGTGATTTCTACAAAGGTTTATGACAGGACGCAGGATCTTGTGATTTGCTATACAGGATCAAGAAAGGAAATTTTAAAGCTCTTAATCTTTTTTCAGAAGGGAACCGTTCAGATCCCAGAACATTATCAGGAACATAAAAGTCGGAGACTGAACCAGCAATATTGGGATCAATTGAGCAATCAGATCCTTTTTCATTATGGCAGCAAACTTTTTCTTCCGTATCCAATCCGGGCGGGGATTACAGTCATAAAATCTGTTCGCTATATTTATGAAGGAATCAAAACTCTTGCAAAGGGGAAAATTGAAGTTCCGGTATTGGATGGAACTGCCATCGGGGTTTCAGTTTTTCGAGGAGATATCAATACGGCGGCATCCATTATGTTTCTTCTGGGAATCGGAGAAACTCTGGAAAAATGGACTCATAAAAAGTCAGTCGATGATCTTGCAAAAAGCATGTCTCTGAATGTCACAAAGGTATGGAAAATCGAAGGAGACCATGAGGTTCTCGTTTCATCCGCCGATATACAGCCCGGAGATCAAATCTATGTCCATATGGGAAATATGATTCCTTTTGACGGAATTGTCGATGAAGGAGAGGCTCTCGTTAATCAGGCGTCTTTCACGGGAGAATCTCTTCCGGTCCGAAAACAAAAAGACGGATATGTCTATGCGGGAACCGTTGTGGAGGAGGGAAATCTGGTTATTCAGGTAAAAGAACTCAACGGAAGCAGTAAATTTGAGAAAATTGTTACGATGATTGAGGAGTCCGAAAAGCTGAAATCTTCGGTAGAAAGTAAAGCAGAACATTTGGCGGACCGCTTGGTGCCATACACTCTTCTTGGCACTGCCGCTACATATTTCCTAACTGGAAATATAACTAAGGCACTATCTGTCTTAATGGTGGATTTCTCATGTGCATTGAAGCTTGCGATGCCGATTTCTGTTTTATCAGCCATAAAAGAAGCCAACGGACGTCAAATTGTTGTCAAAGGAGGCAAGTATTTAGAGGCAATGGCAGAAGCGGAAACCATTGTTTTTGACAAGACAGGAACTCTGACGAAAGCCCAGCCGACAGTGAAAGACGTCGTATCATTTAATGGACAAAATTCAGAGGAACTTTTAAGAATTGCAGCCTGTCTGGAGGAGCATTTTCCGCATTCTATGGCAAAAGCAGTCGTTCAGGCCGCCAAGGATCAGGGATTGATTCATAAAGAGCTGCACTCTAAAGTTGAATATATTGTGGCCCACGGAATATCTTCTACCATAGATGGAAAAAAAGTAGTCATCGGTAGTCATCATTTTATATTTGAAGACGAAGCCTGCGAAATTCCAGCGGGAATGGAGTCTGTATTTGAGCAGCTTCCAGATGAGTGCTCTCATCTCTATATGGCGATGGAACAAAAGCTCGCAGCAGTCATTTGCATTGAAGATCCATTAAGAAAAGAAGCGGGAAACGTTATTTGCCGATTGAGAGAGGCAGGGTTCTCTAATATTGTTACGATGACCGGAGATAATGAGCGAACGGCAAGTGTCATTGCCGAGAGCGTCGGGGTAGATGAATATTATTCAGAAGTTCTTCCGGAGGACAAAGCAGCTTTTGTAAAAAGAGAGCGAAAGAGGGGGCGGAAGGTTGTTATGATTGGAGACGGAGTGAATGACTCTCCGGCGCTTTCAGCAGCGGATGTGGGAATCGCAATTAGCGATGGAGCTGAAATTGCCCGCGAAATTGCAGATGTAACCATTGAGGCAGACAGCCTTTACGAATTAGTTCGTTTGAGACAGCTAAGCCGGCAATTAATGAAGAGGATTCATCAAAATTACCGGGTAATTGTAGGATTTAATACGGGACTGATTGGAGCCGGGGTCATTGGCATGATTCAGCCAACAACTTCAGCGCTGCTCCATAATACATCTACCCTGCTGATTGGACTTAGAAGTATGAAAAATTTAATTCCGCAGGATCCCAAAAGGGTTCGTTTTGAGTAAGGAAAAATTTCAACGCTCGTATCGTCAAATATGTTTTGACCGGTACGAGCGTTTTGTTTCTAATATAGAAAACGTTCCGCGTTTTCTAATTCGATATAGTGGGGAATAATATCATCATAGGTTCCGTCATTTTTTTGAAACCCTTTGGGAATGATTCCCAGTGGAAGAAATCCAAGTTTTTTATAAAGTTTTAAAGCTGGGCGGTTGCTCGCAACAACAGCATTAAACTGTAAAATACGAAATCCGTGCTTGGGAGCTTCTTTTAAACAGTGCCGTACTAAGGTCTCTCCAATTTGTTTCCCGCGCTGGGAAGATGCGACGGCGTAGCTGGCATTGCAAATATGACCGCAGCGTCCGACATTATTGGGATGAAGGATGTAAAGACCAACCACCTGATTGGTATTTGTCTCCAATGCAACTGCGGTATAGGTTTGTTCCAGAAAGAACGAAAGACCGGTCTCTTCAGTCAGCAGTTCCGTTTGAGGAAACGCCTGTCCCTCAGATACAATCTCATTCCATATTTTTATGGCAGCGCTCCGGTCTTTTGTTTCAAATCTTCGTATCATAATCATTTCAAATTCGCCTCGTTTCTATCAGATCTCATTATTTTATCACGAAAAAATAAAAAATCCAATGACATGACAAAAAGATAATTCGGGAGATGATGAAAAAATTGTATCTTCACAACTCTTATGTTATGATAAAGTCGATAAGAAAAAGAGGGGGCACGTTTATATGAAATTTTGTTTGAAACAGGATGGAAAACGGCTGCTGATTGTCTGCGTTGTGTCATTTGTTATGGCGCTTAATATCAAATCCTTTGTAAGAACAGGCGGACTGTATCCGGGAGGCGCAACCGGTCTTGCACTTCTGATTCAGAGAAGTGCGGATTTGTTTTTTCATTGGGGCATTCCTTATTCTGTCATTAATATTCTTTTAAATGCAGTTCCGGTTTATATTGGCTATCGTTTTATCGGAAAAAAATTCACATTGTATTCCTGTCTTACCATCGTTTTGACGGGATTTTTAACGGATGTTCTGCCAAGCTATGCCATCACATACGATACGTTGTTAATCAGTGTTTTCGGCGGCTTGATCAATGGATTTGCAATTAGCTTTTGTCTGATGGCAAATGCAACCACAGGCGGAACAGATTTCGTTGCCATCTTTTTATCACAGAAAAAAGGAATTGATGCATGGAATCTGATTTTCGGTTTGAACAGTTTAATTTTGATTGCCGCGGGGCTTCTTTTCGGATGGGATAAGGCACTCTACTCCATTATATTTCAATATACTTCTACGCAGGTGCTTCATATGCTTTATACAAAATATCAGCAGCAGACTTTGTTTATTATTACCAATTGTGCATGGGATGTTTATGAAGCCATTTCAAAGGTTTCCAATCATGGGGCAACGATCATGAATGGAGAAGGACCATATGAACATCAGCAGAGACAGGTTGTTTATTCTGTGGTATCCAGAGCAGAGAGTAAAGCTGTCATCCGTGAGATTAAAAAAGCAGATCCGTGTGCGTTTATTAATGCAGTCAAGACGGAGCAGCTGGCAGGAAAATTTTATTTTAAGCCAAACGAGTAGGAGGAGATGAACATGATCATTGAAGGAAATCAGAAGGAATTGGATGCAATGAAAGAATTTCATCGAGGAAACCGTCAGGAGGGATTGAGATTGCAGGAAGAATTTGCAGCGCAGTTTCGAGAAGAATACAAAGAAAAGGATCACTGTTCCTGTCAAAAAGCCTGCCGGTATCATGGAAACTGCAAAGAGTGCGTGGCAATTCATCGGGCTCACCAGGAGCATGTTCCGAATTGTATGCGGCCTATTTTGAATCAAAAAATTAAAATTCTTTCTGAATTAACCGAACATACCATCGCCGATGAGATTGAAGCGCCAAAGGAAATTTTAAGAAAATAGCAGTATAAAGTTGTGATTCCAAAGGAGGGTATCAATGAAAATAGCAGTTGTTGGGAGTATCAATGCCGATATGATGGTAATTGCCGAGCGGATTCCGGGTAAGGGAGAAACTGTTTTTGGGAAAGATCTTTGTTACAGTCCCGGAGGGAAAGGCGCCAATCAGGCAGTGGCAATGCAAAAACTGGGAGCACAGGTTGAAATGTTCGGATGTGTCGGGCAGGACGAGCAGGGGAGACGAATGATTGAGAACTTGCAGAATATGGGAGTAACGACAGATCATATTGAAATTTTGGATCAGGTACCAACAGGGCTTGCAGTCATTACAGTGGGGGAACACGATAATTCCATTGTAGTGATCAGGGGAGCCAATGAAAGAGTGGATTGTGCTTATGTTGACCGTATAAAAGGCGCACTTAAAACATATGACATGGTCGTATTGCAGCATGAAATTCCATTTGATACGATCCATTCTGTGATTGAATTTTGTCATCAGGAGAATATACCGGTTGTTCTAAACCCGGCACCTGCGGCTGAGGTCCCTGTGGAACTGATGGACAAGATTGCTTATTTAACACCGAATGAACATGAGGCAAAACAGATCTTCGGGACAGACAGATCTTTGGAAGAATTATTGAGAGCATATCCGGAGAAGTTAATTGTGACACGAGGTTCCAGGGGAGTTGTGACCTGCTTGAAATCCGGGGAAATATTAAATGTGCCTGCGAAAGCCGTCGAAGTTGTTGATACGACCGGAGCAGGAGATACTTTAAACGGTGCCTTTTGCGTTCAAATTGCAAAGGGTGCGGGCTTGAGGGAAGCACTTTGCTATGCAAATACAGCAGCAGCGCTGTCCATCGGGAAATTAGGAGCTCAAAGCGGAATGCCAATGGCGGACGAAGTGGAAGAGGCTTTGAGGGAAGATTAAAGCAAGATTGTGAACTTGCTATTTCCATGCGAAGGGTATATAATATCTCAAGAAAAAGAAATCAAAGAGCTTGTGTAGCAGGCTGAACGGGAAACTGTCTGTCAGTTTCCCGTTTCTTTACGGTAGTAGGAAGGTTTTCCGTTCCCTACACCGCTTTGTTCGCGACAGATTGGGGGCACCACCTTCTGCCGCTTTATAAAAATAATGCAGATCAGATGAGAGAAAGGAAGAGAGACATTATGAAAACAGCATTATCAATCGCCGGAAGTGATTCTAGCGGAGGCGCCGGAATTCAGGCAGATTTAAAAACAATGACCATGAATGGCGTGTTTGCCATGAGTGCGATTACTGCCCTAACGGCACAAAATACCACAGAAGTTACAGGAATTTTAGAAGTAGAACCTGAATTTTTACAAAAACAGATCGACGCGGTCTTTGAGGATATTCGTCCGGATGCAGTGAAAATCGGCATGGTCTCTTCGATCGAATTAATTGAAAGAATTGCCGAACGCCTTACATTTTATCAGGCAGATCAAATTGTGGTGGATCCGGTGATGGTTGCAACCAGCGGGGCGCGGCTTTTGGATGAGGATGCCGTAGAAACTCTGAAGAAAAAATTACTTCCGATGGCCTCTGTGATTACTCCAAATATTCCGGAAGCGGAGATTTTATCAGAGATGGAAATACATACAGAACAGGAAATGACCATTGCGGCAGAAAAGATTTATAAAAATCTTGGCTGCTCCGTATTATTAAAAGGCGGACACAACGTCAATGATGCCAATGATTTGCTGTTTACCGACCAAGGCGCCTTTTGGTTTATGGGAAAAAGAATTAAAAATTCCAATACCCATGGAACCGGATGTACATTATCCAGTGCCATTGCCGCAAATCTGGCAAAAGGGTTTGATTTGAAAACCTCGGTTTACAATGCAAAAGATTATATTTCAAGAGCACTGGCAGATATGCTGGATCTTGGAAAAGGAAGCGGACCGATGAATCATGCATTTGATTTAAAAGATGTATGGAAAAAGGAGGCGGGAGAATCATGAAACGAAAAACTTCCGTTTTTGAAAATGGACTGATCTGGTTTGGAGCAGGGGTTTCGCTGGCTGAAATTTTGACAGGAACATATTTTTCCTCGCTGGGATTCCAAAAAGGCCTTCTTGCAATTTTAATCGGACATGTGATTGGATGTGCTATGATGCTGTTTGCAGGATTCATCGGAGGAAAATCAAGGAAAAGTTCTATGGAAACTGTAAAGATGAGCTTTGGAGAGAAAGGATGCCTGTTTTTTGTTGTTTTAAATATTCTGCAATTGGTCGGCTGGACTGCCATTATGATTTACGATGGCGCGCTTGCGGCGGAGGGCATCTGGAAAAGCAGCCACTGGATTTGGTGTCTGCTAATTGGCGGATTAATTCTATTTTGGATTTTTGTCGGTGTGGAAAACCTAGGAAAAATCAACACCGTTGCGATGACAGCATTGTTTATCTTAACGATCATTTTAAGCTATTTGATTTTTGGCGGAGATACGATGAGATCTGTTTCAAACGACGGTTTTACTTTTGGAGCGGCGGTAGAACTTGCCGTTGCAATGCCGTTATCCTGGCTGCCATTAATTAGCGACTATACGAGAGAGGCTGAGAAACCAGAAAAGGCTACGATAGTCAGTGTCGCAGTCTATGGTCTTGTCAGCTGTTGGATGTATGTGATTGGAATGGGAATTTCGATTTTTACAGGGACATCAGATATTGCGCAAATCATGGTAAAAGCAGGTCTTGGGATCGCCGGACTTTTGATTATTGTATTCTCGACGGTGACAACGACTTTTTTGGATGCATGGTCAGCTGGAATTTCCAGTGAATCCATCTCTAAAAAAATAAATGGGAAATGGGTTGCTGTGGCAGCGACAGTGATCGGGACCGTTGGAGCCGTATGTTTCCCGATGGACGACATTACAGATTTCTTATATTTCATCGGGTCTGTGTTTGCACCAATGATTGCGATTCAGATTGCAGATTTCTTTTTCCTAAAACAAGATTTCACAAGAAAAACCGTTTGTATCAAAAATATGATGCTTTGGGTGGTTGGATTTGCGATTTACCGTTGGCTCATGGGAGTGGATACCATCGTTGGAAATACCTTGCCGGATATGGCAATCACCATCTTTCTTTGTGTCATTTTAAATTTATTGATTGGAAATAGAAATGGAAACAAATATTTTAATCGTAGAGGATGATGCTGATATTCATCAGCTTTTATGTACAACACTTAAGAATGCCGGATATAAGGTTATTGGAGCATATTCCGGAACAGAAGCGGAATTAATTTTGAGAATTCAGGGCAAGCAAATAGATCTTGTACTATTGGATTTGATGCTTCCTGGAATTTCGGGAGAAGAAGTACTCCAAAAGATTCGCAAAATGGGGAATCTTCCGGTGATTGTTATTACGGCAAAGGATGAACTGGATGAAAAAATTTCTCTTTTGACTTCTGGAGCAGATGATTATATTACCAAGCCCTTTGAGCTGCCTGAGGTTCTTGCAAGAGTTCAGATACAGATTCGCCATGCGTCGGCTGGAAAAGAAGCAGATGCAAAACAAATTGTTTATCGGGATTTTATGTTAGATCCGGCAACTCATCATGTTTGGATCGGAGAAAAACGTCTTCCGAATATGACAAAACAGGAGTTTGCGATTCTAGAACTGCTTCTTAGACATCCCAATCAGGTATTTGCCAAAGAAGATATCTTTGAATATGCATGGGAAGAACCATATATG
Organism: Anaerostipes stercorihominis; assembly: GCF_057535655.1. Classification (NCBI taxonomy): domain Bacteria; kingdom Bacillati; phylum Bacillota; class Clostridia; order Lachnospirales; family Lachnospiraceae; genus Anaerostipes; species Anaerostipes stercorihominis. Next base: position 86,644 of record NZ_BAAJCL010000001.1, on the reverse strand, counting down.
GGTGAGACAAAGACGCTGGATGTCCATATCAGTCATATCCGTAAAAAGATAAAAACTGTGACCGATGAAGAATATATAGAAACCATCTGGGGAATCGGTTATCGGATTGGCGGATAAATCTTTACTCTTTTTTTACTGTTTCTTTGCGTTTGATTAGGATTTCCCTGATACAATGATCTTAAATCAAAAAAAGGAGTGAGAAACCATTGAGTGAATTACTATTAGAGACCAGAGGATTAACCAAACAGTATGGTCATCAAAAAGCAGTAGATCACATAGATCTTCATATACCAAAAGGTGCGATTTATGGATTTATCGGAAGAAACGGAGCGGGAAAAACAACATGCCTTCGTATGATTTGCAATCTCTCCAAACCAACCGGAGGGGAGATTCGTGTGTTTGGATACAGCGGCAGGGAGCTGCGTTCTATGCGTTCAAGAATTGGCTGTTTAATTGAAAATCCCGGATTATACGGAAATATGACAGCCTATGAAAATTTAAAAATAAAATGTCAGCTGTTCGGCATTCATAAAAAAAATTATATTGAAACGATTTTAAGTCAGGTTGGATTACAGCATACCGGAAGAAAAAAAACGAAACATTTCTCACTTGGTATGAAGCAGCGTCTGGGGATCGGACTTGCACTGATTGGAGAGCTGGATCTCTTAGTTCTTGATGAACCGATTAACGGTCTGGACCCTCAAGGGATAGCCGAAATTCGGGATATTATCAAAAAACTGCAGGAAGAACGAAATATGACCATACTGATTTCCAGCCATATTTTAGAGGAACTTTCCAAAATTGCGACACATTATGGGATCATTCACAATGGAATGCTCTTGGAAGAATTGACGAGAGATGAGCTGATGAAGCGATGCAGTGAGAGAATTGAAATTTCATTAAAAAATCCCAACAAAGCACTTCCGGTTTTGGATCAGCTGGGGTTTTCCAACTATCAGGTGGTGGATTCAGAACATATTTATGTATTTGAACGGCTAAATGAGAGTGCCGCGCTGAATATGGAACTAGCCAAGAATGGAGTTTTGGTGGACGGAATTTCCATTGTCAGTGAGGAATTGGAAACCTATTTCTTAAAATTGACAGGAGGTGATTTGAATGCTGAACATCGTTAAAATGGAGTTGTATCGACTGCTTCATACAAAATCACTTTATATCATATGGATTGTTCTCGCGGCTGCCGTTTGGTTTAGCACAGCCATGTCCAAGGAAGACTATAAGATGATGCAGAAGGAAACTTCCGCGCAGACGGTTCAGGAAGAATCAATAAATCTCGGAATGAGCGTAACTCTGCCTACAAAAATCGGACAGAAGGTAACTTTCTTTGATCAGGTTTATGCGAATTTGCAGGGAAAATTTGTTTCTTTATTTCTTGTAATATTTGCGGTGATTTTTTCTACCGCGGATTTCAAAAGCGGATATATAAAACACATTGGAGGTCAGATTCACAGGCGATGGTATCTGATTCTTGCAAAATCAATGGTACTTATGGTTTATACGGCCTGTTCTATGATTTATTATCTTCTGGTGCAGGCATTGTTTCAAAGGATTTATTTTTCTGCGTGGGAGTTGGGAGATGTATCGGATTTTTGGAGCTATGTTGGAACACAATTTCTTCTTAACACAGCCCTGGTGTTCATCTGTATGGTGCTTGCAATACTCCTTGCCTCCAATGTATTTAGTATGACGTTGTCGGTATGTCTGTGTATGAATGTGCTGATCATTTTATATAGTGGAATTGACAAAATTCTGATGGCTGTAGGAGTAAAAGATTTTCATATGATTTATCACACGGTAACCGGAAAAATGTCATTGCTGCCAATGAATGCCGGGGCTTGTGAGTTGTATAGGGCAGTGGGGACAGCTCTGGTATTTGGAGCGGCGGCAATTTGTTTGTCCTGTATTGTATTTGAAAAACGGGATATTCGGTAAAGGTTTTGGGTACGATGATAAGGAACAAGAGGAAAGACAATGAAATTTTGGATTGGATTATGTTTGATTGTGATCATCATACAGTGGAGTATCTGGATTCAATACCGGCGGCAGATAAAAAAAATCTGCCGCCAAATGTCGTTTTTAAAAAAACATGACAGCAACATGTTGATTCAAACGGAAATTCGTTGGGGGAATCTGGGAGAACTGTCAGATCAGCTCAATGAACTTTTGGCGCGGCAGCGAAAGGAACATCAGGAATATTTAAAAAAGGAAGCTATGATCGCCGATACGTACACCAATCTTTCCCATGACATTCGCACGCCGCTGACATCTCTGGACGGATACTTTCAGTTGTTGGAGGAAACTTCTTCAAAAGAAGAACAAAAGAAATATTTGCATATGATTCAGGGGCGCATCCATAGTCTTAAAGAGATGCTGGAAGAACTTTTTTTATTTACCAAAGTAAAAAATACGGCATATCATTTGGAGTTGTCTGAGGTATGCATTGATTCCCTTTTAAAACAGACGATTTTCTCTTATTATGATGAGTGGACCAAAAACAAAATTCATCCTGAAATAGATCTTCCCAGTCATCGGCTGTATGTAATTGGAAATGAGGCGGGTCTTAGAAGAATTTTTGAAAATGTCATTAAAAATGGTCTGGATCACGGCATTCATCAGATTCGGATTCGGATGCGTGAAGATCAAGACCATGTTTATTTAAAAATCAGCAATGAAGTTCAGCGTCCGGAAGAAATTGATATTTCTCAGGTGTTTGAGCGGTTTTATAAGGCTGACGCGGCACGGAGCAAAACGTCCAGCGGGCTGGGGCTGTCCATTGCCCGGGAATTGGCGGTTCGGATGCAGGCAGAACTTTCTGCCGGGATGGAAAAGAATGAATTTTACATTCAGGCAATGTTTCAAAGGATTCGTCATAAGAGATCTGAATTGACGAATTGCAGCGATTAATGGTATAGTAGTTCTAACAAAAAAAGGAGGTCTGAACAATGGAAATGGAGAAAATATATTTGACGATGAAACGGACAGGGGCAGGAAATATTGTCTTGGGAGTTCTGTCCATTAGCGTTGGAATTATATCCGGGGTTATGCTGATTATATCCGGCGCAAACCTGTTAAGGAAAAAGAAACATTTGAGTTTTTAGGATGAAACTTACAAAATGTGTTTCCTCTTGTATAAGGAGGCATCATGGCATTTGAACAGATTCCGGTTTTGGAGTTATTATGGAATTTTATTCGACGAAAAACTGAAAATATCAGCAGGGTTACGTATTTCCCGCAAAAACCTGTGTTTCCCGGGGCGGAAAGAGAACAGGAAAGCCGCAACACATCTCCGGAGTCGCAGGGAGTGGAATCTCGAAGGCTGGAGCAGATGCTTGTTGAACTGGAGAGAGAAGAAGAGGTGAAAATGCATCAGATCACGGTAATGCGCCATGGAAAACTTTTGATGCAATGTGGATTTGCTCCGTATCACGCCAATCTTTGGCATGCTTCCTATTCTCTTTGCAAATCCATTACAGGACTTGCAATCGGAATGCTGATAGATGAGGGGCGGCTTTGTCTGGAAGATAAACTTTTGGATGTGATGAAAGGACCCAAAAGTTTGATGGGGTATGTTCGTCAGAGGGAAATTCGAATCAAACATTTACTGACCATGAGCAGTGGAGTGGCATTCAATGAAACCGGAGCTGTTTCCGGGAATGATTGGGTGAAAGGATTTTTAGAATCGCCTCTGCATTTTTCACCGGGAAGTTCTTTTGAATATAATAGCATGAACAGTTATATGCTTTCAGCCGTTGTCACTGAGATCACCGGAGAAACAATGATGGAGTACTTAAAACCAAGACTTTGGGAGCCTCTTGGAATAAAGGAGGTTTTCTGGGAAACCTGTCCCAGGGGGATCACCAAAGGAGGATGGGGGCTTTTTCTTTGTCCTAAGGATGCGGCAAACATCGGACAGTTGTTTCTTCAGTATGGAACATGGAATGGGAAATCTCTTGTTTCCGAGGAATGGATCAGGGCTTCAACATCGGAACAAATTCAGGTTCCCGATCATATGGGATATTCGGGATACGGTTATCAGATCTGGATGGGAGAGCGAAAGGGAAGCTTTGTTTTCAATGGAATGTTAGGACAAAATGTTTTTGTTTATCCGGATCTGGATATGATAATTGTGACCAATGCAGGATCTGGAATCCTGTTTCAGAAGTGCAGAATGCAGGAAATTCTTAAAAAATATTTTCCTTTAGAAGATTCTCTTCATAAAGTTCTTCCGGAAAATCCATCGGCATACAAAAATTTAAAGCGAACCATTCAAAGGATGGAAAAAGGAAACAGTCGGCCTTTGATTCAGAAAGATTTTTTTGCCTGGCGAAGATATGGTAAAAGAAAAAAGCATTTGATAAATTTATGTCAAAGACTCCATCAAAAAACATATCAGCTGAAAGAGCAGAATGTGGGAGTTTTTCCTTTGATGATGCAGGTATTTCATAATAATTATACGGATGGCATTTTAAAACTGGGATTTGAATTTTATGATTCTGATTTTTATGTAACTTTCTATGAGCGAGGACAAACCTATCGGTTCCCGGCAGGACTCATGGAATGGCGAGAAAGTACGATGGATTTTCATGGCGAGAAATATCATACGGCAGCCATGGTACAGGCGGCAACGGATGAAGACGATCGGGAAGTTCTGAAAATAGAAATTGCATTTTTGGAGGATGCCGGAAACCGCAATTTAAAAATTCATTTTACAGGAGAATCCTTATCGGAAATCTTAGTGTACTGGAATGAAACTCCGGGATATTCCTTAATTTTAAATGGATTACATTCTGTTTTGATGTCTGCCGGAGAATCTTCATTTATGAAAAATCTCCAGAAAAAAGGAATTACAGATGTTTTGTGGATGTTAGTAAAACAAACGATGGAGCCGGTGACCGAAGGAGTTCTGGAAACTGAGGAGGTCATTGAGAAACGGCTGTAGGTGGGGAAGAACCATTTACAGCCGTTTCTAAGCGATCCTAAACTATACGCGAAATACTGATTTAAATTATAGTTTAAGAGAAATCAAAGAAAAGCTGAGAAATTTCTCAGCCTCTCTCTGATTTTATAACTCTTTGGACGGGATTTGCAGCAAACAAATTCCTACAAAGAAAAAAGAAATCACGGTTAAAATCACTGGGAACATTATATTTTCTCTCAGAGAAATTCCCCCGATGTTTCCCTGCAGAAGGAAAATTAATAAAAACGATACAATGACTGCAGATTTGGAAGAGTTTAATTTTAAACCCACTGCCAGCGCAAGAAAACTAATGCTGATGGTGGCTGCGGATTGTAAAAGCATGATTCCATAAAAATGTAGGTCTGTCAGACTTACATCCATAGGAAACGCCGGATTTTCAAAAAATAATCCTCCTAATGCAATGCTTCCGTAACAGGCAATCTTCGCAATGATTAGTCCCCAAAAACAAAAAATCCAGACTGCCATCATCTGAGATGCAAGGATTTTTCTGCGATCTATGGGATAAGAAAACATTAATTCCATAGTTCGATTTTTTCGTGTGCTGATAATAAATGTTCCGTGCATGACCGCGGAAAAAATTAAAAAAGAGATTCCCGACAGCAATTCTACATTGGATGAAACTCCCATGTTGGAAAATGCCCGATCAGGGACTCCGGTATCCGGATCATTTGCGATTCCTAAATACGTCATGGCGAAATTAAAGCAAACCAGTATAAGGATTAAAATTCCTGCATTTCTTATATATTTCAAGATCTGGTGTTTTTGATATTCTAATTTTATTAATTGTATCATAACAGCTTCTCCCCCATTCTCTGTTTGGCGCCTGTGATCGTCAGGAAATAATCTTCTAAAGATTCATGAATTTTTTGCAATCCCTGAATATCTATGTCATGTGCCGCAAAATATTTAGAAATTTCGGATGGCTGTGCGGTTGTATCATAGATTCGGAAAGTTTCATGATCCATCAATTTAAAATTTGAGAAGTTCATTTGATCGGAAAGCAACCATGCAGCCCGCTTGGTATCTGTTGTTTTCAATTCCAAATAGGTCAGACTTTTTTTGGAAATTTCATCCATCGACAATTCATCCGCCATGGTTCCCTGATAAATAATTCCAATCGTATCTGCCAGATGCTCTACTTCTGATAAAATATGACTGGACATTATGATGGTAATGCCATATTCCGTACACAGGCGTTTCAAAAGATCGCGGATTTCTTTGATTCCGGAAGGGTCTAATCCATTGTAGGGTTCATCCAGAATCAGTAATTCCGGTTTCGTTAGAATGCTTCGGGCGATACCGAGTCTTTGGCGCATTCCAAGGGAATATTCTCTTACTTTTTGGTGGGCTGCATGAGTCAAATTAAGAAGTGCCAAAGCTTCCTGAATACCTTTTGGACGCTGGTATCCCATATATTCGCAGTGGAAATATAAATTTTGACTTCCGGTCAAGTCCTCGTAAAATACAGGAAAGTCGACCATACACCCCATTCTTTGCAGCAGGGAACGGTTGTTGGACAATGGTTTTTCAAATAATTCGATGACCCCAAAATCCGGTTTCCAAAGACCTGTCAACAGTTTCATCGTAGAGCTTTTTCCTGATCCGTTTGGACCGAGAAATCCGTAAATTTCTCCGGGTCTGACATGCATATCTAATGAGTTCACAATGGTTTTGGAATGAATTGTTTTTGTAATCCCTTCGGCTTTTACAAGATACTTCATAGATTTCTCCTTTTTTCTTTTTACAGAGATCATTTTTCAAAACTCTTGAATAAATCTTACGTTTTTCTTTCTTGGGAGAATCTATCGGGCAGCTCTCTTTAACTTTAGAAGGAAGCTTGTTTTCTGATTCGGGATACTGGATACTTCAAGATCCCCCTTCATCTCCAAAGCCAGAGCTTTGGAGATTGCAAGACCCAAACCACTTCCTCCCGATATTGGGTTTCTGGAATCTTCCATAACATAAAGGCGGTCAAAAATATAAGGAAGATCTTTAGCAGGAATTCCTTTTCCATGGTCAATTACTTCTAAAAAGACAGACGCTTCTTCTTCTCTGATGAAAAATCCCAGATAGTTTCCGTCAGCGCCATATCGCAGTACGTTGGTCACTAGATTGCTTAGAATACGTTTGACTGCATCGGGATCTGCGGAAACAAAAATGGGCGTTTCCGGGATGATAAGATCAACCTCAAAGGATTGTTTCGTGAGAATTTCATAAAAATCAAGAAGCGTTTGACGGCAGAGCTCGCAGATGTCTTGTACAGAAATCTTTAAATTTGCATCACCGGACTCCAATTTGGAGAGCTGAAAAAATTCATCGACTAACTGATAAAGCTGCTGTGATTTCTTTTGAATTTTTATTAAATTGGGTGTTTGAGAAGACGATTCTCCGGTTAGAAGTTCTAAATATCCTAAAATAACAGTGAGCGGAGTTTTGATGTCATGAGAAATATTAGAAAGCATTTTTTGGGAAGCATCCTGGGATTTTATAAACTCAGCCTTGATTTTTTGCCGATCCTCTAAGATATTATTTAATTGACCAATGAGAATCTTGATTTCTTGTGCATCTGTAAATAACATGATTTTTTGGCTGGTCCGATTTTTTGTGATTTCGGAAAGCTGTCTGCTGAGATTTTTCAAATTGCTCTGGTACTTCTTCTTTTGATGTATTTGCCAGAGTAAAAAAAGCAAAAGAATTCCGAGAATCAAATATAACATTGGATCTATCATAAGTTTTCTCCTAATTTATATCCGATTCCCCATACCGTTGTGATATAGTGTGGGTCTTTAATTTTATTGCGCAGACGGCTGATGTGAACATTGACTGCATTTTCATCTCCGAAGTATGTGTCGTTCCAAACCAGAGAATAGATTTCTGCCTTTGTAAATACCTTTTTCGGATGGCGCAGAAATAACTTTAAAATCTCAAATTCCTTCTGCGTTAAATCAATAAATTCTGAGCCCTTAGAGACGGTATGTTCTTCAAGACTCATAACAAGAGTTCCTGCTTTCAGGCATTTGATTGTCTGGGAGGGGGGAGAGGAATATTGAGTATTCCGCCGGATATTGGCACGGATTCTTGCCAGAAGTTCTGTCATGGAAAAGGGCTTTGTAAGGTAATCGTCGGCTCCCAATCCCAAACCGAGACTTTTGTCAAGATCTCCATCTTTTGCAGAGAGGATCATAACAGGAACGGTACTGGTTTCTCGGATTCTTGAAATAACCTCCATTCCATTTAGTTTTGGCATCATCAAATCCAAAAGAACCAGATCATAGGGCTTCTCAGTAAATTTTTGAAGCCCTGTTTCTCCGTCCAACACAAAATCCAGTTCAAATGCTTCTTTTTCTAAGAATTCCTGCAGCATCTCACATATTTCGATGTCATCTTCGATCAAAAGAAGTTTCATTCATTCTTCCCCCTTGTGTTTATGATAAAATCGCACTTCCGATCTGATAGATCAGAAAGGTTATAATCCATGCAGTTGCCAATTGAAAACAGGCAGTCAAAATCATCCATTTTGTGCTGTTTGATTCCCTGCGAATGGTGGCAAGTGTTGCCGCGCATGGGATGTACAGTAGGCAAAAAACCATAAGACAAAATGCATGAAGCGGACCGAAGCCCTTTGTTCCGAGTATTTCAGTTAAGGCCTGCATGCCGGATGCGGAGTTGATATTGGAAATTCCAAAGAGAACTGCAAAGCTTGAGACTACCACTTCTTTTGCCGAAATGCCAGCAATCAAAGCAACCGTAATCTGCCATAATCCAAGCCCCAAAGGTGCAAAAAACGGTACCAGAAATTTCCCGATGACTGCGCCGAAGCTGTCAGCCATATTTGCTGTATAGCCATGAACTCCGAAGTTTAGGATCACCCACATGAGAATAGAAGCAATAAAAATAGTGGTCCCTGCTTTTGTCAGGTAATCTTTGATTTTTTCCCACACATAAATTGCAACCGTTCTGGCGCTTGGCGCCTTATATTCCGGAAGCTCAATCAATAAATAATTTGGTTCTGCTTTTCGGTCTATGAAATGAAGAATTGCTGCAATCAGCACCGCCACAATTAACCCGATAACGTACATAGAATAGGCTGCCAGCATTGCATACTGCTGAAAAAACATACCGGAAAACAAGATGTAAATGGGAAGTCTCGCACTGCAACTCATAAATGGAGTAATCAACATCACTTTATAGCGGTCTCTTGGGTTTTCCAATGCTCTGGAAGCCATAATTGCCGGTACCGTACATCCAAATCCCAGGATCATAGGAATAAAGGCGCGTCCGGAAAGTCCAAGTTTACTCATAATTCCTTCCATAACATAGGCGACTCTTGCCATATAACCGCTGTCTTCCAGAAAAGCCAGCGCTAGAAATAAAATAAAAATATTCGGCAGAAATGTCAGGATTCCACCGACACCTGCAATGATTCCGTCAACAACGAGAGATTGCAGCACATTTCCCACGTGGGCCGCAGAAAGTCCATGAGAGACGACATTTGAAAACCAATCCAGCCATAGTTCAAAATAACCTTTCATCCAGTCTCCAATTACAAATGTGAGGCAAAATACCAATGCCATAATTCCAAGAAAAACAGGAACCCCAAAAATCCGATGAGTTAAAATATGATCAATTTTTTCCGTCAAGGCTTCCTGCCGGCTTTTGTTCACAAGAACTTCATCAATGATTTCCTGAATAAAGTCATATTTTTCATTGATGATATCTGATTCATAATTACGGTCTAAAACTTCCGGAAGATTTAGGGGATATTTTTTTATAATTTCCTGATCCTGCTCTAACTGTTTTAATGCCAGCCACCGATAATTCTCCAATCCAGGATACATCGCCTGCATATGCTGCATGACCGCGTCAATTTTATCTTCCAGTTGATCAGAATACACCATAGCAAAGTCTTTATGATGATTATGTATATGCCCGAAAGAGGGATGATCATGGTGATTGTGAATCAAAATATCAGGTTTCACGGCGTTGCGGTGATGAACCGCCGCGTGTAAGAGAATATCCAAACCGGTTCTGTTTCTTGCAGACACCGGAATCACTGGAATACCAAGCATTTCCGGGAGTCTGTGGGTATCAATTTCCATACCGCGCTTTGCCACAATATCCATCATATTCAATGCTAAAACAACTGGTTTTCCAAGTTCCAGCAATTGAAGCGTCAAATAGAGATTTCGCTCCAAAGAGGATGCATCCGCTACGTCTACAATTACATCCACTTCATCACTTAAAATAAACTGCCGCGATACCTGTTCTTCCATTGTATAGGAAGTCAAACTGTAGGTTCCCGGAAGATCAACGAGACGAATGTTAATGTCGTGGTCTTTGATGGCGCCCTCCATTCGCTCTACAGTAACTCCCGGCCAATTGGCAACCTTTAAGTTTGCTCCGGTATAAGCATTAAATAACGTTGTTTTTCCACAATTTGGATTTCCAATAAATCCGATGGTTAAATCTTCTTTCACTGCTCACACCTCACTTGTATGTTCTTTGTAATATTTTTTCCCAATGCGAATCTGGTTCCGCGAATTTTTACTATTAAAATTCCGTGATGTTTACTATTTAAAACAGTAATCGTGGTCCCCTGTGTCATTCCCAGCGCTTCCAATCGCTTTTCTATTTTCAAAGGAAGATGGAAGGACAGGACCCGATAGTCGGCTCCAATCCTCCCATGGCTCAGTGCTATTGTTTGCTTCAAAATTTCTGCCTCCTAACAAATTAAGATAAACTAACTGTATTATATCAGATTTCGGCAATAATTGATAATTTTTTTCAGTGATTAAGGAGGATTTTGACAATCAATTTAAAGAGTATAAAAGAAATTAACTCTTCTATACTCTTCATCTGCCTTTTGATTCACAGCACGTTGATAAATAAAATATAACAATTTTGATTTTATCTTGTCTGTTTTTGTTTTAAAATCTTATTTTTTATAACAATCATTGTAAATCCTAATCAGACGATTTTGGAACGGAAATCTTTTCTACTATGGTTCCTTTAATTCGATGGCCGGATACCTCGCAGATTTTAATTTTAATATTTTCATATTCACATTCAAAGGATTCTCCGTCATCCGGCACCCTTCCGATCAGTCCGCATAGAAATCCGTTGTAGGTGTCATATTCTTCAATTGGCATCGGCACCCCGACTTCTTCCTGGACATCTTCCAGATCTGCTGTTCCCTGAATTTGCCACTGGCTGGCGCTCATCCGTTCAATTTCAATTTCATCGTCATCAAATTCACCTACCAGTTCTTCCATCAAATCATGTAGTGTGATAATTCCGGTAACCCCACCGTATTCATCCAGAACGACCGCAAAGAAGTGTTGATTTCTTTTCATATTTTGAAACAAAATATTTGCCTTCATATTTTCCGGAACATAAAAGGCTTTTTCAACGGCTTCGCTCATAATCGTTTGTTTATCTTTTTGATCTAATCGAAAATAATCTTTTGTATTTAAAATCCCCAGAATGTCATCTTGATTTTCACCGCAAATCGGATAATATGTATGTCGGCTGTTATGAATATCATTTTCCCAGACCTCCACATCATCTTCATTGCGCAAGAATACGACTTCTTTTCTGTGCGTGCAGATTTCTTCTAAAGAAAGATCGTCAAATTCAAAAATATTTTGAATCATTTCGTTTTCTTCTTTTTGAATGGTTCCTTGTTTCTTTCCTTCTGCAAGCATCATTCGGATTTCTTCTTCCGATATGGTCTCATCTTCCTGAGTTGGATCAATTCCGAACAGTTGTAAAATCCCATTTGTGGAAATTGTCAGCAGCCACACAATCGGTGCAAAAACTTTAGAAACCGAATATAAAACTCCGGACATTCCAAGCGCTAATGTTTCTGCTTTTTTCATAGCAATTCGTTTTGGAACGAGCTCGCCGAAAACCAGACTGAAATATGCCAAAATCAGTGTGATTGCAAAAACAGAGATGGTATTTAAAATATGTTTTGGAATCGAGGCACCGTGGTCTGTGAAAAACTGTACCAGCGGTTCCGCAAAGTTATCTGCGGCAAAGGCACTTCCTAACAATCCTGCCAGTGTGATGGCAACCTGTATGGTTGCGAGAAATTTAGCGGGCTGCTGTATAAGAAGGTTTAATTTTCTTGCTTTTTTGTTGCCCTCTTCTGCCATATTTTTCAATTTTGTTTCATTTAAAGAGATTACCGCAATCTCAGCGCTAGCAAATGCAGCGTTTAAAAAGATTAAAAGAATTTGTAAAATGATTGCTCCGATCATAATGTGAATTTCCTCCATAAAAAGTATGATACATAGTATAAAAGCATGAAAGGGTACAGTCTGCATAAAATACAGACTGTACCCTCTATTGATTCATAATACTACATGGAGCCCATCTCATGGTCGAGACAGTATCTGTCTCGTCTTTTCTGTTGTCTGCCATGTATTTCATCACATCCTTCCTGTCGATGTGATTAAGATAACATATTTTATAGTTAGAGGCAAGAGATTTTTGCATGACGGAATCATTGAATTTTCAATACGTTATAATCTTTTTCTTCCACCGCCTTTTTTAACTCTTCATTGGAAACTTCTGCAGACATCTTCACTGTGGCAATTCCGTTTTCATGGCTGACAGACGCTGTTTCTACGCCGGTTAATGCCTCCAGAGCCTTTTTGACCGCTGCTTCGCAGTGTGCACACATCATTCCTTCAATTTCCATTGTTTTTTCCATAAGAAAGTCCTCCTGTTTTGTTGAATTGTTTTTATTGTTTTCCTGAATTTGTTCAAGATCTTTCAATGTAACGCCATGTTTTTGTTTTTTGTCCTTCTTTGCATTGTGTATTTGAAACAGATTTAGTCTTAAAGCATTGGTTACAACACAAAAGCTTGAGAGACTCATGGCTGCCGCGCCGAACATAGGATTTAGTTTCCATCCAAGTAAAGTATACCACACACCCGCTGCCAGTGGAATTCCGATGATGTTATAAATAAATGCCCAAAATAGGTTCTCATGAATGTTTTTCAAGGATGCCCGGCTCAGGCGTATGGCAGCCGGAACATCACTCAGGCGGCTTTGCATTAAAACAACATCTGCCGCGTCAATGGCAATATCGGTTCCGGCGCCAATGGCGATTCCCATATCTGCTCTGGTAAGCGCCGGCGCGTCATTGATTCCATCGCCGACCATTGCCACTCTTCCGATTTCCTTTAATTTGCGAATGATTTTTTCTTTGCCTTCCGGCAAAACTCCGGCAATGACTTGATTTACTCCCGCCTGTCTTCCGATTGCTTTGGCAGTCCGCTCATTATCTCCAGTCAGCATTACAACTTGAATTCCCATTTCCTGAAGTTCTTTTACCGCCTGAGGGCTGTCTTCTTTGATTATATCTGCGACAGCGATGATTCCTAAAAATTCGTCTTTCCGACTGAAAAATAAAGGAGTTTTTCCTTGCTCAGCCATGGCAGCTGCGGTTTCTTTCGCTGTTTCTGGCACAGAAGCATATTGCTCAATATAGTTTAAATTTCCGCCGTACATCGACATGCCGTCAAGAAACCCGGATAGACCGTTTCCGGGAACTGCCTGAAAGTTAAGAATTTCTTTGGAAGTTTGTATGCCGGCCGCTTCGGCTTCCTGCAAAATGGCATGGGCAAGGGGATGTTCACTCTTTCGTTCCAGAACATATGCCAACGCTAAAAATTCTTCTTTGGAAAGATCTCCGGACGAAGGCAGAATATCCGTAACCTGAGGTTTTCCGCTGGTGATTGTCCCTGTCTTATCCAGCGCCACAATCTGTGTTTTCCCGGTTTCTTCCAGAGAAACCGCAGTCTTGAACATAATACCATGTTTTGCACCCATTCCGCTTCCAACCATAATGGCCACCGGAGTTGCAAGCCCCAGAGCACAGGGACAGCTGATCACAAGAACGGAAATTCCTCTTGCAAGAGCGAACCCGGCGGTCTGTCCTGCTGCCAGCCATATAAAAACAGTTGCCAGAGAGATGGCGATCACGGTTGGTACAAAGATTCCAGATACTTTGTCTGCAACCTTAGCAATGGGAGCTTTGGTTGCCGCAGCATCACTGACCATCTTAATAATTTGAGAAAGTGTCGTATCTTCTCCGACTCTTGTTGCCTCACATTGTAAGTATCCAGAAGTATTTAAGGTTGCTGCCGAAACCAGATCGCCTTCTTTTTTGTCGGCGGGAATGCTTTCTCCGGTTAATGCCGCTTCATTGACGGCACTGTTTCCTTTTACAATAACGCCATCAACTGGAATGGTTTCTCCCGGTTTTACGAAAAAAAGATCTCCGATTTTTACCTGTTCAATTTCAACCTCTGTCTCCATATTATTTCGCAAAACCACCGCAGTTTTCGGAGCTAATTTCATAAGACTTTTTAGAGCATCTGTAGTGCGTCCTTTTGATCTTGCCTCCAGCATTTTTCCAAGTGTAATCAATGTCAGAATCATTGCGGCAGATTCAAAATAGAATTCGTGCATATAAGCCATAACTTGAGTCATATTTCCGCGCATCTGCGCATCAGTCATCGCAAACAAGGCGTAGACACTGTAGCCATAAGAAGCACCGGCGCCAAGAGCTACCAGAGTATCCATATTCGGAGCACGATGCCACAGACTTTGAAAGCCGCTGATAAAAAATTTCTGATTTATAAGCATTACAGCTGTTGTAAAAAGTAATTGAAATAATCCCATTGCCACATGATTTTCAGCCATGATTTTCGGCAGAGGCCAATTCCACATCATATGTCCCATTGAGACATACATCAGGGGAACTAAAAAGCAGAAAGAAAATGTCAGGCGTTTTTTTAAGACTGGCGTCTCCCGGTCCTTTAATAGATCATCATTTGATGTTGTCTGTTGTTTTGTTCCTTTTTTTGAAGCGCCATACCCTGCTTTTTCTACGGCAGAAATAATGGCAGCAGGCTCCGCGCTTCCTTCCACTCCCATTGAATTGGTTAATAGACTGACCGAACAGGATGTAACTCCTTCCACATTGGAAACCGCTTTTTCTACGCGAGTGCTGCAGGCAGCGCAACTCATACCTGTAATTTGATACTGTTCCATTGGCTTCCTCCTTTTTCTATTTCATTAATTTTTGCAGAACTTTCACAAGTTCATCCACAGTTTCTTCTTTTCCCGCGCGAATATCATCAGATACGCAGGTGCGAATGTGGTTGGCAAGAAGAACTTTATTAAAGCTATTTAACGCTGCGTTCACAGCAGAAACTTGAATTAAAATGTCGGTACAATAAGTATCGTTTTCTACCATCTTTTTTATTCCTCGGACTTGACCTTCTATTCGGTTTAGTCTGTTTATTAAATCTTTATACTCTTTATCAGGGCGTTCTTTTGATTTATGCGAACAGCAATGTCTTGTATGATTTTCCATAAAAATCTCCTTTCTATGCGATATTATATACCTTGGCGGGGTATAATTCAATAGAAAAATATTAAATGAAAAAAATTTTTATTTAGAGTCATTTTTTATCAATTTTTAGTCATCAAAGAATGCAAGAATTAATAAGAAAAGTTTTAAGTGTATACCTTATTTATAAAGAATTTATAAAGAAAAGACCAGAAGATTATCTAATCTTCTGGTCCTTGGTTTGAAGAATTAGAGAAGATACACTTAAGTGCCTCTCTAAATATATCTTTTTGTGTTATATTTCAATCGTCACAAAACAAAAATACATAAAGGAAAGTGATTTTATTAGTTTTCTTCTTTTTCGATCGGTCGGCGTTCCTTCTCCTCAATTTCCTTTTGAATAGAATTTAAGAAATCCTTCAGCTTCATCTGACCTTCATCCCCTTGAAAGCGGCTTCTGACAGAAACGGCATTCTTCTCTTCTTCTTTCTCTCCGACAATTAGCATATATGGAATCTTATGAAGCTGTGCTTCACGGATTTTATATCCCATTTTCTCTGCGCGCGTATCAATTTCCGCACGAATTCCAGCAGCTTTTAAAGTTTCCAGCACTTTCTTTCCATATTCCAGATGTTTGTCGGAAATCGGGATGACTTCTACCTGAACCGGAGACAGCCATGTCGGGAATGCTCCTGCAAAGTGTTCAATTAAAATACCGATGAATCGTTCAATTGATCCAAATGCAACACGATGAATCATGATTGGGCGATGCTTTTCTCCATCTGCTCCGGTATAGTGGAGATCAAAACGAAGAGGAAGCTGGAAGTCAAGCTGAATGGTTCCGCACTGCCAGGTTCTTCCAATGGAATCTTCCAGATGAAAATCAATTTTTGGTCCATAGAATGCGCCGTCTCCTTCGTTGATGACATAGTCCAGTCCGAGATCATCCAGAGCGCCTCTTAAAGAATCTGTTGCAAGATCCCAGTCTTCATCGCTTCCCATACTGTCCTCCGGGCGAGTAGAAAGCTCTACATGGTATTTAAATCCAAATAGGTTATAAACCTGATCGATCAGTCCCGCAACGCCTTTGATCTCATCTTTAATTTGATCTGGCGTCATAAAAATATGTGCATCATCCTGTGTAAAGCAGCGAACACGCATCAATCCATGTAACTGACCAGATTTTTCATGACGATGAACCAGTCCAAGTTCTCCCATGCGCAGCGGAAGATCACGATAAGAACGAGGCTCTGACTGGTAAACCAAAACTCCTCCCGGACAGTTCATTGGCTTAATTGCAAAATCTTCTTCGTCAATGACCGTTGTATACATATTCTCTTTGTAGTGATCCCAATGACCGGATGTTTCCCATAAATGCCTGCTTAACATAATCGGAGTTGCAATCTCAACATAGCCTGCTTTGGTATGAATTTCACGCCAGTAGTCAAGCAGCGTATTTTTCAGAACCATTCCTTTTGGAAGAAAGAATGGAAATCCAGGTCCTTCTTCCCGCATCATAAACAGACCCAGTTCTTTTCCCAGTTTTCTATGGTCACGTTTTTTTGCTTCTTCCATCATTGTAAGATATTCTTTTAACTCTGCTTTTTTTGTAAAAGCAGTTCCGTAAATTCTGGTCAGCATCTGATTGTGTTCATCACCGCGCCAGTAAGCGCCGGCAATGCTGGTCAGCTTAATTGCTTTGACGGGTTTTGTACTCATAAGATGTGGTCCTGCACAAAGATCCACAAATTCACCCTGCTGATAAAAACTGATGACAGAATCTTCTGGAAGATCTTCAATCAGTTCTACTTTATAAGGCTCTTTGCGTTCTTTCATAAAAGCAATCGCTTCTTGTCTCGGTTTTGTAAAACATGTAATTTCCAGATTTTCCTTTACAATTTTTTTCATTTCCGCTTCGATTTTTTCCAAATCATCCTGTGTAAAAGGAGTATCCTTTTCCATATCATAGTAAAATCCATTGTCAATGGATGGTCCAATGGCAAGCTTTGCTTCCGGATATAAACGTTTGACCGCCTGAGCCAAAATGTGAGACGCTGTATGGCGGAACGCATGTTTTCCTTCATCGGAGTCAAAGGTTAAAAGATTCAACTCGCAGTCCTCTGTTAAAATGGTTCTTAAATCCACAACCTCTCCGTTAACCTCACCTGCGCAGGCAACTCTTGCAAGTCCTTCACTGATATCTTTTGCGATATCAATGACAGACATATTGTTTTCATACTCTTTTATAGATCCATCTTTTAATGTAATCTTCATTTTTTTCATCCTTTCTTGATATACAACGTTTTACTTCATCCTCCAAATAAGGAAATCTGGACTTTAGCTCATTGCTAACATAAAAAATCCCATGGATTCATTCAAAATCCATGGGACGAGTTATCGCGGTTCCACCCAATTTACCTGTCTTTGATAAAACAGATCGCTCATTATGACAATAACGGCGTCAACCGGGCTGGTTTGCAGCCACTTGGAGGTGGTCTTCCCATATCCCGATACTTAAGATGCTCGCAGCAACTGCATCTCTCTCTGAAAGCCGCAGATAAGGTACTCTTCTCTTCAACGTTTTTTCTTATTTCTAAGTTATTATAGCAAAGCTGTTTTGTAAAATCAATAGGAAGATGCAAAAACTACAATACTTTAAAAACAGATGCCTGATGGTTCATTGGATTTCGTTTTTGATAGTCAAACAAAAGAATGGTTTCCTTCTGTCTGAAATCTCCTGCCACATCGAATGAAAATCGTTCCATATGGATCATTTTTTTCATATGCTTTTGTGCATAATGTTTCAGGGTTGCATGCTTGGGAAGAAAACTTTCATAAAGCCCCCTCAGATCTTCTTTTTTCAGAGAATATTCTCCTGCAAATGCCGGACGGTTTTTAACATTTTCTCTTAAATAAAGGTCATAAGTCAAAAGCTCACGATAGAGAGCTAAAGTTTCTTTTCTGCCGCGATACTGACAAAGAAATTCATAAAGGATTTCGTACCGGGCAATTCTTGTATGCTTCACTTTGTCATATCCCTGTTGTTCATAAAATTCTCCCAGCGTGCGATACATGGAAAATGCCGATGGAAACTCGTGTTCCATCTGACGGATCGTATGGGTAAATTGTCCGCTGTTGTAATAAACCTCTACCATTTCTTCTACTTTTTTTAAGATTAGCACATCGTCGTAGGACAACCATTTTGTAGAAAGGACTTCGTAGGGAGGGGTGTCTTTGCAAAGCAATCCGTAAGCTTCTTTTTGCTCTTCTATATAGGAGCCTTTTAGAACTTTTAAAAATCCAAGCTGCAGCTGATCCGGTTCGGCTTCGTAAACATCCTGAAAAGAACGTTCAAAGCTTTCAAGATCTTCATAAGGAAGTCCGGCAATTAAGTCTAAGTGCTGATGAACATTTCCATTTTTATGAATTCTTTTGACAATTTCAGCCACTTTTGAAAAATCCATTTTTCTGCGAATTTCTTCGATGGTGTATGGATTGGTGGACTGAACTCCAATTTCCAGTTGAATCAATCCGGGACGCATCTTGGCAATTTGCACAAGTTCTTCTTCGTTTAACAAATCTGCCGCAACTTCAAAATGGAAGTTGGTCACTTGATTATCATGTTCTGTGATGTAATTCCAGATTTCCATTGCATGACGATGATTACAGTTAAATGTCCGGTCGACAAATTTTACCTGGGGGACCTTGTGATCCAGAAAAAATTGCAGTTCTTGCTTTACAAGAGAAAGCTTGCGGAATCTTAAACATTTGTCAATAGAGGAAAGACAATAGCTGCAGGAAAAAGGACAGCCCCGGCTGGATTCATAATAAATAATTTTATGCTGAAATTTTTCAATCGGTTCATAAACAAACGGCACTTTGCTTAAATCCATGACTTTCCGCCATGGAAGTTCCAGAATTCTGTTATTTTCCCGGTAACTAATTCCCTTGATTTTCCTAAGGGATGGTATGTTGCCATGGTAATAATCCAGAACCTCCCGAAAGGTTTCTTCTCCCTCTCCCTTCATAATTCCGGTGACTTGAGGAAGCTCTTGCAAAATTGTCTTTGCATCATAAGAAACCTCCGGTCCGCCAAGCCAGATCGGCGTTGACGGAAATAGCTTTGCAGCTTCCCGAAGGATTCGCTTTACAGATGAAATATTCCATATATAACAGGAAAAACATAAAAGCTCCGGCTGCCTCTTGTATAGATCCATCAAAATTTCATCTTCCTGTTGGTTGATCGTATACTCCGCAATGGAAATTTCCGATTGATAAGGCTGCGCGTAAGCCTTCAGACAATACACTGCCAGATTTGAGTGAATATATTTTGCATTGATTGCGGCTAAAACAATGTTCATCTCCGGTTATCCTTCTATAGCTTCTCAAAGTCTTCTGCACCATGCTTGCAGATTGGACAAATAAAATCTGCCGGAAGTTCTTCCCCCTCATAGATATAGCCGCAAATTTTACATCTCCATCCAGTCTTTTTGGTTTCCTGTGGCTGCGGTTTTATATGTTTATGATAATATGCATAAGTGACCGAAGGAACATCATTTAATAGATCTCCGTCTGTAACATCCGCAAGAAACAGCGTGTGACTTCCAAGATCTGTGGTTTGTGAAACCTTAGCGCTGATATAGGCGTTTGCGCCTTTGGTCAGATAAATAATACCGTTGTCTGCACGATCATAGGTTTTCAGACCTCCCATCTTATTTACATCCCGGCCGCTTTGGAATCCAAAATGCTGAAAGATATCAAAACCGGCGTCCTCAGACAAAACAGATGCATTGAACTCACCGGTTTTTAAAATCATATCATGGGTATAATTTCCTTTGTTAACTGCCACAAGAATCCGGTTCGGAGAAGTTGTAACCTGTTGGACTGTATTGACAATACATCCGTTATCCTTCGTTCCGTCCTTAGCGGAAAGAACAAAAAGACCATAACTTAATTGGAACATCGCTGCTTGATTTTTCATAATTGCCTCCTTTTGTGCAATGCACGTTGATTTGTAGGTTTCTTTTTTCTGCTATGAAAATAAAGAAATGAATCCGCCGCATTGAGAATATCCTGAAAGTCTTCTCTTGGCGCCGTTTGAATATATCTCTTTAATATTTCCTTTTCTTGCTGTTTGTAAGGTCCGTAAAAAATATCGAATAAATTATGACCTCTCAGATAAATTTTTATTTCTTCGATATGCTGCTTCATATCTTCCGGTGATTGAAAATCTCTCCCCAGAATTTTCTGAAGGTGCTGACCGCTTCTTAGACGGTGAAGGTACTCCTTCCATTTTTCAAATAAGATTTCAAAAAATGAATCTTCCGAAGACAAGATCCCAATTTTTGTCATCACCGATGGGTTTAAAAAATAATTTTCAAAAGAATAATACTTTAAAATCAGCACATTTTTTCTTGTAACCTTCGGAAGCTGATCCGGATCTGTTAAATTTCTCTCATCGTAATAGCGGCAAAGTTGTTTTCCAAGCTCTTCCGGGTCTTTTCCGTCACTGTCCCGAATCATTAAAAACTGATCCTTCATATAGATCTGATTCATATATTTCAGATTAGCATAAGTTTTAATATTCGTACAGCTATTTGTAGTAATAATTGCGATTCGGTTTAAATTTCCTTGCTCATCGTACATCTCCGAATAATAATGATTTAAAAGCATTGGAAGTCGATATTTATCTTGCTTCCCTTCCACAATAAAAACAAAATTTACATTTAAAAGATCTGCAGCGCTATAGCCAAGATCGCAAAGAATTGCGCTAAGATCTGTTTTTTGTTTGGCAGTGGAACAGAAATTTTCATCCAGTACAATTTGACGTATTTGGCGGCTGTTAAAATTCGACAGCAAATGAGGCGAGTGGGTGGTAAAAATAATCTGGTTTTTTTGAGACAGACGATAGAGAATATCACTGGAGGTTTTTTGAAGCTGTGGATGAAGGAACATTTCCGGTTCTTCCATCATAAGAATGGACGGAAGACGGTTTTCATCGGTTACATAAGCTTCCAGCAATGAAAGCATATAAATGCTCTTCATGCCTCTTCCGAGACGTTCCACCGGAATGGAGCTGTCTTTTTCCTGATTATAAGCGTCTGCATTGACTTGGAGCATTTCATTGACATCGCAGTTCATGGAGAAAAGAATATCTTCATACCCACCGTTTTTATGAAAACTTTCGTTGATTCTTTTTTCAAAATAATCAATGTTCATTCGGTAGAGTTTATACTCAAATAATTTTGCAGCTTCAAAAGCATTGAGCTCCTGAGGGGTCTTTTGATTAATCAAGCCGATACAGTGAAAACAGTGCCTGCATGGTTTTGCTTGATCAAACATACAACAGTTGGTTCGCATGATTTTCAGAAGATTATTTTCCTGTAATAAAAAAAGATCGTCCTGAATTTGTTTTAAATTCCTTTCAGTACCGATAAAATATATGGTTGGAAAAATTTCCCGAATGTATGGATTGTGTTTTCTCGTCCCATCATGAAATCGTTGTTTGCCTTCTTTATTCGCGATAAAACAAAAGGAAAGGACACCGTCTCGATAGGACGGCAGTTTCGTGCAGAAATCTTTCTTCCAAAGGTCATATTTTTTATATTGACTGACAAAGCCATTTTTGTGAAGAATCTGCAAGTCCTCTTCGGTAATGGATAATTTTACTTCAATTTCGATATTTTGCATGGTCTCATTAAAGTCATTATGAGTAATCTCATAAGATCCTTCGACTGCCCGAAGAGCATGCAGAATGGAAGATTTCCCGGCGTTGTTCTTTCCGACTAAAATTAAAGCATTTTCAATGGAAGAAAGCTCCAAAAAGTGTATGGATTTGAAATTTTGAATCGAAAGATAGGCAAGTTCCATAAGAAGCCTCCTTTTCCGGATATTTATGTTATTTTCATTCTCTCATATTTTCATAGGATATTCAAGTAACAAGGAGCAACAAAAAATATTGCGTTCATCCAGCTGTATTTGATACAATAGAAAGCAGAATAGAAAGAAATCAGGTGAACTATTTATGAATTCATTATCATATTATGATGCTTTAACTGCAAAACAGACCTTAAAACTTCGAGAGGTCTTAAAGACACTTCCTCCGTTTGCAAAGGATTTCTTCCGTGCCATTGATTCCACGACTCAGGTGCGAACCAGAATTGCCTATGCTTATGACCTGAAAGTTTTTTTTCATTTCTTGATGGATGAAAATCCCGCTTACCGAAATTATTCCATTCAGGATTTCAAGGTTACAGATTTAGATTGTATTGAATCTGTGGACCTGGAAGAATATATGGAATACTTAAAAATTTACCAGTCAGATGAGAAACATATGCAAAATACAGAACAGGGAGTTTTCCGAAAAATGTCTGCGCTTCGTTCCTTCTATGCTTATTTTTATAAACGTCAAATGATTCAGAAAAATCCAACCTTGTTTGTCGATATGCCCAAAATCCGCGAGAAAGAAATTATTCGTCTGGAGGCAGATGAGGTGGCTCTGCTTTTGGACTATGTAGAACATGCGGGGGATCAATTAACCGGTCGGCAGCGTTCTTATTACGAAAAAACCAAAGAACGAGATTTTGCCATTATCACATTGCTTCTGGGAACGGGGATTCGTGTTTCAGAGCTAGTCGGATTAAATTTGACTGATATTGATTTTAAAAATCAGGGACTGCACTTGATCCGAAAAGGCAGGAAAGAAATGACCGTTTATTTTGGAGATGAGGTTGCCGATGCATTGCTTCAGTATATTGAAGGAAGCAGAAGTCATATCATTGCTTTGGAGGGACATGAGGATGCCTTGTTTTTTTCCATGCAACGAAAAAGGATCGGTGTGCAGGCGGTACAAAACTTGGTAAAAAAATATGCCAGGGCTGTAACTCCTCTGAAACGAATTACACCTCATAAACTACGCAGTACTTATGGAACCGCACTGTACCAGGAAACAGATGATATTTATTTAGTTGCGGAGGTACTGGGACATTCTGATGTCAACACCACAAGAAAACATTATGCGGCGATGTCAGATGCCAGACGCCGTCAGGCAGCAGGAAAAGTCATTTTGCGCGAAAAAAAATAGGCAGATATTTATCTGCCTATTTTCTGCCCTAACTCTCAGCCTTGCTTATTTTCCGGTATCTCTCATGGCTACAACCTTCTGAATCAATTCAACGCTGCCTTCAATGCCAAGATAGCTGCTGTTGATGCACAGATCATAAGATTTAGCGTCTCCCCATTTATTAGAACTGTAATAATTGTAATAGCTGGAGCGCTGTTTATCTTTTTTCATAAGCATTTCTTTGCTTTTTTCCTGCAAAATTCCGTATTCATTCTCAATTCGTTTGATTCTGTCTTCAAATGGCGCATGAATATATACACTTAAACAGTTGTCAAAATCTTCCAATGCATAATCCGCACATCTTCCAATGAAAATACAGGGACCTTTGGATGCCAATTCTTTGATCGTATCAAAGGCAGCTAAAAATACCTTATGATTTAATGGGAGATCAAAAGAATTTGAATTATATCCCAGTGAATATGGGTCCATAACCAACGAGTAAAGAAAGCTGGTCGTTGGTTTTTCATCAAAGCTTTCAAAAATCTCTTCACAGATACCACTTTCCTTTGCGGCAACTTTGATCAACTCACTGTCATAAAAAGGGATCCCAAGAGCTTTGGAAAGTTTCTCTCCGATGACATGTCCTCCACTTCCATATTGCCTCTCAATTGTTATAATTGTATTTGTACTCATATGAATCGCTCCCTTCCCCAAAAGGGTAAAATCAAGATATTCCTTGTTAATATTAGTATACAATATTTTTTGTTTTTGTACAAGGAAATAAAAGAATCATGAAAAATGTTTTTTTACATAAGTTCTTGCAAAATCAGCATCTTCATGCATTTGTCGAGCTAAGGAATCCAAAGAATCAAATTTCATTTCCGGGCGTTTATAGTAAAGTAGCTCCACTGTAAGCTCCTTATGATAAATATTTTTATGAAAGTCAAAGATATAGGTTTCCACTCCCATATGTTTTTTCCCTTCGATGGTTGGTTTTACGCCAATATTACTGATTCCATAATATATTTGCTCTTTATAATAAATCCGTGAAATATACACCCCATTAGGAGGAAGCAGTTTTTCTTCTTCCGGAATTTGATTGGCTGTAGGCATGCCTAAGACTTCAGCTCCAATTTGATTTCCATGTACCACAGGACCACAAATCATAAAAGGTGTCTCCATCAGCCGATTTGCTTTTAAAATCTCTCCCTGCGCAATTAAATTCCGAAGCCTTGTGCTGGATACAATTTCTCCTTCAAGCTCAAGTTTTGAAATTACAATTAACTGAAAATTATACTCTTTGGACATTTTCTGTAAAAGCTCTACATTTCCCCGGCGTTTATATCCGAAGCCGCAGTCATCCCCCACAACTAAGATCTTCATTCCGGTCTTTTCAAGTAATACTTTGATTACGAAATCCTCTGGAGACAGGTGGGAAAACGCATCTGTAAATGGATGTTCAATATAAATATCAATCCCCCGTTTTGAAAGGAGTTTTGTTTTTTCCTTTGTGGTATAAATGACATTAAAATTCTGATGTTTTAACATCGTAAGCGGCGGACGGTCAAACGAAAAGACCGTTGCCCGATATCCTAATTTTTTATATTGAATCAACTGATCAAAAATTAACTGATGTCCTTTGTGCATTCCGTCGAATTTTCCAAGGGCAACCACTGTATTTTGAAATTGAAATTGTTCTGTATTATGAATGTATTCCATGGCTTCCTCTCATTGGTTCTTGTCATAAAAAATTTTATCAGGGAAAAACAGATGGTTTTTCCAGTAATAAACGCCGATAAAGTTCTCTTCTTCGTCATATACCCGCAATTTTTTGTCTGTGTTCAGAGGCTGTTCCCAGAAAGCAGAAAGCTTCAATGGATTTCCATTGAATAAAATTTTGTAATATTGTTTCTTTACCGTACCCTTTGGGAGATCGAAAAAAATGTTTTCAACCGGAAGAATCAAAGATTCAATGGTTTGATTTTTTACCGCTGCTTCAATTTGCCCCAGAGTATAGGAATCCTCAACAGAAAAACCACTGGATTTTGTTCGGATCAGACTGGTCATACAGGCTCCATTTTGAAGTTTATGACCGATGTCTCTGCAAAGACTGCGGATATAAGTTCCTTTGCTGCATGTTACCGTCATTTTTATTTGAGGATAGGAAATCGAAATGTCTGAAATATCATATATTTTGACATTTTGAGGGGTTCTTTCAATGGTTTTTCCTTCCCGCGCAAGTTCATAGAGTTTTTTCCCCTGCACCTTCTTGGCAGAGTACATCGGCGGAATTTGAGCGTAATCTCCGACAAAAGATAAGATCGTCTCCCGAATTGGTGCGTCATTTTCTAAAGAGGGATATGTTTGAACTACAGTTCCCCAGATATCTTCCGTATCCGTTTCTTTTCCCAGCTGAAATGTAACCTCATATTGTTTCTGGGTACCTGTCAGCATGTCGCACAACTTGGTTGCCTTTCCAAGACAAATGGGAAGAACTCCCACTGCATTTGGATCCAAAGTTCCGGTATGCCCAATCTTCTTCTGCTTTAAAATTCCGCGGAGTTTTGCAACAACATCGTGAGATGTATAGTTTTTTTCTTTATAAACATTCAACAATCCACTGTACATAAAAACCTCTACAACTGCTCTTTTATGTTTTCTATGAGCTCTGCTAAAATTTCATCTTCTGTGCCGCTAATACTAAAACCTGCCGCTCTTTTGTGTCCGCCGCCGCCGAAAGACTGGGCAATGTCTGCGACATTGACAATCTCGTTGGAGCGCATACTGACTTTCCATTCCACTTCTGACAGAGGATAGAGAAGAACGGCCGTTTCGATCCCTTTTGTGATACGTAGCTGATCAATGATGCCGTCGGTATCTGAATGATGTGCCTGACATGCCCGAAAATCCGCCTGTGTTAAAACAGAAACGATAATCTTTCCGTCAGCCTCCAATCGGCTGTTTTGCAGAGCATTTCCCAACAAACGATTCTGAGAAAATGTTTTCTGATAGAAGGTTTCATCAATAATTTTCGTATTGGATGCTCCGCGTTCGATTAACATCCCGGCATAGGACATCGTAGCCCTGGTGGTGTTGGAATGTTTAAATACACCAGTGTCATGTACGATTCCTGTAAAAAGACACTGGGCACAATTTTCTGAAATTTTCTCTTCTTCAAAAAGATCGCATAATATTTGGCTGGTAGCGCTTGCGTCTGAATCAATCAGGAATTCATCTCCATATCCGGAATTACTGATATGATGATCAAAACAAATCACTTTGGATGACTGATTTACCATTGACGCAAATGGTGCGAAGCGATCCTCTGATCCGCAGTCCAGTACAAAAAACAGATCGTAAACGATATCTTTAGGCTGGGATAAAATTTCCTCTGCATGGCTTAAAAAAGTAAATTCCGGGTGAATGGGCTCCAGATACACGTCGACTGATTTTCCGGGATAATTATCTAAAATATATTGTTTCAGAGCCAGACAGCTGCCAATACAGTCCCCATCCGGATGGATATGGCCTGTAATGGCAATTGTTGCTGCCTCCACGATTCTTTGATTAAAACGTTTCATTTTCACTCCCATGATTCAACTGGTCGATTTTGTGAGACATTTCGACTCCATATTCAATGGAATCATCTAAAACGAAAGTGATTTCCGGTGTGTTTCTAAGATTTATGGAATGTGCCAGTTCCCGGCGGATATACCCGACGGCGCTCTGCAGACCTTTCATAGTCTCTTCTTTTTCTTCTTTGGTTCCGAGAACGCTGATATATGCCTTGCACTGTTTCAAATCAGAAGTTACAACAGCATTGACAACCGATGTCATCGGCGCGATTCTTGGATCTTTGATCTCACGACTGATAATCCGGCTTAATTCTCTTTGAACTTCACCGTTAATTCTTGTATTTTTGATACTGTTTTTTCTCATAGCTGCTTCCTTTCCGGAAGTTATCTTGGAACTTCCTCCATAACGAAGGATTCAATCTGGTCTCCTTCTTTGATGTCATTAAAGTTTTCCATAACAAGACCGCATTCAAAGCCGCTGCGGACTTCCTTAACCGCATCTTTTCCTCTCTGAACAGAGCCGAGTTTTCCTTCATGTACGACAATTCCGTCACGAATAATTCTGGCGGAGCTGTCGCGCCGAATGGTTCCGTCTGTAACATAAGATCCTGCGATGGTTCCGATACCAGATGCTTTAAAGATCTGGCGGACTTCCGCATGCCCTGTGACTTTTTCCTCAAACTCAGGATCTAACATTCCCTTCATCGCAGATTCAATATCTTCAATCGCATTATAAATTACACGATAGAGACGAAGATCTACTTTTTCCGCAGAAGCTGCTTCTTTTGCCGCAGGTTCTGGGCGGACATTAAATCCAATAATAATTGCATTGGAAGCTGAGGCAAGATTCACGTCAGATTCCGTAATTGCACCAACGCCTCCATGAATCACTTTTACGGCGACTTCATCATTGGAAAGCTTGGTCAGGCTTTGTTTTACTGCCTCAACAGAACCCTGTACGTCCGCTTTGACAATAATATTTAACTCTTTAACACTTCCTGCTTGAATTTGGTTAAACAGATCGTCCAGAGATAACTGAGATTTTGTCTCAGATAACATTTTTTCCCGTCCATAGGCGATGAATTTTTCTGCCACAGATCTGGCTTCTTTTTCACCATCCATTACCATAACAACTTCACCGGCAAAAGGAACTTCACTTAATCCAAGAATTTCGACCGGTGTAGATGGTCCTGCAGATTTGATTCTTTTTCCCTTGTCATTGATCATTGCACGAACCTTCCCGTGGGCGCTGCCAACTGCAACAGCATCTCCTACATGAAGCGTACCTTTTTGAACCAGAACCGTTGCAACCGGACCTCTTCCTTTATCAAGCTGCGCTTCTAAGACAATTCCTCTTGCCTTGCGATTTGGATTTGCTTTTAATTCCAATACTTCTGCAGTCAATGATACCATATCCAAAAGTTCCTCAATTCCTTCTCCGGAATGGGCAGAAACCGGACAGAAAATAGTACTGCCGCCCCAATCCTCCGGAACTAATTCATATTCAATCAATTCCTGTTTTACGCGCTCAATATTTGCACTTTCTTTATCAATTTTGTTGATTGCAACAATGATTTCAATTCCTGCAGCCTTGGCGTGATTAATTGCCTCGATTGTCTGCGGCATAACGCCATCATCTGCGGCAACTACCAAAATTGCAATATCTGTAGACTGAGCGCCTCTCATACGCATAGAGGTAAACGCCTCATGTCCCGGCGTATCTAAAAATGTAATTTTTCCATTGGATGTTTCAACCATATAAGCGCCGATATGCTGTGTAATTCCTCCGGCTTCTCCGGTTGTAACATGCGTAGACCGAATTTTATCAAGAAGAGAGGTTTTTCCATGGTCAACGTGACCCATAACACAGACAACCGGAGGTCTCACTACCATATCTTTTTCATTTTCCTCGTCTTCTTTTAAAATTTCTTCGATAACATCAATTTGTTCTTCTATTTCGACTAGACGGTCAAATTCCATGGCAATTTCTTCGGCGCGTTCAAAATCCAATTCGGAATTTAAATTCATCATTCCGCCGCCGCTGATCAATAATTTTTTAATAATATCATTTGCAGGAATGGAGAGGGCATCTGCCAAATCTTTTAAAGATAATACCGGCGGAATTTTCACCGGTGCATTTGGGTCAACTTCCGGTTTTTTGACCGGTTCCGGCTTAATAAATGCTCCCGGTCCGCTGGTTTTCTTTTTGCGGTTTGTATCTTGTTGGTTTTTTGTATGAAACTTCTTATTTTTTTTGTTTTTTCCGAATTTCTGAGAATTCTGAGGATTTTCTTTTCTTAAAATTTTCTTCTCCCCGTCAGCAGTATGATTCTTTTGATTTCTAGAATTTTTCTGCGAATTTCTCTGATCCTTTTTCTGGTTTTCCTGTTTTGAACCCTGCGAAAGTTTCTTGTTATTTTTCTTA
This sequence comes from Anaerostipes stercorihominis, assembly GCF_057535655.1. Taxonomy (NCBI): domain Bacteria; kingdom Bacillati; phylum Bacillota; class Clostridia; order Lachnospirales; family Lachnospiraceae; genus Anaerostipes; species Anaerostipes stercorihominis. The sequence continues at coordinate 57,216 of NZ_BAAJCL010000001.1, read as the reverse complement.
CTATTTTCCATATTTTGTACTGTATTCGGCTTTCTGCCATCTTTCCTCTTGTTGTGATCTGACTTTATCTGACTTTGTTTTTTTGGATGCTTTGTTTCTTTTTTTGCGGAAAATGCATCTTCCACAATTTTCATCTGCGCATCTTCAATAGTGCTCATGTGATTTTTTACATCAATATTTTTGGATTTTAATATTTCTAAAATTTCTTTATTACTTTTATTCAACTTTTTTGCAACTTCATATACTCTGAATTTTGCCATAATTATACCTCCTTTAATTATTCCTTATCAAGTTGTCTTAAAAGAGCATTACAAAATCCCTGATCTGTGACTGCAATGGAAGCTCGAAACTCCTTTCCTATCGCGTGTCCAAGCTCTTCTTTTCGACAGAAATGATAAAGAGGCACTTGATAATGATTACATTGGTTTTGAAACATCTTTTTCGTATTACTGGAAGCATCCTCGGCAACGATAACCAGGCAGGCGCTGTTTGCGCGAATCGCTTCCTGTACGGCAAATTCTCCGCTGACTAAATTTCCGGATCTCATAGCAAGACCGAGGAGTGACAGTATTTTTTTATTCAATCCCATCCATCTCCTTTTCCAGCAATTCATAAATTTCTTCCGAAACGGCCGTTTTGAAAGCACGGTCCAATCCTCTGGTTTTTCGGACTTTTTTCAGACATTCGGATTTCGGACAGATATAAGCGCCCCGGCCATTTTTCTTTCCGGTTGCATCCATGGAAATAACGCCGTCTTTGGAACGAACGATTCTTACCAAGTCGCGCTTATGCTTTTGTTCACCGCATCCAATACATTTTCTTGTGGGAATTTTTCGATTCATCATTTCACATCCTGTTTATTCTTCCGATGGCGCATCCGGCGCAACGCTCTCGAAATCTTCTGTCTGATTCATTTCATCCAATGTGTCCTCGATTTCCATCTCTTCAAAATCTTTTATTTCAAATTCTTCCGGCTGCGCTTCTTCTCTTTGTGCTTCTTCCTGCGCCTGAGATTCACTCTTAATGTCGATTTTGTAACCGGTAAGCCGTGCTGCCAGTCTGGCATTCTGCCCTTCTTTTCCAATGGCAAGTGATAACTGGTAATCCGGAACAATGACCTCGGCGCTCTTTTCTTCTACATCTGCAGTAACTGATACTACCTTGGAAGGACTCAATGCATTTTCGATAAAAATACAAGGATCTTCGTTCCAGTTAATAATATCAATTTTTTCACCTTTCAGGTCGTTGACAATGGCATTGACTCTGGCTCCATTGAGACCGACACAGGCTCCCACAGGGTCCACGTTTTTATCATTGGACCAAACCGCCATTTTTGTTCTGGAACCGGCTTCGCGAACAATATTTTTAATTTCTACTGTGCCATCTTGAATTTCTGCAACCTCTTTCTCAAACAGACGTTTGACCAGATCAGGATGTGTTCTGGAAACAAGAATCCTCGGACCGCGGTTGGTTTCTTTCACTTCTACAATATAAAGTTTAATTCGTTCAGTTGGTTTGAAAACTTCACCTCGGATTTGCTCTGATTTCATTAAAAGAGCATCGGTTTTATCGTCCAGGCTGACGCTGACATTCTCTCCTACATAACGCTGTACGACACCGGTTACAATATCCTTTTCCTTGCAATAGAAATGATCGTATACGACTCTTCGTTCTTCTTCTTTGATTTTTTGAACGATAACACTTCTGGCGTGCATGGCTGCAATTCTTCCAAAATCTTTTGGAGTAATTTCAATGCGTACTGTATCGCCAAGTTCTAAACGCTGATCTATTGCTTTTGCCTTTCCAAGACTGATTTCCAATGCCGGGTCCATCACTTCCTCTACGACTTCTTTGATGGCATACACATAAATATCACCAGTTTCCCGATCCATATTTACAACAACATTGTCTGCACTTCCGAAATCTCTTTTGCATGCAGCAAGCAGTGAATTTTCAATGGCTTCCATAATCACGTCCTTATCGATGCCTTTTTCTTTTTCCAGCTGATTTAATGCTGCAATTAATTCACTCATTTTTTTCTTTCCTCCTTAAAAATCTAACGACAAACGAGCACTTGCAATGCTCTTTTTTTCAAATGTTATATCTTTTTCATCCACGGTAATTACAAGATGATCTTGTGTCGATTCTTTTAAAATACCAGTAAATTCTTTTTGCTTTTCGATTGCCTGATAAAGTTTTACATCAATGGATTTTCCAATACTTCTAAGATAATCCTTTTCCTTTTTCAGAGGTCTTCCAAGTCCCGGAGAGCTGACCTCCAGAATATAAGCGTCTTCTATAAAGTCTTCTTGATCTAATTTTTCTTCCAGACTGCGGCTGATGGTTACGCAGTCATCAATGTTAATTCCACCTTCTTTATCTGCATAGACTCTTAAATACCAGTTTGCTCCTTCTTTTACGTACTCCACGTCAACCAACTCAAAATCATTGGTTTCCATGATCGGTAACACCAGAGCTTCTGTTCTCTCTTCAATTTCAATTCGTTTTGCCAAATCATCCATCCTTTCTTCTGCGGTCTCTATCTCCATCTGTGCTTCGATAGAAAATCCACTGAGATTTCCTATCGAAGCACAAACAATAAGAGTGGACTTTCGCCCACTCTTATGTCTTTTTTCTTAAGCTATTTATATTCTAACATGAAAAATATTCCTTGACAAGGGATTTTTCAGATAAAATTGAAGGAAAGCTGGTCTGTTTCCTCCAGGTCCCCGAGAATTCCCAACTCTTTCATTTTATCAATGGCTGCCTGCGGCGCCTTGGTGCGGTTGCGGAAATTTTCAAGAGAGGTGTATGGCTCTCCCTTGGAAGCCTCCTCCACCTGAAGCGCAGCTTTTTCTCCCATTCCGTCAATACTTGTAAGAGCAGGCATAATTTTTCCACCCATAACCTGAAAATCTTTTGCCTTTGCCTGATAAATATCCAGCGTATGGAATTCATAGCCTCTGGCGTACATTTCATCGGCAATTTTCATTTCACGAAGCAGATCAAGATCGGCATTTTTCATTTCATGTTTCGGTGTGAGCTTAATCTGCTGCATTCGTTCATTTAAACGCTCTTTCCCAAGACACATATCTTCATAGGAAAATGCCTTGGCTCGAATACTGAAATATGCCGCATAATATGCCAGAGGGTGATAGACTTTATACCATGCAATTCTCCATGCCATCATAACATAGGCTGCGGCATGAGCTTTTGGGAACATATATTTAATCTGCTTACAGGACCAGATATACCAATCCGGAACATTGTGATCTTTCATCATTTGTTCTTGTTCCGGGGTAAGCCCCTTTCCTTTTCGTACGCCCTCCATAATTTTAAACGATGCTTCTTGTTCCAGTCCCTGATTAATCAGGTAAACCATAATGTCATCACGACAGCAAATCGCTGTGGAAATCACGGCGTCTCCGTTTTCAATTAAGGTCTGGGCATTTCCAAGCCATACGTCAGTTCCATGAGACAATCCTGAAATACGTACTAAATCAGAAAAGCTTTGAGGGTGCGTATCCTGAAGCATCTGAATGACAAAATCTGTACCAAATTCCGGAACCCCCAAAGAACCTAAAGGAGTCCCGTCAATATCTTCCGGTGTAATTCCAAGTGTTTCCGTACCATGAAACAGGCCCATAACTCCCTGATCATCCATCGGAATGGTTTGGGCGCTGATTCCCGTAATATCTTCCATTCTGCGGATCATGGAAGGATCATCGTGACCTAGAATATCCAGTTTCAACAAATTCTGATCAATAGAGTGATACTCAAAGTGGGTTGTAATAATCGGGGTGTTCATATCATTCGCGGGGTGCTGCACTGCTGTAAAATCATAAATTTCTTTATCGTGAGGGACAACAATGATTCCTCCCGGATGCTGACCAGTGGTTCTTTTCACACCGGTGCAACCGATGGCAAGACGTTCAATCTCACATCGACGTTTACTGATTCCCCGTTCCTCCAGATATTTTAATACATATCCATAGGCTGTTTTTTCTGCCAGAGTACCGATGGTTCCGGCACGGAAAGCCTTTCCTTTTCCAAAAATTACTTCTACATAGGCATGGGCCTTCCCCTGATATTCACCGGAAAAGTTCAGGTCAATATCAGGTTCTTTATTGCCCTTAAATCCAAGAAATGTCTCAAAAGGAATATCCTGTCCTTCTTTTGTAAATTTTGCCCCGCACTTGGGGCAATAAGCATCGGGCATATCAAATCCGGACATTCCCATTTTAGCATATTTTTGAACCTGTTCAGAATCAAAGTCCACATAATGGCATTCTGGACAGATATAGTGAGCCGGCAAAGGATTTACTTCCGTAATCCCTGACATTGTCGCTGCAAAGGAAGAACCGACAGAACCTCTGGATCCTACCAAATAGCCGTGATCATTGGAATCCCAAACCAGTTTCTGAGCAATGATGTACATAACTGCATAGCCATTTCCTATGATTGAATTCAGTTCTTTTTCCAGGCGATTTGTAACTCGTTCGGGCAGATCCTCTCCATAGATTTCGTGCGCCCGGCTGTAGCAGATTTCACGCAGAGTTTTATCGGAATCCGGAATCACCGGAGGACATTTATCCGGATGAATCGGTGAAATATTTTCAATCATCTCATTGATTTTGTTGGGATTTGTAATGACTACTTCTTTTGCTTTATCACTTCCAAGATAGGAAAATTCATTTAACATTTCTTCCGTTGTCCGAAAATAAAGAGGCGGTTGCGAATCTGCATCCTTAAATCCTTTTCCAGCCATCAAAATAGAACGGTAAATGGCATCATCTGGATTTAAAAAGTGAACATCGCAGGTAGCCACCACAGGTTTCTGAAATTGTTCTCCCAATTCTACAATCCGTTGATTCAATTTCCGGATATCATCTGTGGAACGGATGTTTTCGATGCGATCCGAATGAATCATAAATTCATTGTTTCCCACCGGCTGGATTTCCAAATAATCATAAAAGGATACAATCTCAGCAATCGTTTCATCGGATTTTTGATCAAGCAGCGCCTGATAAAGCTCCCCGGCTTCACAGGCAGAACCGATGATCAGCCCTTCTCTATATTTTTCAATCAAAGACTTTGGCATTCTCGGCCGACGATTAAAATATTTAATATGAGATTCTGATACAAGACGATTTAAATTTACGCGTCCAGTATCATTTTGAACCAGAATAATTCCATGATAGGTTCTTCCCTTTTTTATTAAATTTTCATTATCTGATGCATATTGATTCACCTGATCGAGATTTTCCATTCCTTTTTCTTTTAACATCGAAAGAAATTCTACAAAAATCTTTCCGGTTGCACTCGCATCATCCACTGCACGATGATGTGTTTCCAACACAATATTCAAATGTTTGCAGATGTTGTCCAAAGTATATTTTCCCAGATGTCCCATCAGACATCGGGCGAGTCCCAAAGTGTCCACTGCCGTATAGTTGTAGGGCAGATTGAAACGTTTTGCATTTTCTCTTATAAATCCGGTATCAAATCCTGCATTATGAGCCACCAGAACACATCCTTTGCAAAACTCAAAAAATCTTGGCAGAACCTGCTCAATCGGATCAGAATTTTTTACCATCTCATCGGTAATCGTTGTAAGCTGTGTAATTTTATATGGAATCGGACGCTGCGGATTTACAAATTCGCTGAAGGTTTCTGTAATTTGTCCACCGACAACCTTTACGGCTCCGATTTCGATGATTCGATCTTTTTTACTGTGAAAGCCTGTCGTTTCAATATCAAAAACTACATAATTTGAGTCCAAAGACTGCCCTTTAGATTCCGTCGCGAGTTTCCCAAAATCATCTACAAAATATGCTTCGACTCCGTAAATGATTTTAAATGGATCGTCTTTGGGAAGATGCAGATCTTCGTAAGCATGACGTGCAATGGGGAAGCCCTGAAGAACTCCATGATCTGTAATTGCCACAGCAGGATGTCCCCATTCATGAGCCCGATTTATAATATCTTTGATCTGTACCACACTATCATTGTCACTCATCACTGTGTGTAGATGAAGTTCTATCCGCTTTTCTAAAGAATGATCCTGTCGTTTTTCACGAAAATCTGTAATTGCCTTAATTCCTGCTACAGAACTTAATCCAATTTCACGGTCAAATTTATCATAGATTGCCATTGCTTTCACACGATAAAATCCACCTTTCTTCAAACCATCTAAAATTTCAGGGAGCTGTTCATTTTTTACAAAAATTTTACAGGAGATGGAATCTGTGAAATCTGTTAAATGAAAAATAATAATGCTCTTTTCATTCCGAATTTCTCTTGTATCCAAAAAAGTGATCTGACCGCGCACTACCACTTCTCCGATTTCATCATAAATATCTTTGATTTCTGTTAAATTCCCATCACAGTTTCTTCCATATAATAATGTGGGATCGTCTTGATATTTTGTTTTTTTACGGAAATGTTTCTGTTCTCTGTTTGCGGCAACCTTTTTTCTGGCAATCTTCTCCTCGTGCTGTTCTTTTGCCACACTGTCTGCATGTTCTACAATGGCATGAATCTGCTGCTTTAACTGATAGGTGCTTTCCTTTTTCAATGTCTGATCCGCGGTTTTGGAGAAATCAAATCCAACTTTTATCTCCATATGAAAACGATCTTTTAATATCGTCTCAAAAAAGTCTTTGATTTCCGGAGCTTTACTTTTGTTCACAAACGTATTTTCAAAGAAAAAAGTAATGACATTTCCTTCGACTTTGTAATCTCCTTTTCTCACCACATTAAAAATAACCTCCCCTTTGCCTTTTAACTCAAAGAGGAAGCTTTTCATATACTGTTCCATTAAATAGGTCAGATTGTATTGTTCAGAAAGTTCATAAGATTCCTGAAATCGAATCTTGATATAGCGTTTGGAAAAAAGCTGTTCGCGAATTTGCTGCTCCATTCTCCAGGTGTCAATGCGTGAGATTAAGTGCGGACAACAAAAAGAAATCCGAAGCATGTTTTGTCTTTTTTTTAGTGTAATCTTTTGAATTTCGGCAGACTCAAACAAGGACCGCATTTCGTCTGAAACTTTTAAATCAGGAAACACCTGAAAAAAAGGTTTACTCGGTGTCTGCATGTTCTTCCTCCCAGTGTTCTAATTCGTTGCGCAATGTCTGAAGGAGTTCCTGCTCCGGAATTTTTCGGATAATCTCTCCCTTTTTGATCAAAAGTCCTTCGCCTTTTCCGCCGGCAATTCCCACATCGGCTTCCTTTGCTTCCCCCGGACCATTGACGACGCATCCCATCACGGCAACTTTTAAGTTTAAGTGTTCAAAATCCGCAGCCATAGTCTCTACCTGATTTGCCAAAGCAATTAAATCAATGTTGGTTCGCCCGCAGGTAGGACAAGATACAACTTCGATTCCACCGCTTCTGAGACCAAGCGTTTTTAAAATTAATTTTGCGCTAATAATTTCATTGACCGGATCTCCGGTTAATGAAACACGAATCGTATCTCCGATTCCCTGGTATAAAATGATACCAAGACCTGCTGCAGATTTAATATTGCCGCTATAAACAGTTCCGGCTTCTGTGATTCCCACATGAAGCGGGTACGCAATCTTTTCTGCAATCTGTTCATATGCCCTTGCACACATTAAAACATCAGAAGATTTGATGCTGACAACAATTTCATGAAAATCCAGGGCTTCCAGAATCGCAACCTTATCCAGAGCGCTCTCCACCAACCCTTCCGCTGTTACACCGCCATATTTTGCTAGCAGTGGTTTTTCCAAAGAACCGCTGTTGACTCCAACCCGAATGGGAACATGATATTTTTTGGCTGTTTCCACCACTTTTCGGATCTTTTCTTTCCCACCGATATTCCCTGGATTAATCCGAATTTTATCCGCTCCGTGTTCCATCGCTGCAATGGCAAGCTGGTAGTCGAAATGAATATCTGCCACAAGAGGAATATGAATTTGTTTTTTAATTTCTGCCAAAGCTTTCGCTGCTTCCTGAGAGGGAACTGTGCATCGGACAATCTGACATCCGGCTTTTTCCAATGCAAGAATCTGCTGTACGGTTGCCTGTACATTTTCAGTCTTTGTATTGGTCATAGACTGAATTGCAACGGGATTTCCACCTCCGATTTTGCGATTGCCGATTTCAATGACTTTTGTCTCATTTCTTGTATACATAGAATTCCTCCTTTACAGAATAATCTTTACAATATCCTGGTACATGACGAAAACCATTAACAGCATTAAAAGAGCCAGCCCCACAGTATGAACGGCAGCTTCAATTTTTTGAGGAACTGCTTTCCCACGAATGGCCTCTATGATTAAAAATAATAAACGTCCTCCGTCAAGAGCCGGAAGCGGCAGCAAATTCATAACACCTAAATTGGCGCTGATTAAAATCGCCATGCTCATCATCGTTAAAAATACTGCTCGAAAACCATAGGCAGCAGCCTCGTTATATTGATCTCCGACGGTTTTCACAATCCCAACAGGACCGGATAAATCCTTCATTCCAAGCTTTTGTGTTACCAGCATTTTCACGCTTTTTAACGTGATTTTTATTTGAAGGCCCACTTCCCGCACACTGTACTCGATGGTTTTCAGCGGTCCCACCTTCTGATATCCCGGCCAGGTAATTCCAATCAGATATTGATGTTTTTCCTGATTTAGAACTGGTTGAACATTCAATGTTTGTTCCTCTCCGTTCCTCTCGACGGTAATCGGAATGGTTCCTCCGTTATAATCCAAAAACATATAATAAGAGAATTCCCGGTAATTGTGAATGCTTTTTCCGTTAACGCCCACCATAACATCTCCTGCCTGAATGCCTGCCTGGGCTGCCGGAGAATTTTTCTGTACGGAATGAATTTTCGGGAGATCGACACCTGACATGCCGACCACAATGAGTGAGAGAACAAAAGCCAAAATAAAGTTAAAAAACGGTCCGCCAAAAATCACAGCCATTCTTGCCCATACAGACTTATTATTAAAAGCATTGGCTTCTTTACGGTCCTCATCCTCTCCCATCATACATGCTCCGCCAAAAGGCAGAAGTTTTACTGAATAAAATGTTTCACCTACCTGTTTTCCGATGATCGTCGGTCCAAGCCCGATACAGAATTCATCCACTTGGATGCCGTTTTTCTTTGCAATCAGAAAGTGTCCCAGTTCGTGAACCATAATAATAATTCCAAAAATTAAAATTGCAATGATAATATTCAAACGTCTACCTGCTTTCTATATGTTCATAGACCCACTGTTCTGTCTCCAACACCTGATCTAAGGTCGGGTGTTCGATCAGTTTGTGAGCGCTCATCGCGTCTTCAATGATGTCATAAATATCTAAAAATCTTATTTTGCGATCCAGAAACAATGCAACTGCCTTTTCATTGGCTGCATTGAAAACGGTTGGCATACTGCCTCCGATTTCTCCGGCCTTGTATGCATAAGGAAGCCCTTTTAGAACATCGGTCGGCGGTTCCTCAAAAGTAAGTTCTCTTAAAGCTGCAAAATTAAGCCGTTCTCCGGAAAGCGAACTGTGCTGCGGATAAAAAAGTGCATATTGAATCGGAAGCTTCATATCCGGTGTTCCCATCTGTGCAATTACACTGCCATCCTGAAATTCAATCATGGAATGAATGATGCTCTGAGGCTGAACAACTACCTGAATTTGATCCAGATTTATATCAAATAACCATCTGGCTTCCATCACTTCCAATCCTTTGTTAACCAGCGTTGCAGAGTCTATGGTAATTTTGCGCCCCATAGACCAGTTGGGATGCTTTAAAGCATCTTCTACCGTTGCGTGTGCAAGATCCGCCTGGCTTTTCTTCCGAAACGGACCTCCGGATGCCGTGATAATCAAAGAGCTTACATCTTCCTTTTGTCCGCTCTGGAGGCATTGAAAAATTGCAGAATGTTCACTGTCCACCGGATAAATGGATACTCCCAGTTCCTGTGCCATAGGCATAATGAGATGTCCCGCGGTAACCAGAGTCTCTTTATTTGCCAAAGCAATATCTTTCCCTGCTTTCATTGCGGCCATTGTCGGGCGAATACCGATCATTCCCACAATGGCTGTGACAACCATAGAACATTTAGATTCTGTTGCAGCTGCCAAAAGACCATCCATTCCGGAGACTACGCAAGTTTCCACATCCCCAAGACGCACTTTTAATTCTTTTGCCCGCTGTTCATCATAAACTGCAGCAATTGCCGGGGAAAATTCCCGCACCTGCTGTTCCAACAAATCAATGTTTGTTCCGGCAGCCAGAGCTGTCACTTTCATATCGGGATGACTGCGAACAATCTCCAGCGTTTGCGTCCCAATGGAACCTGTAGATCCTATAATTGAAATATATTTCATTTAAATTGCTCCCCCTGAAATCAGAACCGTCAGATAGTAAATTACCGGTGCAATTAAAATAATACTGTCAAAACGATCCAAAATGCCGCCATGCCCCGGAATTAACGTTCCATAATCCTTAATCCCAACGTCGCGTTTGATTGCAGAAGCTGCCAAATCTCCGATCACAGAAATGGCTCCCCCAATACCACAGATCAAAGGAAACATCAGTACAGGATCAAAATTAAAACGAATATAGGTTCTTAGATAAAGACCGTAAACGGCTCCTAAAACAGCGGCTCCGATAATTCCGCCGATTAATCCCTCAATACTCTTTTTGGGACTGAGCTGCGGCGTCATCTTATGCTTTCCAAGAAGCATTCCGGTACAATAGGCAAGTGTATCATTTCCCCATGCTGCCAGGAATAATAAGACGACAAACTCCCCTCCGTTTTGTAAATCCCGAATCTGATAAATATAGGACATCATAACTCCCACATATACAAAACCAAAAAAACATGCCATCATCTGATTCGCTTTGTATTTCGGAAATCTGACCACGTAACAGCCCAATAAAAAAATTAAAAACAGAATAATGATTGCAATCGACCATTGCGCTAAATCGAAAAACAAAGCCACAAAAAACAGAATTGTGCCGGTATAGCCAATAACTGCAAGGGATGATTTTTCAATCCCATAAATTTTTAAGATTTCACTATAACCAATTAGAGATACGATCAGTGTCATAGCAAATGTGACAATTCCGCCCAGATACAATCCGACGGCGGCGATGATTACCAAAACTATTCCACTGATTAGTCTTTGCTTAAACATAAAATTAAATTCCTCCAAATCTGCGGTCGCGTCCATTATAATATTCGATCGCTTTTCTTAATTCTTTTTTATTAAAATCCGGCCAGAGAACATCTGTAAAATAAAATTCTGTATAAGCAAGCTGCCACAACAGGAAATTAGACAACCGTTCTTCTCCGCTGGTGCGGATTAAAAGATCAGGATCCGGCAATTCTCTGGTATCCAAATAATTTGCAAAAGCTTCTTCTGTAATATCTTCTTTTGCAATTTTTCCATCTAAAACGTCCTGTGCCAGATGCTTCATAGAACGAACCATCTCGTCACGGCTTCCATAATTCAGTGCAATGGTAAAATGAATTCCCGTATTGTTCTTTGAAGCTTCCTCCAGCTCCGCAATTCTTTGCTGCAGGTCTTCGGAAAGACCAGAGACATCACCGATAACACGTACTTTCATATTATTTTTATTGGCGCGTTTGATACAGGTTTTTAAATAGTCTCTCAGTAATTTCATAAGAGCATCCACTTCATCTTTGGGACGTTTCCAGTTTTCTGTGGAAAAAGCGTAGACCGTAAGATATTTTATTCCCATATGATGAGCATCCTCAATGATTGTCTCCACAACTTTACTCCCCTGTCGATGTCCCATATTTCTCGGAAGATGTTTCTTTTTTGCCCATCGCCCATTTCCATCTAAAATAATCGCCACATGCTGCGGAATTTTTAAATGTTCCATTGTACCCTCCTATTATTATTTGAAAGACAAAACAGGGCGGAAGACTCCAACCCTGTTTTTTATTAAACTGTCATAATTTCTTTTGATTTTGCATCTACAGCGTCTTCAATTTGTTTGATAAATTTATCGGTCATCTTCTGAACCTGATCTTCCTGATCTTTTGCCTGATCATCATTTAACTCGCCGGCTTTATTTTGCTTCTTTACAAAATCGTTGGCATCTCTTCGGATATTGCGAACTGCAACTTTTGCTTCTTCTCCTCGCTTTTTCACATCCTTGGCTAATTCTTTCCTTCTCTCTTCTGTTAAATCCGGAAAATTCAGACGAATTGCCTTTCCATCGTTGGTTGGAGTAATTCCGATATCTGATACCATAATTGCTTTCTCAATCTCCTTTAGCATATTCGGTTCCCAAGGCTGAATCATAATTGTTCTGGCTTCCGGTACGGAGACATTTCCCACCTGAGCAACTGGAGTTGCCGCCCCATAATAATCAACCTTCACTTTGTCAAGTACATGGGGGTTGGCACGCCCGGCACGAATGGTCAAGAAATCATTGGCCATACTATCTAGGGATTTCTGCATCTTTTCTTCAAATTGTTTCAACATGTTTCTTTTGTCCTCCTAATATTCTCAAACGGTTACATAGGTTCCGTTAAATTCACCATTCATTAGATTCTCAATACTGTTTTTTTCATTGAGTCCGAAAACAGCCAGCGGCATTCGATTTTCAAGACACATGATGGTTGCGGTCAAGTCAATCACACCTAATTTCTGATCCAGAACCTGCTCCATGGAAATGGTACTATATTTTACTGCATTTTTATTGATTGCCGGGTCTGAATCATAGACGCCGTCAATGGATTTTGCAAGAAGTATTGCGTCTGCTTCAATCTCAATTGCCCGAAGCGCTGTGGATGTGTCAGTAGAAAAATACGGATGACCGGTTCCACCGGCAAAAAATACAACTTTTCCCTGATTGAGATCCCGGACTGCCTTATCTTTGGAAAAAAGCTCCGTAAATGCCCCGCAAACAAACGGAGTATAAATCTCGGTCTCCATCCCCACGCTGCGGAATGCATCGGATACATAAATACAATTCATCACTGTCGCAAGCATTCCAATCTGATCTGCTTTGGTGCGTTCCATGCGTTCACTTGTGCGTCCTCTCCAAAAATTTCCTCCGCCAATCACAATAGCGACCTGAAGTCCCTGATCAACCAGCGTCTTAACTTGTCGGGCAGCATCTGCGCAGGTCTCTTCATCAAATCCTGTTTTTTTATCCCCTGCCAGCGCTTCCCCGCTTAGTTTTAAAAGCACACGCTTCATATTCTTTAAATCTTTCATTGATATACCTCTTTTGTTTCTGGTTTTAAAAAAATCAAATCACGGTCCAAGCGAACAGGTCTGCTCAGGCTTTCACATTTGTCCGCTCTCAACAAGAAAAATTATATCATATCATTTTCAAAAGAACAACTGTAGAAAAAGAAAGAATCTCGTTTTTCAGAGATTCTTTCGATCTTTTGTTCTTCTGGCATCTTATTTTCTGCGTCCTCCGATGAACGCTGCATAAGTAAATAAGATTGGTATGAGAAAAGATGTCAGCTGATTCACTTTAAAGGTTTGAAAAATCACATTCATTAACATTACTGCGATATTAATCGCCAGAAGAGCCAATCCGAAATAAAAAGCACGCTTACATCCTTCAAATTCCCTGTTTCTTCGGAAAGCGGCATATCCCCCAAGTACTGCTGCAATTCCGTATAAGGCCATCAGTACTGCGCTGAAATAAAACACTGCCATAGAAAACTGCTGTTTGTATGCATCAAAATCTGCCATCAGCAGCGAGGCAACACTTAGAAGCTGTAACACTCCTTGAATTAATACAATCACACCCATAATTTTCAAAAAGGTGTTTGTTTTTTCATTCATCATAAAATACCCATCCTTTTTATATGATTTTTGCTCTTTTGACTGTCAGCATAGAGCAGTCTAACATAGAAGCAAAAGAACGTCAAGGAGCAGTAAAAACACTTCAAAGCTTTGGCGTATATTTCTTAAGTAAGAGGTTTTTCATCTGGAAGATTCAGTTCTTTCGCAACTGCAACATATTCCATCTTTAAGGCGTCAGGAGGGATTTTACAGTCATTGACTTCCGGTGCATAAAAGACACAACGGTTTTTTCCTGCTCTTTTTGCTTTATAGAGCGCAATATCTGCCTGATGTAAAAGGCTGTCATAGTCACAGCATTCATTTCCACAAAGGACTGCCCCGATGCTTGCGGAAAACTTATATCCTTCATAAGTTCCTGATAAAGCTTCTCTTAATTGCTCCGCTTTATTTTCTGCATTTTTTCTGCTGCCAATATCGCACAAAAAAATCATAAATTCGTCTCCGCCATAGTTCTAAGCAGTTTTGTTTCTTCTGCCTGAATATGAATATTGCTCATTTTTCCGATAAATCCAATGCAAACCGGTCCGATCTCGTCGGTCCAAAGAGATCGGATCATAAACTCATACCAAACTTCTTTTCCATTGGAAGCTTCTAAAATATCATTTAAAAATACTCGATTTAATTCCACATCATCGACGATGAGAATTTTTGGTTTTTTATTTATCTTCACAGTTTGTATCCTTATCCTAATTCCTGAATTTTCGACGCAATTTTTTCATATTCTTGTCTGAGTTCTTCCGCCGGCACGTTAATCGCTTCCAGTTGGTTTTCTCGAATTAGATTGACCAGTTTTTCACTCTCTCTTTGCAGACCCGAAAATTCCAATGTTCCAGAAAGACCTTTCAATGTATGCGCGGACCGGAAGATTCCTTCATAGTCCATCTGCTCTAAGGCATCGGATAACTGCTGGTATGTGGAATCTTCCATAAATTTTTTTACAAATTTCTCAACGAGAACAGTGTTTCCCATCATCCTTCTGCAAACATTTTCATAGCTTCCGTCAATACTTTCATAAAATTGTTCCATATTCATTTCTACTCTCCTCTTTTTTATTAAATGCTTCCTAAAGTTTACTAAAATCAACAATATAAAAAATTTTCTTTTCCATTATAACATTTTTCCAACCACTCAACAATCAAAAGAAACGATACATTGGATAGCACAGACCATATATTTATGGTAAAATGTATATAAGATACGGTTAATAAAGGAGGAATTTATGGATTACAGAACTTATTTGAGAAATTATCCTGATGACGACGGGCGTTTTGGTCCCTATGGCGGAGCTTATTTAACGGATGAATTAAAACCGGCATTTGAAGAAATTTCGGAAGCCTATCAAACCATCTGTCATTCATCCCAGTTTATCAATGAGCTTCGGCGAATCCGCAAGGAATTTCAAGGGCGCCCGACCCCTGTCTATCATTGTGAACGCTTATCAAAGCTCTATGGAAACTGTCAGATTTATTTAAAAAGAGAAGATTTAAATCACACAGGCGCTCATAAATTGAACCACTGCATGGGGGAGGGACTTCTGGCAAAATTTATGGGAAAGAAACGATTGATTGCGGAGACCGGTGCCGGTCAGCATGGAGTTGCGCTGGCTACTGCCGCTGCATTTTTCGGATTGGAATGTGAGATACATATGGGGGAAGTCGATATTGCAAAACAGGCTCCCAATGTAACTCGAATGAAAATTCTTGGTGCCAAGGTTGTTCCTGTCAGTCATGGATTAAAAACATTGAAAGAGGCTGTAGATTCTGCTTTCGATTCCTATGCGAAAAATTACAAGGATTCTATCTACTGCATTGGATCTGCACTGGGTCCTCATCCATTTCCTCTGATGGTGCGTGATTTTCAATCAGTTGTCGGATATGAAGCAAAGGAACAATTTCAGGAAATGACAGGTCTTCTTCCGGATGTTGTCTGCGCTTGCGTAGGAGGCGGAAGCAATTCTATTGGAATGTTTATTCCGTTTGTGGATGAGCCGGTAGATATTGTCGGGATTGAACCGCTGGGACGGGGAGCTTCTCTTGGAGACCATGCGGCATCTATGACCTTTGGAAAGAAAGGAATCATGCATGGATTTGAGAGCATTATGCTGAAAGATGAACAGGGAAATCCGGCTCCGGTTTATTCGATTGCCAGCGGATTGGATTACCCGTCCGTAGGTCCGGAACATGCGTTTCTTCATGATCTCGGAAGAGTCCAGTACGAAACCATTGATGACGAAGCCGCAATGAAAGCGTTCTTTGAACTCTCCCGATATGAAGGAATCATTCCTGCCATTGAAAGCTCTCATGCAGTTGCCTATGCTGTTCAAAAAGCACAGGAGATGAAAAAGGGATCCATCCTAGTATGTCTGAGCGGCCGCGGTGATAAGGACCTCGATTACGTTGTGGAACACTACGGTTATGGCGAGCAATATTTCTAAATATTTTACCAAGTTATCACAAACAGAGTTGGTAGAATTTTCTATCAACTCTGTTTTATCAAATGTCTATTGATTCAGCAAAGTTTTACGCTCTTTCCAATCTGGCAGAAACTTCGACATGAGACTGTGAAATCTCTGATTGTGACTTGGCTCCAACAGATGACACATTTCATGTACAATCACATATTCTATACATTTTTCAGGTTTTCGTGCCAATTGAAGATTGATTCGGATCCGGCCGGTTTTCGTACTGCAGCTTCCCCAAATGGTTTTCATATCGCGTATCGTAAAATCTGTTGCACAAACGCCCATCACCGACATCCATTTTTTATGATAAAATGCAATTCGATCTTCCAATTTCTTTTTGTCTTCTTCTGTTATCTGTGGATTCTTTTGCGCATTTTGCCGCTCCAACATTTTCTTTCGATGTTTTACAATCCAAGATTCCTTCGACAAAAGAAATGCAAAGACCACCTCCTGACGGAGCTGTCTTGGCGCTGTTACCAACACCTTGCCATCAGGAGGCTTTATGTATAAATTTATATTTTTAACATCCCTTCGTTGGATTGTAACAGAAATTCCGTGAATCATTTGTTCCATGTTATTTGTTCCTTTTCATGATCAACATATGAATGAACAGATAAAGTATCAAACTTCCTCCTATGAAAAATCCAAAAAAAGCAAGCCACGGCATCCCAAATACCTTTGGTTTGATCTCTGTCAAACAAAGAACTGCCGATCCAAACCAAAAAAATGACGCGATGATTACAATGGTCAGTTGATTTACATGGTCCCGAATTTGAGACTGCCATTCTCTTGCATCTGATCCTTCCACATTAATCCGAATCTGACCGTTTTTCGTAATATTGAGAAGATCTGACATCTGGGCTGGAATTTCCAAAGATTTTTTAGAGGAGCCGTAAAGTGCACGAAGACTGTGACGCAATTCTTTTTTTAAATCAATTTCCTTCCACATTACAGATGACATATGCGATGCCAAAATTTGCATCATGTTTACTTTCGGAGAACAAATCTTTAATGTTCCCTCCATTGTTACCATGCTTCGAGCAAGCAAAGTAATATCAGAAGCCACTGCAATTTCATGTTTTTTCAGAAGATTCAAAGCATCCTCCATTAAATCTCCCAGGTTCATACTCCCAAAATCCACATTCATATATTTTCCTACCATGTCATCCAAATCCGTATATAATTGTGCATGATTGATCGAATGTCTCGGAGTTCCAAAAGATAAAAAAGCATTTTTTAATTCATAAATATCATTTTTAAGGATTGCTGAGATTGCTCTTTTTAAAATTGCTTTATAGGAATTTGTTAAATTTCCTGTCATTCCAAGATCCAGCCAGATAATCTTTCCATTATGAACCCACAGATTCCCTGGATGAGGATCCGCATGAAAAAAACCGTCTTCTAAAATTTGCTTACAATAATTTTCAGCTGTTTTTTGTCCGATTTCTTCCAGATCGTATCCTGCTTGTTCTAATCTCTTCGTCTGATCAATGGGAATTCCGTCAATATAGCTCATCACAAGTAATTTTTGACTGGAATATTCACGAAAAACTTTAGGGCAGCTGACATAGCGAATTCCCTTTTGATTCTCATAAAATGCCTCCAGATGATCTGCCTCTTTCTGGAAATCCATTTCTTCCTTTGTAGTCTGCCACAGTTCATCAATCACACTGCGAAAATCAATCAGATCTCCTGTTCCCACAGCAAAATTCAACAGTCCGGACGCTTTCTTTAACAGGGAAATATCTTCTGCCATAATTTCTTTGATTCCGGGTCTTTGGATTTTTAAAACCACTTCATCTCCAGATTTTAAAACAGCTTTATGCACCTGGGCAATGGAGGCAGAACCGAGAGGTATGGAGGAAATTTCAGAGAAAAGTTCTTCTGGTCTTTCGGGTAGTATCTGATCTAATTCCTTTTGGATTGCTGCAAAAGACAAGGGCTTTACATCCGTACGCAGTCGGGTCAACTCTTTGCAGTACCGCTCAGGCAGAAGATCTGACCGCATGGACATCATCTGCCCTAATTTCACATAGGTAGGTCCTAAATCTTCCAGAATCAAGCAAAGTTTCAGCGGGTCAATTCCTTTCACTGCCTGATGTTTTCTGAGAACCCGAAGTATCTCCCGAAGACGCCCTTTTCTTTTTCTTGATTCCTGCGTCATAACACTCACCCTACTTTGTTTTTTCTGACGGATCCTCTTTGTCTGTCTCACTCTGCTTCTTGGCTTGCGCTTCCTCAATATATGCCTTTAACTTTTGAAGTTCCTCCGCTGACATCCGATCCACAGAAGCATATGCGTCCTCAAAACTTTTTGTTACCTGAACCGTTACATGTTCTTTCATCTTTTTCTTAGCATTGCGACAGAGCTCTTCATTCAATATTTTTCCCTGTTCCACAGTGATTTCTCCTTTTTCCACAAGATCATCAATCAGATCTCTGGCTGCTTCCGTCGTTGCCGCTGCTGCGCCAACTCCTGCTAAAAAAATTTTTTTCAGTCCATCTCCCAGATTCATTGCTTATCCTTCCTTTCTTATGAAAATTTTATTTCTGTTCGCCTTCTTGCAGTATATTGTGCTTTTTGTTCTTTATTCCTTCATTTTAACACGCGATGTTTTCCAAAACAATGGTAAATGGTCCGTCATTCACTAAAGAAACTTCCATTTCCGCCCCAAAACGTCCGGTTTTTACTACCTCGATTTCTTCCTGACACCGAGTCACAAAATAATCATAGATCTTTTTTGCTGTCTTAGGATTTCCGGCTCCCGTAAAACTTGGCCGATTTCCTTTTTTACAATCTGCATACAGTGTAAATTGAGAAACCAGAAGAAGCTCTCCGTTCACATCTTTGATTGCCCGGTTGGTTTTTCCGTTTTCATCCGGAAAGATGCGAAGTTTCAGCATTTTTTCCAGATACAGATCAGCAATTTCCGGTGTGTCCTTCTGACCTATGCCGATGAACACAAGAAATCCGTGTTGGATCTTCCCTGTAATTTCTCCCTCGATTGCTACAGCTGCATTTTTCACTCTTTGTATCACTAATTTCATTGATGAACACTCCTCTTATTTCTTAAGATCTTTCAGAATATTTTCCGGCAAAACCGATGCCAGAACATCAAAGCAGTCCGGATTTGTTTGACAGTTAGGAAGCGGCGTCCGGGTGATTTGAAATCCATATCGCACATACATCCCAACTGCCCGATAGCTCCATGTTTGAGTATGAAGAAAAATTTCTTTCTCTCCCGGTTCCACTTTTGAGAATTTGGAAAGACAATATTTGATGACAGCTTCTCCCAGTCCCTTTCCCTGTTCCTCCGGTGATGTGCTGACCCAATGGAGCAGGGGATATCGCCTTTCTTTTGTTTCCTTATACCAGGCTGTAGAAGTTGCTGTAATTTCATCTCGACAATTTACAATAAAGCACATACGCTTAGGAAGAATTTCCTGATAAGGAGAAAATATTCGATGGAAATATTCCAACGCATCCTCGAATGCAGAAAATTCTCCCACTGCCGTTTCTAATCTGGCCCAGCCGTTTTCATCTCCGTTTTGGTACATACGATATTGATAACCCTCGGGCAATTGAGGGATTTCTTGATTTGCTGCAATCTCAGCCGGTGCTTTCATTACAATATCCATAAACGGCAGATTTTTATCTAACATGATTCTTTCCCCCAACTCTATCTCATCAGAACTTTCCTATATTATAAAAAGACCAGAGAATATCTCCGGTCTCTATGTAATATAAACATTAGTTATTAATTAATTTATCTTCATCGCTCCAGCTGTATAAGCTTCTGATTTCTTTTCCTACGACTTCAGATTGATGCTCTGCCGCTAATTTTCTCATAGCCTTAAAGTGAACCTGGGCACCTGCATCAGACATATCAACTAAGAAGTCTTTCGCGAAAGTTCCGTCCTGAATATCTGTCAGAACCTGTTTCATTGCTTTTTTTGTATCCTCAGTGATGATCTTCGGTCCTGTAATGTAATCTCCATATTCTGCTGTATTGGAGATAGAATATCTCATACCTTCAAATCCAGACTGATAGATTAAATCTACGATCAGCTTCATTTCATGAATGCACTCAAAATAAGCATTTCTCGGATCATATCCGGCTTCTACTAAAGTTTCAAAACCTGCCTGCATTAATGCACAAACACCACCGCATAATACTGCCTGTTCACCAAATAAGTCTGTCTCTGTCTCTGTTCTGAACGTAGTCTCTAAAACACCGGCTCTTGCTCCGCCGATTCCCAGAGAATATGCAAGCGCTAAATCTAAAGCTTTTCCTGTGGCATCCTGTTCCACAGCTACCAGACAAGGAGTTCCTTTTCCGGCCTGATACTCACTTCTTACTGTGTGTCCCGGTGCTTTTGGTGCGATCATTGTAACGTCAACATCTTTTGGAGGTGTAATGCATCCGAAATGGATATTGAAGCCATGAGCAAACATTAACATATTTCCTGCTTCCAGATTCGGCTCAATGGATTCTTTATATAAGGATGCCTGCTTTTCATCATTGATCAGGATCATAATGATATCTGCCTTCTTTGCAGCTTCCGCAGCCGTAAAGACTTCAAATCCCTGTTCCTCAGCTTTCTTCCATGATCTGCTTCCTTCATACAAACCAATGATAACATTGCATCCGGATTCTTTTAAGTTAAGGGCATGTGCGTGTCCCTGACTTCCGTAACCAATAATGGCGATGGTCTTTCCATCTAAAAGTGATAAGTTACAATCTTCTTGATAATAAATCTTTGCCATTTTTCATTCCTCCATTTTTTTGGCTTTTATAGTAAAGGAAATTATCCTGTTACTGTCCTATATATAAAACGACGGGGCTTCATCAAAAGATGTGGGAATCGTCTTCCCCTCTTGACAATCCGGTAATTCCGGTACGCACAATCTCAACAACTTCAAAATCATCAATTAAATTAATAAATGCTTCGATCTTCTGAACGTTGCCTGTTAATTCAATCATTAAATTATCTTTTGAAACATCTACAACTTTTGCTCTGAAAATATCTGCAATGGTAATGATCTCCTGCTTCTCAGCCTTATTTGCTCTGATTTTAGCAAGAATCAATTCTCTGCAAACGGAGCGGTCGCTTTTCAATTCAAAAATCTTTACGACATCTTCTAACTTTGAAAGCTGATTTTTGATCTGCATTAAAATCATATCATCACCGCTGACTGCGATCGTTATTCTGGAAAACTTTCCTCCCTGCAGGGTGCACGCTGTAATTGTATCAATATTATAGCCTCTTCTGGTAAATAATCCGGAAATCCGGCTCAATACTCCCGGTGTATTTTCAACAAGTATTGAAAGAACAATTTGCCGCATCTTTTTCACTTCCTTTTCTTTATCGTCCCCCCGAATTCTTTGGCAAATAGGGAACCATAACTTTTTTCTATTCTACCAATTCTACAAATATGTGTCAAGAAAGAATCTTTTTTGACCAGTTCATTTTTCATCGGAAAGCCCCCGCTTTGCTGTACATGGCGATATCACAAAAGCTCCGCACAGCATAAACCGAATACAAGCAAAAAATTGCCATCCCTGTATCCGGTATGCTAAGCGGAGCAGATTTTCTAAAAACTTTGAAGTCCTCTATTCTCCTGCCGCATCATGATCTGCTGCGGTTGTTGGAGCAGAAGTTGTTGGATGATGAGTTGTCGGTGCGGAAGTTGACGGTTTGGAAGTCGTAGCTTCCGATTTTGTACTTTCTGTTCTTCGGTGAGTTGAGGTCGTTGATGTGCTGGAATGTCTGGTACTGTAGGATGTGGACGTACCGGTACTTCCCGTGCTGTAATAAGTAGAGCGGCTGGTGCTTCCGGCACTTCCCGTTTCGCTTCCTGAACTTGAATAACCGGAGTATCCAAAGGTCTCCACATCCGCAGTTCCACCATATTCTTCCGCCCAATCCTTTTTATCCCCCTGATCGAATAAGAAATAATTGAGCGCTGCCTTATTTGCCTTGAAGTTTACGAAAAATACAAACATATTGCTCTGTGCACGCCCCATTTTGTAGGTTCCTTCCAACGGTACCTGCATCTGATCAATTTCTGTGGTACCCATCTGAACCACTTTCAACACAAGGCTTTTTAAATATTTTGCACTCATATCAGTGGAAACGTCAGACAAAGCGTCCAGTGCGATCTCCGCAATTTTCGTAGGACTTTGCTCTAAGACTTTATTCAAAGCCGCCTGAAGAACTGCTCTTTGTCTTCCGGTACGACCAAAATCTCCATCTCCGTATTTCTTTGAAACAACATAACGAACTCTGGCATACCCCAGCGCCTGATTTCCGTTTAATGTTTGCTTTCCAACTTTTACATTCCGATATTTTTTCTTGGAAATATAGTTGGTTGTATTTAAATAATGGGCTTCTTTTTCTTCCAGAGAAATCTCAATCCCGCCGACTTTATTGATAACTTTTTCAAAGGTTCTAAAGTCCACAACACAGTAATTATCAATTTTAATATTAAAGTTTTCGGCAATCGTCTGATAGAGAAGCTCCACTCCTCCGTATGCGTAAGCCGAATTTAATTTATTGTGTCCATGTCCCGGAATCTCCACGTACATATCCCGCATTAAAGAAGTTAGCTTCAATTCTTTTGTTTTAAAGTTAACGGTAGCAATCATAATGCTGTCAGAACGGCCGTGATCCCCCTTGATTGCACCGTGATCGGATCCAACCAGCAAAATGTTTAAAACATCCTTGTTAAAGGTTAAATCATCGCTGACCTTCACAGAAGTTAATTTTTTCCCCTGATTATTGCTGACTGCCGCTTCCAGACGTGCATCGTAATATCCCAGAACGCCGCCGCCGGCAATTCCGAGAATTAAAAATATGGCCAAGATTATTTTAAACTTTTTCATCTTCCTTTGTGCCTCCTCACAATTATCTGCTCATGGTTATTGATTATATCATATTCAAAAGGAAAACAACAGTCGATTTTATTAAGTTTTTCAAAAGATTCTCCTTTCTTTTTGTGAATTTTCAATTTCGGCTTTCTTCTTAGGATTCCCAATAGGAGCGATTCATCGTCAATTTAGGAATCCATTTTTTCGGAAGTTTCTGATAGTTTTTTCCAAGTTTATATCCCACTAGCTTACATCCGGTGTCTATGATATATTTCGGGATGTGCTGTATTTTGCCACGGGTTATCAGGTGGCGCAGCGTTGAGAAAACCATCTTAAATCCCTCGGACTCGGATTTTACTTCTAAAAAAAGACCTCCGTAATCTACCTGCGACACTGCAAGGTCAAAATTTCGCCGCAGCTGTTCCAACGGCGTATAATCATGCCAGTGCCATACCTTTGCATCCGCTTGATAGAAAACGGCCTTTCCTGCCTCAATCAACTTTGATGCCATAATCATATCTTCATTAAAAATTGTTTTGTGAAGAAATCCTCCCATTGCATCATAATCCTTTTTTCGATAAGCGCTGCAGACATTCGAGCAAAAAAAGGTCTTAATACCTAACGTTTTCAAATCATCCTTTGTCTTTCGGCGGCTCTGTGCCGGATAATTAAAATTTCTTGTATAATATTCAATATAATTTTTTCTTGGATCCGCCATTTGTCTTCCGTAAGCTGCTGCAACCTCAGGATCTTCAAAAACTCGAATTAAATTTTCAATCAAAAATTCATCCTTGGGCACGGCATCATCTGTCATAAATAAAATCAGATCTGCGTCAGAAAGCGACGCTCCATAATCTCTGGTTCTTCCATGGTCAAAGTCTTGTTTTTGAATATGATATACTTCTACATTTTTGTAAGGAATTATCATATCCTCTGGAAAAAATTCTTTTTCAGTATTGATCAACAGAATACGATCTGGTTTTCTTGTCTGAACAGACAGCCTTTTTAAGGACCTTCTGAATTTTTCTCCGGGTTTATAAGTTGGTATAATCAAATCAACCTTCATAGGATCTCCCTTTCTCAGCGCCTTACTTTTGTTCCTTTGGTATCACGCTTGGCAAGTTTTAATTTCTGAAATTCCAGCGTTTTCTTTTTATACAGAATTGAGGTAATATTTTGTGCTTCCATAACATAAACATTGCTTAACAGATCTTCTCTGGAAAGTCTCATACTCCGAACTCCCAAAGCTCCTTTTTTCTTTGTTGGGATTTCGGAAAGCATAAATTTCAGAAACATGCCTTCCCTGGTCTGCAAAACTACTTTTTCATCCGCCTCATTTTCGGAGGATACGGGAATCACCGCAAGCAATTGATCTTCTGATAATTTCGTAGCCTGAACTGTTCTTTTGGACGCTTTTAGCTGGTCTCCGTCAACGAGTTTCATCATACTTTTTTCTGTTGCAAACAGCAGACGGCTTTGCAGTATCTTTTCCGACGCCAAAACAGTTACGATGGATTCTTTAGCGCTGTCATAATTTCCTAAATTATCAATGGGGACTCCTTTATCCCGGAATTTTCCAGCAGGAATATCCAAAGCTTTGATCTGATGCATCATTCCCAGATTGGTAAAAATACAAATTTTATCGGTATTCATGCATGGAACAAGATACTTGTAATCTTTTTGGATATTTTCTTTGTTTCGCTCATAGGTGGCTTTGTCCAAGGTTTTAGAATATCCAAAACGATCCATAACAAAATAGACCTGTTCTTCCTTGATCGGAGCCTCGATATAGACAGCCTCTTTTGCATTTTCAATCACAGTTTTTCGTTCTTTGGAAAACTCTTTTTTCAAACGATCCAATTCTTTCCGAACTACTTTTTTTAAGGAATTCGGATGATTTACAATATCCTCATACGTTTCAATTTTTTTTACGATTTCTTCGTATTCTTCTCGAAGCGCTAAAATTTCAAGACCAATCAGACGATATAATTTTAAATCCAGAATTGCAGTGGCTTGCTTATCCGTAAAAGATAATTTTGACGCTTCAATCATAGAATCGGAAGATCGAAAACGAATCGCTTCGGTTTTCCCCTTTGTCAGACAGGCTTTGACTTCTTTCTGACTGTTGCTGCCACGGATAATTTCTATGATCAAATCAATCATATCGCATGCCTTCATAAGTCCTTCTTTGATTTCTCTCTGCTCGTACAGTCTTTTCAAAAGAGTTTGATATTTTCTTCTGGTAATTTCATAATGAAATTTCGTATGGCATGCAATGATTCCCTTTAAATCCAGTGTTTCCGGTCTTCCATCTACAATCGCAAGCATATTTACGCCAAGAGTATCTTCTAATTTTGTCTTCTTATACAGTAAATTTTCCAGCCGTTTTACATCGGCGCCCTTTTTCAGTTCCAGAACAATTCGGATCCCGTCTTTGGAGGATTCATTGGAAATATCCAAAATATCCGTTGTGACTTTATTTTCAATGAGGCTTACCACATCCGATAAAAATTTGGAGATGTTATTTCCGATCATTGTATATGGAATTTCAGATATAACCAGCTTATCTTTTTCCCCTCGTTTTGTACTTTTTTCAAAGTGTACTTTTCCCCGGAGTTTTATTTTTCCGGTCCCGGAGGAATAGATGGAAAGAAGATCTTTTTGATTTACAACTCTTCCTCCGGTAGGAAAATCCGGACCATGAAGATATTCCATAAGTTCTTCGTTGGTAATGCTTTCTTTTCTCATATAAGCCTTGACGGCATCCACGACCTCACCCAAATTGTGCGGCGGAATACTGGTCGTCATACCAACGGCAATTCCGTCTGCTCCATTTACCAGAAGATTGGGCACTTTCACTGGAAGAACTTCCGGCTCTTTTTCTGTCTCATCAAAATTGGAAACAAAGTTTACAGTGTTTTTGTCTAAATCTGCAAGATATGCCTCCTGTGTCACTTTTTGTAATCTTGCTTCTGTATAACGCATCGCAGCCGCTCCATCTCCTTCAATAGAGCCAAAATTTCCATGTCCGTCTACCAGCGGAAGCCCTTTCTTAAACTCCTGAGACATCACTACCAGAGATTCGTAAATGGAACTGTCTCCATGCGGATGATATTTACCCATGGTATCTCCGACAATTCTGGCTGATTTTCTATGGGGACGATCGTAACGCAGTCCCAGTTCATCCATTGCATACAGTACACGTCGCTGTACAGGTTTTAAGCCATCTCTGGCATCCGGAAGCGCTCTGGAACAAATAACACTCATTGCATAATCTATATAAGATTTCTGCATAACTTCAGAAAATTCTGCTTTTATAATATGTTCTGACATTTTATGCCCTTTCTGTTTCTTTTTTTAATATTTAAATATCAAGCATTGCATCGTTTGCATTTTCGTAGATAAAATTTCTGCGCGGTGGAACCTCACTTCCCATGAGCATGGAAGTTACATCGGAAGCCATTCTGGCGTCTTCGATTTCAATTTGCTTTAGCGTCCGGCTTTCCGGATTCAGCGTAGTTTCCCACAGTTGCCCGGCATCCATCTCTCCAAGTCCTTTATATCTTTGCAGCGTAAAGCTCCCCGGATGCTTTGCCCGATATTTCATAAGCGCCGTATCATCAAACAAATACAGTTCTTCTCCTTTTTTGGGGATTGCTTTATAAAGAGGCGGTGTTGCAAGATAGACATGTCCATGGGTAATTAATTCCGGCATAAAACGATAGAAAAAAGTCAATAAAAGGGTAGCGATATGAGCTCCGTCCACATCGGCGTCCGTCATAATAATAATCTTATGATACCGGAGTTTGCTAAGATCAAAATCATTTCCATATCCCTCTGAGAATCCGCAGCCGAACGCATGAATCATCGTCTTGATTTCAGCATTGGCTAAGACCTTGTCCATCGTTGCCTTTTCTACATTCAGGATTTTCCCTCGAATCGGAAGAATCGCCTGAGTCTTTCGGTTTCTTGCGGTTTTTGCCGATCCTCCGGCAGAATCTCCCTCAACAATGAAAATTTCACACTCTTCCGGTTTTCTGCTTTCACAATTTGAAAGTTTTCCATTGCTGTCAATGGAGAGTTTTTGTTTCACCAACATATTTGTCTTGGCTTTTTCTTCTGCTTTTCGTATTTTTGCAGACTTTTCTGCACAGGAAAGTACCTTTTTTAAAGTTTCTAAGTTTCGGTCAAAATATAAAACAACTTCCTCTCCTGTAATCTCTCCGACAGCTTTCCCTGCATCGGGATTATCAAGTTTTGTTTTTGTTTGTCCCTCAAATCTTGGCTCCGGATGTTTTACCGAGATAATTGCAGTCATTCCATTGCGCACATCGGCTCCCGTAAAATTAGCATCTTTCTCCTTTAAAATTCCAAGCTCCCTTGCATACTGATTCATAATGGTCGTAAATTTTGTTTTAAAACCGGTAATATGAGTTCCGCCTTCGATCGTATAAATATTGTTGCAAAAGCCTAAAATATTCTCACCAAAATCTTCTGTATATTGAAACGCAGCTTCCACTTCAATTCCGTCAATGATTTGTTGAAAATAAATGGGTTCATGGAGAACCTGCTTACCTTCATTTAATTTTTTCACATAAGCACAGATCCCTTCCGGCTCATGATAATCTACCGTTGTTTCTTCTCCCTGTCTTTGGTTTATATAATGAATGGTAAGCTTGGGATTTAAATAAGCAGTCTCATGAAGCCGATTGCGCACCATCGCTGCTTTGAAATAGGTTTTATCAAAAATTTCCGGATCGGGAAGAAATTGAACTGTTGTTCCTGTATCTGTTTTTTTGCAGGAACCAATGATCTCCAGCGGACCTAAAATTTTTCCCCTGGCATATTTTTGCTGATATATTTTCCCATTTTGTTTGATTGTAACGGTAAGCCATGTGGATAATGCATTGACAACAGAAGCGCCCACCCCATGAAGACCTCCAGAGATTTTATATCCTCCATCACCAAATTTTCCGCCGGCATGCAGCATGGTGAAAACCATCTCCACCGCCGGGATTCCGGTTTTTTCATTGATACCAACAGGAATTCCCCTTCCATTGTCCGACACGGATGCTGTTCCGTCATTATGTAAGCATACGGTAATATCATTACAATATCCGGCAAGAAACTCATCCACCGAATTATCAACAATTTCATAAATTAAATGGTTCAGACCTTTTGTAGATACACTTCCGATGTACATGCCAGGCCGCTTCCTGACAGCCTCCAATCCCTCCAAAACCGAGATACTATTGGCATTATATGTATGGTTTGACATCATTTAGCTGTCCTCCTAACTTTACAGATAATCTTAGATAGTTTATCACAGAAATTTCTGTTTTACAAATATGGAATTTCGATTAAATTTGACTTTGTACGACAAAAAAACTATAATAACAAAAGAAAAACAGAAAGGAATCAAGAGTATGAAACGTAGGATTTACAAAAAGATTTTAATGGGCATTTTGGGATTTTCTGCCCTTATCTTTACTGCAGCATGCAGTCAAGCCAAAACTACAGATCCCGCTCAGACAATGGAGGCATTTTATCAGCTGATCGTTTATCAAAATACCAAGTCCATAACGGAGCTTGGGATTGCCCCTCAAGAAGCAAAAGAAACTTTAAAAACTTATCAATCATCCATGGTATCAACGATTCAAAAAAGCTTTGATGATGCCGGAGTTACCATCAATAAGGCACAGGCACAGAAAATTTTTCAATCCATCAGCAAAAAACTTGCTGCTTTGGATTACAGCATTGACGTGGTAAAAGAAAATGACAAACAGGCTGCAGTCAAAGTTTCCAGCCAATATATTCATTACCTGGATATTTTCAAAGAAGCAAAAGATACAACCATAAGGGAACTAAAACCACTTCATATCGAGGATCTTTCCGGAGCTAAAAAGCAGTTGGTTGAAAATGTCATCGAAGCATTTGAGAATGCAAAAGTATCAAAAGAGATGCACAGCAGAACGTTCCAGCTGAAAAAACAAAAAATCAAAAGTGGAGACGACACCATTCAAGTGTTCTTTCCAAAAGACTATGAACAAGTTGGAATTCACTTGATACAGATGACAACGAATCAATAAAAAGAAAAGAGAGAACCGTTTTCCCACACGATCAAAAGGTCAGCCAAATCATTTTGGTTGACCTTTTTTGCTTCCCCAAAACGCATTGTTTTCCTTATAAGTTGAAGCATTCCTCGTCCTCTTCCAGCATTTTTTTCAATTGCTTTCTTGCATCACTGCAGCGAAGTTTTACACTGCGCTCAGATATTTGAAACAAGTCAGCAATCTCTTTGCACTTAAATCCATAAACGTATCGAAATAATAATGTATCTCGATTCCGATCCGGCATCGCACCTAATTTTTGTTTTAAAGACTCCAGATCAATCATCTGAAGATACGTGTTTCGCGGATCTTCTACAAAATCTCCTTCATCCCCGTCATCATAGGTAAGGCTTTCATGTTCATTATTTTTCTCATCCTGAATTAGCGCAAGCGCCGTATTTTTTGTCATGGCAGTTAAAAAATAAAGAATCTCATCTTCCGGTACTTTTAAAATACTATTTGGATACAAAAGTGCTTTTTCAAAAACACTTTGAAGTACATCTTCTGCCAGGTCAATATCTTTTACATAATTTTTCGCAATATAAAATAATTTCTTTGAATATAACATATATAACTGCTCAATATATTTTACGGTACTCTTGCCAATAGGTTTCCTCTTACGTATTTTCATTTATATTCTTCTCTCTTAATTTAAAAGTATTACAGGGTTAATGATCACTCTCAACTATTATAAAGATATAAATTCTAGTTGTAAATAACCGTATCGTAAATTTGTGACACTTTTTCTATATTTTTCATAGTTTTGTAACTTTATGACACACTGCCGCATGGTGAATCAAATAAAAATTCCTCCAATACTGCCGAAAGATTTTCTTCTGAATATTCAATTTCTTTAGAATATATTCTGACAATATCAAAAAAAGTAAATGACTTCTTCTTATCATGACAAAATTGATAAATCGTTTCTATCAGCAGACAGCTTAAAACCGCAAATCTAACTTTATCAAATAAATTATAATCTTCATAGGCGCTCATAAAATACCGATAAATAAAGTAACCTGCAAGATTCTCATAATATAAAGCGTTTCCTGGATCGGAGACAAAAATCGTCGATTCCTGTGCGATCTCTGAGAGAATCTCTTTCCATGATGGATTCATACAATCCAAATCATGATAAAAATAAATCCAGCGTTTTAATGATTCAGACATGTGAAAGCTTTCTAGAAAATGAAATTCCTGAATTTTAACCATTGATATATCTCTGGGAAGTTCCTGATCCTGATTGATCTGCTGCTGAAGGGCAAAAGTGAAATCTAAAATTCGATTGATTCGTTTCTCGATTGGAAGGCTGCGGTTCCTAAGTATTTGAAATAGCCATTCTTGAGCCATAAAAAGCCAATTTGCCCAATCGTCCTCCTTGAATTCTTCAGAATCCCCTGAAACTTCTACTAACCGAAACGGCCGATGATTTTGAAGAATCAAATCCACTGCCTGCTCGCAAGCCAGACCAAGACCGCTTTGTACTATAGATCCATACTGATTGTGAAATCTGGGATGCTGTGCGCAAATCTGACACAGCGCAGTTTCTCCCAGCGTACGATAGATTTCACATAAATTTTTTTGATTTAAAAACACACAGCGCCCCGAAGAATCTTTACGGAAAACAGCGCCTTCATCTGAACACAAAATCCCGTTCTGTAAAGCTTCTCCGAACGGTCCCGTTACTTTGTGATACTCTTGCAAGGAATCTTGATCAATCATAATATCCCATCCGATACAGCAATTGTCTTTACAGAGATTTTCTTTGCATCGAAATTTTTTATAATGTTCCGGAACATAAACTCTCATGATTACCTCCCTTCCCATTCAATTATAACCTATTCACACAGATATGAAAATATCCTTTTTCAAGAGTCTTCGCAAAAAGGAAGTGCTGTTTTACAGACACTTCCAGTGATTTCACAGCACTTCTTTTTTCAATGGTTATGATACATTCATTTGATATTCTAATCGAATTCGATCTGCAATCACAGCAATAAATTCAGAATTCGTCGGGCGGTCCTGTCCGGAATGTACAAAGGAACCAAAAATTTCTCCTAATAACTTCTGATTTCCACGGTTCCATACAATATCAATGGCATGGCGGATCGCTCTCTCAACACTACTTGATGTGGTTTTATATTCTTTTGCGATGGATGGATATAGAAGTTTGGTAATATAATTTACCATATTAGAATCTTCCACAGCCATCACAATCCCTGATCTTATATACTGATACCCTTTAATATGTGCCGGGATTCCCAAGTCACGTGCCAAAAGACTTACATCCTTGCGAATGTCATTGGTTCTGCGAGCAATTCCCAATGGGTTTTGATATTCCTCCTGACTTTGCTGAATTTTTGTATGAATTGACTTCAGCCTGCTTAACTGTTCCATTCTGTGAAGCAGCATTTTCGGTTGAAACGGTTTCATCATACAGTAATCTACTCCCATATAGCACAGATATTCCATAAGATTTTGTGTTCCGATGGAAGTTAAAACAATAAAAGAGGGAAGGTCCTCTTCTTCCATGGCTTCCCGGCACTTTTCAATGACTCCGATTCCATCCAGTCTCGGCAGCATTAAATCCAAAACTACGATATCCGGATGAAAATGAGCGATATCATCCAGCGCTTTCATTCCATCACTGCTGACTGATATAATATCAAATTTTTTGGACAATTCCTCCTTTAATTGTCTCTGCTCTTCTGAATCATGGTCCGCAATCAAAACACGGTATTTTTCATTCATTTTTATCCTCCTTTTACAAGCCAAACCTCTGCATGCTTCCCCAAGTATCTCTCTTATATCCTGCCATTATATTTTAACACTAATTCAAGAGACATTTTTATGATATTCTCCTCTTAATTTGTCTGCAATCATTGCAATAAACTGTGAATTCGTAGGTTTGCTCTTTTCCCCACTGATGGTATAGCCAAACATTTCTTCCAGAAGTTCTATTTTCCCCCGGTTCCATGCAATTTCAATTGCATGGCGAATTGCCCTTTCCACACTGTTGGATGTGGTCTTATACTTTTTAGCTATGGTTGGATATAGAAGCTTGGTAATATAATTCATCATGTTTCCGTCCTCAATTACCAGAAAAATTCCTTCTCTTAAATATTGATATCCTTTAATATGGGCAGGGATTCCAAGATCTCTGATCATTCTTGTGATCTCCTGACGAATATGATATTGAAAGTAAAAAGACAAGTTCTGATTTCTTTTTTTTACGTCTTTCTTCGGCTGAGTTTTTTGGTTCATATGTTTGAATCGAAAAATCTGCTGGATACGATGTACTAAAATTTCAGGTTCAAAAGGTTTCATCATACAATAGTCAACATCCATAGAGCTTATAAGATCTGCAGATATCTCTGATCCACCGGCAGTTGTTATAATGCAGACCGGGATTTGTTCCAAACCTAATTGTTTCTGGCAGTTTATAATCACCTCCATGCCCTTATGTTTCACCGTATCCATATTTAGAACGATAACATTGGGACGATATTTCCGTATTTCACTGGTATAATCTTTCCCATCGTTTTGATTTATGAAAACATCAAAACTGCTTTTTAATCCTGTTTCTATCTTTTGTGCCTCTTGTTGATCACTTTCTATCACCAAAACCCTCAGTTTCTTTTCCATAAGCCTTGATTCTCCTTCCTAGGCTCTGTGTTTCTCTTCACATTGCTATGAGAGAATCTCGTTTCCATACTCCAGACGAATTTTATCAGCAATCAGCGCTATAAATTCTGAATTTGTCGGCTTTCCTTTTCCTGCATGAACAGTATAGCCAAATAAAGCATCAATGGTATCCATTTTTCCACGTCCCCATGCAACTTCGATTGCATGTCGTATCGCCCGCTCCACTCTGCTTGGCGTAGTGGAAAATTTCTCTGCAATGGTCGGATACAGTTGTTTCGTGATGGAATTTAAAATATCCATATCGTAAACAGCCATCATAATCGAATCTCTTAAATACTGATATCCCTTAATATGAGCCGGAACTCCGATTTCATGAATCATATTGGTAATAATGATCTCTAAATGATTTTGAGTAATTCCATGAGGTTCTTCCACCATTGAAACCAGAGGTTTTACAGCTGATTGTCCGGATCTTACCTGCTTAATCTTTCGGATGACCGTTCCGGAATCAAACGGCTTTAAAATGAAATAAGAAGCTCCAAGTTCCATTGCTTCCTCACAGACATTTTCCTGTCCCATCGCAGATAACATTATAACAGTCGGTTTCTTTTCCAAACGCTCTTCTTTTAATCGTTCCAAAACACCAATCCCATCAAGCTTGGGCATAATAATATCCAGCAAAACCACATCCGGATGTTTTTCTTTAATCACCTCAACTGCGGCTTCCCCATTATCTGCACTTGCAATCACGTCAATGTCCTTTTCCTGTTCCAGTATTTCTGTCATCATTTCAACCATCCTCTGGTTATCATCGGCAATTGCAACATTAATTTTACTCATTTTAAGTCCTCCAATTCTGTTTTTATTTACAAGATTATTATATATTTTATCGAAGTTTACAAACAACCCGCTATCTTTCGCAAGTTTTTGCCGAATCACAAAAAATTCAATGTTTTTAGATCTTCCTCGACACAATTTTTTTAAAAGAACGTCGAATTTTGCATCGCCGAACCTTCACTCAAGGTTCACTTAAGGTCCTTCTTTAAGGACAAAAAGCAAAAGGAGAGGACCTCCTAATTTGGAAATTCCTCTCCATTTTTAAGCTGCTTTTTTAATTCTGTGATGGATTTTACCAGAATGTCTGCACCTGCTTCTTTTAATTCTTTTTCGGAGCCGAAACCATAAAGAACCCCGATATTGTCCAGCCCATTTTGCTTAGCCCCCACAATATCATGACTTCGATCACCGATCATGACAACCCGTTTTACATTCTTGATTTCACACTGCTTTAAAGCATATTGTATAACTTCCGCTTTTGTTCCTCGCGTCCCGTCCAGTTCCATTCCATAGATGCCATGAAAATACTTTTCCAGTCCAAAATGCCGGATAATTCTTCTGGCATAATTTTCGGGTTTTGAAGTTGCGATAACTGCTTTTTTCCCAACATCACAAAGCATCGAGAGAACCTCTTCCAATCCCTCATAAACCCGACATTCAAAGATGCCCCGGTCCTGATAATATTCTCTGTAGAATCCTACTGCTTTCCATGCCTGCTCTCTTGAAAATCCGTAATATCTTTGAAAAGAATCAATTAACGGCGGTCCAATAAACTCATATAGTTTTTCTCGGTCTTTTTCTGTAATGCCATATTTTCTGAGAGCGTACATAACAGAATTTGTAATTCCCAGCGCAGAATCTGTAACAGTTCCATCCAGATCAAAAAAATAAAATTCATAGCTTTTCATTGAATCACACTTCCTTCTTTATCTCGATATACTTCAATTTTTTGGTCAATCTGTCCTTTGAGTTCCTCTACATGAGAGATAATGCCTACCATCTTTTCTCCCTCCGATGATAATTGATGGATAATTTCCATTGCTTTTGTTAACGATTCATGATCCAAAGTTCCAAATCCCTCGTCAATGAAAATGGTATCAATATGAATCCCGCCGTTCTGACTTTGAATCACATCACTGAGTCCCAGTGCAAGGGACAATGCCGCCTTAAAAGATTCTCCTCCGGAAAGCGACTGTACGTCTCGATTTTTTCCGGTCCACTGATCAAAAACTTCGAGATCCAGTCCTGTCTGAAGTCGTTTATTATTGGTTTCTTCCTTCCTTTTCAACAAATATCTCTCGTCACTCATTAACAGCATCCTCTGATTTGCCGCAGATAATACATAATCCAGATAGACAGACTGAACAAAACTTTCAAATGTAATTTTTGCTTTTCCGTTTAATTCTCCGTTTGCAGTGTCAGAAAGATCCTTCAAAATACTATACTGTTTTTCGATTTCCTCATTTTCCCGAACTTTATGCTTCAAACGCTGCAGACAGTTTTCGTTGATTTTTCTTGTCCCGGATAATGTTTCTATCTGTTCCGAAAGTTTCTGATGTGCGTCTTTAAGATCGTTTAAAGTGTGTTCCAACAGGGTTATTTTCGGCCTTTTCTGATTGCTCAATTCTCTTTGAAGCGCTTGTTTTTGCCGTTGACATATTTCCCGCCTAATCTTGTAATCCTGAAGAAGCTTTCGATTGGTTTCCAAATCCTCACGATTCATCCGATCATCCGAAAGCTCCTTTTGAGAAAAGGGCTGCTTTTCCGTTTCATAATCCTGTCTGAGGCAAAGAAGCTGTTTTTTCTGGTCCTGCAAATTTTCTTCTGCCTCGTTGTATCTGCTCTCAAGATCTGCACATAGCTTCTGTACTTCTAAAACCTCCTGCTCCTTCCTGCTTCGCAGAAATTCATACTTCTCTATTTGGGATTGAAGCCTCATCTGCTCCTTTTTGGCTGCTTCATAACAGTCAAAGGTCAAATGTTTCTGAATTTGGGAAAGTCTTGCCTTTGCCTCCCCTTTCGTTACCTCTTGCTTATAAATCTCTTCTGAAACTCTCTGCTGCTGTTTCAGAAGAGATTGCAGCAGCTGTTGTGCTTGTTCTCTCTTTGCCTGTGTCCGTCGTACGGTTTCCTGCTGTTTCTTTAACCAGTCGAAATCCTCTTTACACTGCCGTAAGATTTCCTGATATTTTTGATAGAGGAACTGAATTTTTTCAAATTCCTGCTCGTTCAACCCACTCTCTTTTTCCACAATTTCTTTTTGATTTTCTGCTTTGGCCCGTCGACTGGTTGTCTCCCTGAGAATGGCTTCATATTGATGATCCTTTTCTTCCTCCTGCTGTTTTAATCGTTTCAATTGGGAAATTGTAACATCACTGTTTTGTAACTTTGCCTTATTGGGATGCACTCTTGAACCACATACCGGACAAGGTTCGCCGCTTTGAAGCCCTGCAGCCAGAAGCCCTGCCTGATTGCAGTCATATTGATTCTGAGCTTTTAGAACTTGTTGTTTGATGATCTTTCTTTCCTCAAATATCGTCTGAAACTGGTTTAATATCTCCTGGTAGGAAGCCTCCTCCTTTTTCCAGTTTTCCAACTGTTTGAGCAGTCCTTTCCATTTTTTTGCTTTTGCCTGAATTTCCAGACCTTCCTCACGCTTTTTTTCTATGGAGGCTTCCAAATCTTCATGCTCTCTTATAAATGCAGCATATACTTTCTGTTGCTGCTGCTGTTCCTGATACCGATTGGATAAACGCTTCTGTTCTTTTTGAAGCCGGCTCAGCTCTTTTTGTGTGCCTTCGATCTCTTCCTTGAAGCTCTCTAAGTTCTGATATTCTTTTTTCTGATGTTCCAACTGCTTTAAATCAACTGCCATTTTTTGAATCAGAGGCTCTTTTTCCTGAATTTCATCATACTCTTTCATACATCGCAGTTTTCTTTCTTGTTCATTTTTTAACTGAAACAGAGTTTGCTGCATTCGATTCTCGATTTCCTTGGCTCTGCGTTCTCGATCCCTGATGTTTTCTTCTATTGGGACAAGCACCGTTAAAATACGCTCTGCATTGACTAATTGATTTTCTAACCCAGCCATTTCCTCCTTCCGGGCTTCCAGCTTCAAAGATTCCTGCATCAACTGTTCCAACTGGTCAAACTTTTGGTTTTTTTCTTGAGCTCCCTGAAATTCCATGGAGATCTTCTGCACCATCTTCTGCAGTTTTGATGATGTTTCCTTCCATTGGTGATATTCGATGGACGTTCGATGCTGATATTGCTCCAGTATGTTCATAAATTCTGACACCAGGGACTCTTTCTGAAAGTATTCCTCATATTTCACATACTCTTCGTCAGTTTCATGGATTTCTGCCTGACCCTCCAGTACAAAAATTTCTTTCATTAAGGTTTCATGTTCTCTGATGCACGCCCGATACCGCTCCTTGAGCTTGTTTTGAAAGTCATAAAGATATTCTGTTCCGAAAATTTTCCGATAGATTTCACCTCGTTCTTTACTTTGCGCATACAAAAGCTTTAAAAACTCTCCCTGTGCAATCATGGAAATTTGTTTGTACTGGGAACGGTTCATGCCCAAAATTTCCTCAATTTTTTCAGTCACACTTTTTGTTCCGGTACATAAAATTTCGTTTTCCTGATATAATACGGCATCCGCATTTTGCCTTGTAACACCGTTCCCTCTTTTGCTTTTTCTCATATAGGAAGGATTTCGCTGAATTTTATAATTCTTCTGACGATGTTCAAAGGAAAGAAGAACTTTTGTTTCTACGTCATCTCTTGCGAAATCACTGCGCATCATTTCGGATTTTCGATATTCTCCGCTGACTTCTCCGTAAAGGGCAAAACAGATAGCATCAAAAATGGTCGTCTTTCCTGCCCCTGTTTCTCCAGAAATCAAAAAAATTCCCTGAAAATTTTCAAAATGTATTTCTGTTTTTCCGGAAAATGGTCCAAAAGCCCACATTTCTAATATTTGAGGTCTCATTGCTCTGCCTCCTTAAAAATTGATGCCATCGTTTCCATTCTTTTTTGGTCTGCCTCCACATGATTCTGTATTTTATAAAATTCAGAAAATAATTGGATCGGGTTTTGATTAAAAAGATGCTCCTGCTGAAATTTTATATGTTCCAGTGTTTGCATATATTTCCGATTTTCAAAACTGATCTGCATTACATTTGGATAGACTTTGCGTACTTTTCCAATGACATCAAACATTTCATCCTCATCTGTTAAAATAACATGCATATAATCCTGTAAATTTCCCAATTCTACTTCTCCATTCAACAGTTCTTTCATGCTGCATTTAATCTCGCGCATATCATGAAGCGGCCGAAGAATACGGTAGGACAGGTCTATGGTTTTGTTTTTTTCAATTGTCAAAATCGTTGCCTTTTTTTCTGTATGAATTTCTGAAAAAGAATACTTTAAAATAGAACCTCCATAACGCACATGTTCTCTGCCCATTGCCTGAGGTTTATGAATATGACCCAAAGCCACATAATCAAAATCATCAAACACCCGGTAGTCAACCTGATCCAGACCTCCCAGAGAACTGCTTTCAGA
The DNA here is from genome assembly GCF_057535655.1 of Anaerostipes stercorihominis. Taxonomy (NCBI): domain Bacteria; kingdom Bacillati; phylum Bacillota; class Clostridia; order Lachnospirales; family Lachnospiraceae; genus Anaerostipes; species Anaerostipes stercorihominis. Next base: position 18,892 of record NZ_BAAJCL010000001.1, on the reverse strand, counting down.
ATCTGAAAGCTCCGGATTTTTATGATTGGCAGTCACAAACTGATGTGCTAATAAAATGTTTGTCTGTCGGGTATCTACGTTCATTTGTTTTACAAAATATCTCAAACACTCCTCAGTGTTTTCTTTCTGAATTCCAAGCAAGTGATTGATATATACTGGCTTGACAAACGGCAAGAGATAAAAACAGACGGAAACCTTCTCGTCTTTAATTGTAATCTTCTCCGTCTCTCCCTGAAACAGGGAAGATATGTAAATATGAGACTGGGAAAGCAGATGTCTTCCAAAAGAAAGCCGTTCCCCGGAATCATGATTCCCACTGATAATCAAAACCTTTTTCTGCAGAATATTTAATTTGTTTAAAAATTCATCCAGAAGACGGATCGCTTCAATGGTTGGAATTGATTTATCGAAAACGTCCCCGCACAGAAGAATCACGTCCACTTCTTCTTCCTCTATTATCTTTAAAATTTGCAGTAACATGTATTTTTGATCTTCGATCATGGATATTTCATTTACTCTTTTTCCAAGGTGAAGATCTGATAAATGTAAAATTCTCATATATTTTCCTCTTTTTCACAGTATACATTTCATTTTCATGATTCATTATAACAGCTTTTTTCTATCTTTGCCTAATTTCTTTCCACAAAAGCAAGTGAAAAGACGGCTCATCAAGATGACGAACCGTCTTTTAACCACCTAATGTTACATCCTGCCTGCGATACCATTCTAAAGCTTTCTCAAAATCATCATCTGTATAGTCAGGCCAGAATTTTTCCTCTACATAAAAGTCAGCGTACACGGACTGAATCGGGAGAAATCCTGACAGGCGGCGCATTCCGCCCCACCGTATGATGAGATCAATTCTTGAAATTTCTTCTGAGAAAACATGACCATCTTTTTTTAAATGAGACAGATCCCATTTCCATCCGTAATTCACTAAAAAATTAACTCGAATTCCCCCTCCATGCACAGGGGTTCTCGTATTATACGGCAAGAGTTCTTTGGGAAAGCATTTTGAGCGAGAGTCTCCTATGACAAGAAGATCAGCTCCCTCTCTCGTGAGCATCTCCACCGCTTTTACACAGGCTTTTTGAAACGCCTGAAACTGTTCCGAAGGACGTTTGCAGTTATCCGTTGTAAATCCGTAATAGGTAATTTCCTCAATGCCGCACATCTTTGCCTTTTTTAGCAGTTGAAGTCCGGGTTTTAATCCAAAATTGTAGCCCTCCTGTTTTTTTAATCCATGGGCAACTGCCCATCGCCGGTTCCCGTCCGGTATGATTCCGATATGTCTCAGTTTGTGTTTGCTCATCTTTCTATTCTCCTAATAAAACTTTATACAGTGATTATATCCCATTTTTAAAATTTATTACGAACTCAAAGATAAGTCTGATTCTTATTTTGCCATTTCCTCTATCATTGTTTCTGCCAGAATCGCATAACCTCTCGAAGGTTTCTCGACAAATACATGTGTCACCGCGCCTATGAATTTGTTTCCCTGTACAATCGGGCTCCCCGACATTCCCTGTACAATTCCGTTGGTTAATTTTAAAAGATTCTTATCCGTAATTTCTATTTCCATACTCTTTGTTGTATTGGAGTCCGAATGATTTACTTTACGAATTTTAATTTCGTATTTTTTAAATTCTCCGCTGATATTGGATAAGATATAAGCCTTTCCCTCTTTAATATCCTGACGATATCCGACCTCGTACTCCTTTTGGTTTCCAAGTGCCATAGAGCCATAGATCCCTTTTTCCGTATTCTTTTCAATGGCTCCAATGACATTTTCCTCTTTATAGTAAATATTTCCGACAATTTCCCCCGGAGATCCAGCTTTTCCTTTTGATATGGAATCTATTTGAGGATCTAAAAGAAATCCTCCTTTTACGTCCATTAAATCTCCGGTATCCATATCACAAATCCCGTGTCCAAGTCCTCCAAATCCATTTTTGCTGGTGTAGGTTAACGTTCCGATCCCCTGTGTATTATCTCTGACCCATGCTCCGATTTTATACTGATGGTCCGATGCGGACATCACCGGCAATACTTTAATGGTAATCTTTTTAGAATTTCTGCGAACGTCTAAGGTAATTTCTTTGCCCTTGCATTGATTTACCATGGACATAAAGGAAACCTTAGAATCAATGGATGTGCCATTGACCGCCAGGATATAATCTCCCCGATATAATTTATTGCTGCTTGGCGCATGGCTGGCTCCGTCAATCCCTGTAAAAGTATCTGTTTCCAATACCAAAAGTCCTTTTGTCTCCACATAAATTCCTACAACTTTTCCACTTGGCACAACTCGCTTTGTGTCCACCACATGAACCTTGATCTTTTTTAACGGAATGGTTCCAAACAAGCTGGCGTCCATTTCATACTGTCCGGTTTCACTTTGTTTAAATACAAAGGGATGATTTAGCTGAATTTTTTGGTTGTTAATCTTTGCCGTTGCCGGAACATTATACTTTAAAGATGTTTCCTGCCCTTTTTTGATATGAATTGCATTTGGAAGCTGCTCTTTGCAGTATTTGATGTAAAGAGTACCAATTGCCAAAAGATTTAGAAAAAAAAGCAATATCAATATTTTTCGATAATAGTATTTCCGCATAAATTTTCCTCCTAAAAAAGGACGTACCTTTTTTTGTGATACATCCTTTTTATTATGTGCTATTATCGTCAATCGAATCAGTATAATTTTACGTCATTTGCTAAAGATTTCATTTCTTTTGCATTTTTCATAGAAGTTTCGGTTCTTTGATCCCCGCTGATCATTCTGGAAATTTCTTCCAGTGATTCCTTTGCATTTAATTGCCGAATGGTTGTGGAGGTTTTCTTCTGGTCTGTTTGTTTTTCAATAAAATAATGGCTGTCTGCCATTGCTGCAATCTGAGGAAGATGTGTAATGGCAATCACTTGATGATCTTTTGAAATGAAAGCCATTTTTTTTGCGACACGATTGGCAGTCTCTCCGCTGATTCCCGTATCAATTTCATCAAAAATCAAGGCATTGACCCGATCTGCTTCTGCCGCCACAGATTTCATCGCTAACATAATTCTTGACAATTCTCCTCCAGAAGCCACTTCCTGCACCGGACGCGGAGGAAGCCCGGGATTGGTAGAAATCAGAAAACGCACATGATCCGTTCCGTCCGGCGAAATCCGCTTTTCTTTTGTAATCTCAATTTCAAAACTTACAGAAAGAAAATTTAAATCCTTCAGCGCCTTTGTAATTTCTTTTTGTAAGTTTTTCCCAATGGTTTTTCTTCCTGCCGAAAGTGTTTCCGCTGCAAGATAATAAGAATCCTCCAGCTGCTTTTGCTGCGCTTTCAGAGATTCTATTTGTACAGACGCATTCTCAAGAACCTCAAGACGTTTGGAAGCTGTGTTGACATACTCCAATATCGCTTCGATGGAAGTTCCATATTTTTCCTTTAATCCATTGATTAAATTCAGCCGCTGTTCAGTTTCTGCAAATGTCTGCTCATCAAACTCCGTCTCTTGTACATAATCGGTTAATTCCTGGTGAAGACTCCCGAGCAGATCCTCTACCTGAAGCAGCTGTTCATAAAATCCATGAATTGTGGGATCCAGATGACTGACTTCCTGCATCTTTCGGATACTTTCCGTTAATTGATTCCCGATTGCCTGATCCTCCTCATATCCCGTCAGGCGACTGACAGCATAACAGGATGCTGCAATTTCCTTCCGATACAGCATTTTTTTGTAAAGCAGCTCTAACATCTCATCTTCTCCGCAGTTGAGATTTGCAGCTTCAATTTCCTGGATCTCATGTTCTAAAAAATCAATTTCCCGAAGTCTTTGATGATCATCCATCGAAAGCGCCTTTATTTGTCCAGAAAGTTCCGAATATTGACTGGCAAGACTGCGGCACGTATTTAATGCCGTTTTTGATTCTTTCGTAAGAAAATAATCCATCATGGACAAATGATTTTTTTCTTTCAGCAATACCTGATGCTCCTGCTGACCATGAAGATGAAACAGCCGTCTGGAAACTTCTCTTAAAGTTTTTAAAGTGACAGTGCTGTCGTTGATTTTATTTATGCTTCGGCGTTCCTGAATCACACGTTTGATAAACACCTGTCCATCTTCAATTTCCAAATCAAACGCTTCAATCTCCTGAATTGTCTGCGGATCATCAATCCAAAACAACAATTCAATGACCGCCTCCTTCGCTCCGGGACGAATCATATCTTTTGGAATTTTCTTCCCCAACGCGCTTTCAATTGATCCGATCAAAATTGATTTTCCGGCCCCGGTCTCTCCTGTCAGAATATTTAAATGTTCATGAAATGTAATTTCAATCTCGTCAATCAGAGCCAGATTTTTTACATGTAAATTTTGAAGCATAGAACCCCTCTCAGTCTTTTTCTTCCATTGCCCGGATCATCTGCTTAATCTCCGCAATGACTGTCCGCCCAATAGTTTTATCTTTCATCACACACATAATCGTGTCATCTCCTGCAATCGTTCCAACTACCCCTGAAATCTCTAACGAATCCAGCGCTGCGGCTGAAGCCATCGCCATTCCGGAAACGGTTTTCACCACAAGCATATTTTCTGCCAGTTCCATAGAAAGAATTGCCTCTGCCAGAATCCTTTGATATTTTTTCAATGTTTCATCTTCCGGATCCATCAAGCTGTAAATTTGACGTCCTTTTGCATCCGGCTTCTTAATCAGAGCCAGATCTCTGATATCACGGGAAATCGTAGCCTGTGTCGTCTGAAACCCGATGTTGTGAAGTCTTGACAGCAGCTCTTCCTGAGTTTCGATGGAATATTTTTGGATTAAGTCGATAATTGCCTGCTGTCTATTCTTTTTCATTGCTCCCACCAACCTTAATTCTTAAAATTTGATAAAAACTATCACCTTTTACTTTGATTACTTTGGCTCTCTTTTTTGAATTTTTTACTTGAAGGACATCCCCCGGCTGCAGCTTTCGTGCAACTTGTCCGTCAAATGTAACATAGGCCTCCTCAAGCTGTGTCTGCCGGACATTTTCTATATAAATTTCTATGTTGTCTTCCGGAGAAAGCACCATACTCTTCGCCTGCAAAGAATGAGGACAGATCGGAGTAATCACAATCACATTGGCTTTTGGATTGACTACCGGACCTCCTGCGGAAAGATTATATCCTGTAGAACCTGTGGGCGTGGAAATAATCACTCCGTCTGCCTCATAAATATCCAAAAGCTCATCATTTACCATAATCCGAAAAGAAATAATTCTCGAAAATCCACTCCTTGCAATCACAACATCATTTAAAGCCGGCAAGTGATCGGTTTCCTGATTTGCGTGAATGACTCTTCCATCCAACATCATCCGCTCTTCGATCTGAAATGTATCGTTTAACAGTCCGTCCAGACCTTCATAAAGCTGTTTCAGCTCAATTTCCGTAAGAAATCCCAGAGTTCCGAGATTTACGCCTACCATCGGCAGATCCTTTCCGGCTAAGAGTCTGGCTGCGTGCAGCATGGTTCCGTCTCCGCCTAATACAATCACACATTCTGTGTCTTTTGTAATGCAAGTCATATCTTCCTGAATGTGTCTTGTAAACTCGCACATTCGATGGCTGACGCCGCCGGACTGTTCAATATAATCCTGAATCTGTTTTGAAATCTCCAGTCCCGGATCTTTTTCCTCATTTGTCAAAATTAAAAAATTTTTCATGTCATTCCTTATTCTTTGCCAGATCCTGATGAGATGTTAAGACAATGGCTTCCATGTCCGTTCTCCCTATCTGTTTTTGTTCTTCTGTTGCTGTTTTCTGCATATGAAGCAGATATTCGATATTTCCCTCTGGTCCTTTAATCGGAGAATAATCCAAGTGCAGAAGCGAAAATCCACTGGCGTATGCAAAATCACAGATTTTCTCAATCACTTCCTCGTGCACCTTGGGATCTCTGACCACTCCCTTTTTCCCGACTTTTTCTCTTCCGGCTTCAAATTGGGGCTTAATCAGGGCTACAACCTGACCGTCAGATGTAAGAATCCGGTCCACTGCCGGTAAAATCTTCGTCAATGAAATAAACGAAACATCAATCGAAACAAAAGCTGCCTTCTCCTCGATGTCATCCTCCGTTAGATAGCGCATATTCGTTCTTTCCATACAGACTACCCGATCATCATTGCGAAGCTTCCAGTCCAGCTGACCATGTCCCACATCGACAGAATAGACCTTCACTGCACCGTTTTGAAGCATACAGTCTGTAAATCCTCCGGTGGACGCCCCAACATCCATGCAAACCTTTCCTTCCAAAGAAATGCCAAAGCGCTGCATTGCTTTTTCCAGCTTCAAGCCTCCCCGGCTGACATATTTTAAAGTTTTTCCCTTGATGACAATCTCCTGCTTTTCATCAAAGGACGATCCTGCTTTATCTTCTCGCTGCCCGTCCACAAAGACAATTCCAGACATAATGATTGCTTTTGCTTTTTCTCTGGAAGCAGCAAGTCCTTTTTTTACCAATAGTACATCTAAACGTTCTTTTTTCATGTATTATCCCTCAATCCACTGGCGTATGCATGCCGCAACATGTTCTCCGTCAATCTGAAGCATTTTTCGCAGCTCTGCGACGGACCCATGTTCCACAAACTGATCCTTAATTCCAATGGTTCTCACGTTTCCCTTATAATTATTTTCCAAAAGAAGCTGTGATACCATGGAGCCAAAACCGCCATGTAAAATTCCTTCTTCCAAGGTCACAATCAAAGAATACTGTTTTGACAAATCATATAACAGTTCTTCATCCATCGGTTTTATATATCTTGGATTGACCAATCCAATTTGATAACCATCTCCTTTGAGAATCTCTATCGCCTTCTGTGCCTCGGAAATCATGTTTCCAACCGCCAAAATCACAGCGTCTTTTCCTTCTTCTAAAATCTGACCTTTGCCATACTCTAAATCTTCCATGCGATCTTCATAGAGATGCCCCGCTTCTCCCCTGGAATATCGGATTGCTGTCGGTCCCTGAGGGTTCGAAAGTGCCGTTTGTAACATTGCCCTCAGTTCTCTTGCGTTGATAGGAGACATCACAGTCATATTTGGAATCATTGAAAGGTACGGAATATCGAAAATTCCCTGATGTGTCTCTCCATCCGCTCCTACCAGTCCGGAACGATCCAGACCAAAAATCACCGGATAATTTCCAATCGCCGCATCATGAAGAATCTGATCAAATCCTCTTTGCAAAAAAGTCGAATAAACCGCAAACACAGGTTTCAGCCCTCTGGCTGCCATTCCCGAACAAAAGGTCACTGCATGTTCTTCTGCAATTCCCACATCGTAAAAACGATCCGGAAACTGTTCCTGAAATTTCAAAAGCCCGGTTCCATCGGGCATTGCCGCTGTAACTGCCACTATTTCTGGATCTTTTTTTGCCATCTCCAGCAATGTCTCAGAAAAAATCGCAGTATTGGAAGCACCAGAGGACTTAGAAAGAACTTCTCCTGTTTTTAAGGAAAATGGATTGACTCCATGAAATTTCGCAGGATTTTGCTCTGCGGGCCGATAACCCTTTCCCTTTTTTGTCACAACATGAAGAATGATTGGCTCTTTTAGCTGTTTGGCTCGATTCAGTGTTTCAACCATCAGCGGAATATTATGTCCGTCTAAGGGACCGACATAAGTGATTCCCATATCTTCAAAATACATCCCCGGCACAAACAACTGCTTGATTGAATCTTTGGATTTTTTTAAAAAGGAAGCAACTCCTTTTCCGATTCTGGGAATTTTCAGCAAAGACTGCTCCACATTCCCTTTGAATTCCACATAGCCCTTCTGCGTTCGCACTTTATTAAGATACGCAGACATTCCTCCTACGTTTTCTGCAATGGACATCTTGTTATCATTTAAAATTACAATCAGATTTTTCTTTTCTTTCCGCAGCCTTGCCATATTATTTAATGCTTCATATGCCATGCCGCCGGATAATGCGCCGTCTCCGATCACAGCAACAATTGTCTCATCCGTCTGATGAAGATCTCTGGCTGTTGTAAGTCCCAGCGCAGCGGATAAGGACATGGAACTGTGACCGCTGTGAAAAGCATCACAGTCACTTTCTTTTCTCTTCGGAAACCCACTCATCCCTCCAAATTGACGCAGAGCTCCAAATCCTTCTTTTCGCCCCGTTAAAATTTTATGAACATAGGATTGATGTCCGACATCAAAGATCAACTGATCCTTCGGAAAATCTAAAACAAGGTGCAGCGCCATGGTAAGTTCCACAATTCCAAGATTGGAGGCAAGATGTCCTCCGGTACGACTGACATTTTTTAACAGAAATCGACGGATTTCCTTGGCAAGTATACGGTAGTCTTCCGGTTGAATTTGCTTAATATCATTGGGTTTATTAATATATTCCAGCATATTTCTCCTTTCTTCCGGTTTCTGATTCTATCCTGATTAATACGTCCGGTCTATCAAAAATGCTGCGAGACTGATAAGATAACCATCCTTCTGATATCTCTTCAAAATTTCAATGGCTTGTGCCGAAAGATCCTTCACATCTTTTTTCGATTGCTCCAGACCCTTTAATGTAACATAGGTTGTCTTATGATTTTTCTCATCACTTCCAACCGGCTTGCCGATTTTTTGTTCATCCCCAATTAAATCTAAAATATCATCCTGAATTTGAAATGCCAATCCAAGAAATTCTCCGCACTGTTCCATTTGAGCCACTTCATCTTCTGAAGCATTTGCAAGAATTGCACCGATCATCATACATGCCTCAATCAAGGCAGAGGTCTTATTCTTATGAATAAACAAAATCTGTTCCATGGAAAGTTCCCTTCCCTCCAGTTCTACATCAGCCACCTGACCGCCGATCATTCCGTAAATTCCCGGTTTTGAAGCCAGCACCTGAATTGCCCGAACCACGGAAAAAATCTGTGTTTCGTCTGCAAGGTCAAAAGACTTCGCCGCAGTCTCATAAGCATAATTTAGCAATGCATCTCCGGCTAAAATTGCCATATCTTCCCCGTAAACAATATGGCAGGTTTTCTGTCCTCTGCGATAATCATCGTTATCCAAAGCCGGCAGATCGTCATGAATCAGAGAGTAGGTGTGTATCATTTCAATTGCTGCCATAAATGGTTCAATGATCTTTCCTTCCCCATGGAACATGCGGAAGGTTTCTTCCATTAACATCGGACGCAAACGTTTTCCTCCTGCACGAACCGTTGTATTCATGGCGGTGAGCACTGTTTTTGATAACCCTTCAGGTTTTGGAAGATACTGATCTAAGATTGTCTCAATGTGCGTCGTCCTTGCTTTCATTTCCTCTTTAAAGTTCATCTTCTTTTCCATCCTTGTCTAATAGAATCAACTCTTTTTCCACTTTATCTAAGGAATTTTTACATTGTTTCATAAGGTTTACACCTTCGGTATATAATTTTACGGCCTCCGAAAGTTTTATATTCTCATTGCTAAGCTGTAAAAGAATTTGATCCAGCTGATCAAACCCCTGGTCTATGCTAAATTGTTTCTCACTCATAAGCTACTCCTTCGTTCTGTTTCTTCTACTCTGGCATGAATTTTCCCATCTGATACCGTCACGAAAATAGAATCTCCTTTTTTCACATGCCCTGCCGAAGACACCGGATTTTGATCGGAATCTTCCAGATACCCAAATCCGTTCATTAATTTTGCTGTTGGTGATAATCCGTGAAGCTTTCCTGTCAGCACTTCCAGGCGGTGCCGGTAGGCTGTGATTTTCTCTTTTATGCAGGACGACAGTCTCTCTTCCAGTTCATTGAATCGCATCCTCTGCTCCTGCAGCCGATATTGGGGATCATAATCTGCAAAGCTCCACTGATATTCCTTCAAGCGCATTTGATACCTCTGAAGAATTTGATTCCGCAAGGTTTGTAAAGTATAGACGCGACGCTCCAGTCCTTCTATGATTTCTCTTATATCCGGAACTGCAATTTCACATGCTGCCGTGGGAGTTGCCGCACGAAGATCCGCCGCATAATCTGCAATCGTTGTATCTACCTCATGTCCTGTTCCGGAAATAATCGGCGTTTTTGCTTCATAGATAGCTCTTGCAACATTTTCTTCATTAAAAGCCCATAAATCTTCCATGGACCCTCCTCCCCGTCCGACAATGATCGTGTCAACACCATAAGCGTCCAAAGCTTTAATCCCTCTTACGATGGTTTCTGAGGCCTTCTCCCCCTGAACCTGTGCCGGGTATAGAATTAACTGCACATAAGGATTTCTTCTTTTTGCCGTACTTATAATATCATGGATGGCAGCGCCGGTTTTGGCTGTAACAATTCCGATCTTTTGAGGATTCTTAGGAATCGGCTTCTTATGCTCATGATCGAACAATCCTTCCTCGTAAAGCTTTTGTTTTAACTGTTCATAGGCAATATAAAGATCCCCCATCCCATCCAGACGTATTTCGTCTGCATATAGCTGGTAACTTCCGTTTCTTTCAAAAACACTGACATTTCCACTGACGATAACTTCCTGACCGTCTTCCATGTCAAATTTTAATCCCTGATATCTGGAATTTGCAAACATTACGCAGGAAATTTGTCCGCCCTCATCCTTCAGAGAAAAATAAATATGTCCGGAGGGATGGTATTTACAGTTGGATACCTGCCCTTTAATGGAAATCCTGCGCAGTGCATAATCGCTCTGAAACATTCGCTTAATATAAGAATTGATCTGTGTTACGGAAAAAACTTTACTTTTCATCCAGATCTGTTCCTATCTGTCCTAAAATTCCATTAATAAAAGGAGCCGCCTTTTCATTGCAATATTTTTTTGCCAGTTCTACAGCCTCGTTAATTGCAACTTTTTTGGGCACCTGCGCATCCATGAGAATTTCATAGATTGCCAGCCTCAAAATTGATAATTCCGCCTTTCCCAGTCTCATCAAATTCCATGCTCTGGCATGTGCTGAAATCTCGTGATCCAAATCATCTAAATGTATCATCAGATCCATTACTTTTTCTCTGATTTCTTTCTGATGCTTTTCACAGATCTGCTCGTGCCCCTGAAAATAGAGTCGAATTTGCTCTTCAAATTCCTCTTTGTTACAGAATTCTGCCGCAAACAGAATTCTGAAAATGTGCTCTCTCATTTCACTTCTTGTCATTTGATTTCCTTTCTGCGCTACAAAGACGGAACTGCTGACAGTTCCGTCTGGCTTTCACTGTTTGATTCCGATTGTTTTTCTAAAAATCACCTATTCCTCTGCTGCAACTCCTGCTACCCGGACATTGACCTCACTGACTTTTAATCCTGTCATATTCTCAATTGCAGACTTTACACGGTTTTGTACTTTTTCAGATACCGCTGGAATGCTGACACCGTAATCCAGTTCCAGAGCAAGATTGACTCTTACATGGTGATTTTCCACGAACACCTTGACTCCTTTTGAAAGATTATTGACTCCAAGCTTGCTGACTAATTCGTTGGTAATGTTTCCGCACATTCTTGCAACACCCGTCACTTCTGTTGCTGCAATTCCCGCAATGACTGCAATAACATCATCCGCAATCTTCACTTCACCGAGCACACCCTGCTCTTTTATCTGATAACTACTTTTATTTTCCATAAAAAGCCTCCTGTACTTTTTGCATACTGATATAACTGATTATATCAAAAATGCGTTTCTTATTCAAACTTATTTTATGTAATGTTCTCCCGCCTCAAACATTTTTTACAGATTTTGTTCTAATCATCTGTTTTCATCGAAGTAATCACAACATCTTCCAGCTGACATCCTGTTTTTCTAACAACAATGTCTTCAATCTGGCTCCGCTCAACTTTGGACAAATCTTTTTTATTTACCAAAACGTCTACTTTTCCATTGCTGATGGTTACAATAGAATTTAAAAATCCTTTTGCTCCTAACAAGTTTTCTGATGCCGTTTCCATTTCCATTTGTTCTGAAAGCGTTGATAATTTATCTACGGCATCCTGTTTCACGCTGTCCTTCACTGTTTTATCCTTAATAATTTCCTGCAAAGTATCTTTTGCCTTGCTGTGCGTCTGTTCCCGTTCTAATTTTGCCTTGGCAACATAGTTGCTGACTTGGGCATTGGTCAAGACTGCTTCTCCTACGTCTGTAATGTCATCCTTTACTTCTCCTGCAGTTTCCTGTGCTGTATTCGACACTGTCTTTGTTTTCGTTTTTGTGGCTGAATCATATTTTCCGCTGTAATTTACATATCCGGCGGCGGCAATTATTACCGCCAATGTTGTAATAATCATCTGATTCTTTTTAAACAACTTCTTCATTTATGAATCCTCCATTTTTAAGACTTTTACTTTATAAGATGAAATATGAAAAAGAACAGAGACTGCCTCCACAATATTCTGGTTGACGACATCATTTCCTCCTCCCTGCGCAACCACAACCACTCCTTCCACTTCCGGCTCCACTTCCTTGATCACGTAAGGAACTTTTTCTCCATCTTCCTCCACCAAAACAGTTTCTTCCCCCTCCTTTACCGTTTTTTCTTTCTCTCCGGTGCTTTCTTCATAGGGACTATCTTTATTCACAACAGACTCTTTTGAAGCTTTTACTGTAATCATAACTTTTACTTCCCCCACTCCGGCTACATGCTGCAATGCCTTAACAAGTCTTTTTTCCTGCTTTTTTACATAGGCATCGGTGGAATCTTCAGATTCTGTTGCAGTTTCTGTTTTGGAAGTTTCTGTTTTCTCTCCTGAAGGAATACTTAAAAGGATCAGTCCAATTCCAAGTGCGAACAGTAACAAAAGCTTCTTCATTCCTATGGTTTCTATGAAATTTTGCAGTTTCTTTTTATCCATCATATTTCCTCTACTCACTTATATTTATATTAGAGCTTTTCACATTATAGAAGTTGGAAATCACGCTTTTTAATGCCTTTTCTTTTGATTTTATATGATCTGCCCTTACTGAAACCGAAGAAATTTCACCTTTGTCATCCAAAGAAACCTGAATTTCATCAGTCTCTATTTTATACTTCTTTAAAATCGTTTGAAGCTCCCGGCGAATCTGTCCTTCCTTCGCTTCTTTTGCGTCGTTTTCAAAAGAAAGACGTTCTGCGCTGGCTGCCATATTAGAAAATACGTCTTCTACTGTTGTTTCGTTCCCAAATAATCCAAAAATCGGACGAATCATAAGAGATATCAGCATAAATCCCGTAATCAGCCGTATATAAGGCCGATATTTGGACTGCCCAATCAACTGCTCCGCAAGCGTTGATAGAATCAAAAAAAAGATCATAGATTTTACAAACTTCATCTTCTATTACCCCGTGTAATAATTGACATTAGTTGAAAAAGCAATCATTGCGATGGATAAAATAAATAACATCGTCATTGTCAGAATCATCCGAAGCATCAGTTTTCCGCTTTGAATTACAGCATCCATAGCGCCGGTTACTCTTTTGTCCGATACTGGCTGCAGCAAAATTCCTGCCCCCATATAAGAAATTACAACGCAGGAAATTTCTAAAAGCGGCGGCACAACAACTACAAGAAGTACCAAAATTCCTGCGGCTCCGATACTGTTTTTTATCACAACCGCAGATCCGAGAATTGTTGTCATCACTGAATTCAGTCCTCCGCCGATTCCCGGAATTGCCGACATTCCTTTTTGAAGTGCCGTATTTTTCAGAGAATCCACCGCCGGAAGAATCATCGACTGTATCAGTTGAATTCCGAGGATCACCGATAAAAATCCTTTCATAAAAAGTTCTGCGGCAAACTCCAGCGTTTTGCAAAGTCTTGAAAAATGTTCTTCTTCCGAGAGATGATTGATGATTTTTAAAACAAATAAAATTTTAATCATAGGCAGAAGTATCATATTTGCCGCAGCAGACATTGCATAAATTAAGAGTAGATAAAATTCATAAACCGCCGTGGATGTACTGATACCGGATGTGGAGACAACCGCAATAGAATATGCGGAAATCATTCCTTTCATGTAATCCAACATAAGATCCACAAGATTTTGTATCGTTGTATTTAAATAAAAAAAGGAATTGGTCATTAATCCGATGAGAATAATATAGGTTACATAAAATGCCGTGTCTCCAGTACTCCCTTGAAAAAAAGAATCTGAAAGATTTTTAAAAATTGCAGCAATCAGCGCTGCGGCTATGATTTGTTTTAATACATTTTTCTGAATGAAAAAGTTGTTTTTCAGCTCTCCCAGAAGATGATCCGTTAAATCTTCCACAACTCCTTTTATATCTCCGGTCATTAATTTTTTTACTAGCTTTGTATAAGAAAGATCCGTTTCTTCTTTTAACGTTTGTTCTACCTCCCGGAGGGAATCTTCATTGAGCTCCTCTTTTGATGTCTGGGCAGCAGAGACAGAAACCGTGCCCAAAAGGAACCATAGAAACAAGATACAAATACTGATTTTTTTCATGAGCCATTTCCCAAAAGTTTTTGTACTGTTTGCAGCAGAGACTTAAAAATCGGCACACTTACCAACAAAATCGCCAATTTTCCTACAAATTCAATCTGTTTCCCGATGGAAGCCTGTCCTGCATCTTTACAGACATTTGAGGTAAATTCACATAAAAATGAGATCCCGATTAGCTTCAGCAAGATCTGAAAGTAACTCTTTGGAATTCCGGAATACTCCCGGATCGTTTCAAATACGTCAAGAATCTGCTTCATTTCCCGAAGCCCATAAACCGCCAGTATTACACTTGCAAACACTCCGATCACCATTCCGATTTCCGGACGAATGGCTTTCAGCTTCATGGCGGCCAAGCTTGCAACAATTCCAAATAAGGCTGCTTGTATCATATCATCCTCCCATCATCAAGAGATTGTAAAAAGCGTCTGCACACTTTCAAACAAATCATAAATATAAGGAATTACCCATGTTAAAACAAGAATCAACCCCGCCAGCGTCAGTAAAAATGCCTGCTCGTCTCTCCCGGAATGTTTTAGTACCTGTACAAGAATTGTCACGAGAATTCCAACAGCTGCGATTCTGAAAATAATATTTACACTCATTCCATCCCCCCTATATTAAGATAATTACAATGAGAAGACTGCATGACAATCCCAATGACCGGTACATTTTACAGTTTTTCATCACCTGATCCTTCATCTGAAAAATTTCATCCTCCAGCTGTTCAATCGCAAAGCCAATGGTTTTTTCCTGCATTTCTTTATCTAAATATCCTATAGTTTCCCCCATGGTCTGAATCGGTTCCAGAAACTTGTTTTCTAAAATTACCGGATTCAGATATTTCTCTAAAGATTCCTGCCACACAACGGAAAAAGATTCTTCTTCATAAGTTCCAAGTCTTCTTGCTGTTTCTTGTAAAAACGGCATAAACTCATCAGAAGCTTTTTGTGCAATTCTGCAAATTGCTTCCGGTAATGGTGTAAATCCATACCGTATTTCTCCCTGTAGAAGATACAGCATCCGCTTTAGTGCGATCCCCTGTTCCAGACGTTTCTGCTCTTTCTCTGCTTTCCGAAATCCAAAACAAATCCCGGAAAAAATCACAATCAAGACTCCTATTATTTTAATCATATAATACTGCTCCATTTTCATCTAAAATTTTCTCAATGGTTCCCGGCTTGCCATCTGTGCTTAACAAAACATACCTCTGAAACATCTTCTTTTGTAATACTTCATTGAGATAAGGATTCTTTGTCAGAGATTCCATATTCTTTCCATGAGCTGTGGCAACCATCGTACACCCTCGATAAGCACAAAAAAACAGGGCATCAATATCACTTTGGCTTCCGACCTCATCCACCGCAATGACTTGTGGAGCCATCGAACGGATTAACATATTCATCCCCTCATCTTTTGGACACCCATCCAATAGATCCGTCCGGATTCCCAAATCATTTTGAGGAATTCCCTGCCACGCTGCCCCGATTTCGCTCCTTTCATCGGCAACGCCAACCGTCTGTCCACAGTTTGAGATCAAACGAATCAAATCGCGAAGCATTGTCGTCTTCCCACATCCCGGCGGAGCTACAATCAGCGTTGGAAGTATCTTTCCCATTTTGGTGCAGTGATGATAAAGTTTTTCTGCACATCCTTTCACCTGATGAGCCACTCGAAGATTCAGACACGAAATATGTTTCATCCTCTGAATTTTCCCATGTTCTAAGGCTACAGATCCGGCAAGTCCCACGCGATGACCTCCGCGAATTGTCAGAAATCCCTGCTTCATCTGTTCCTCATACGCATACAATGAGTAATTACTGATATATTCCATAGCCTGTCTTAGTTCTTCCATGGACAAGATGTATGCATTATTTTTTTCAGATATCAACCCTCTCCTGTCCGATAAAAAATATTCTTTGTGCTGATATGTAACGATCACCGGACGCTGCGTTCTAAATCGAATCTCCTGAAGCTGGTCCCAATCTATATCAAAATGACTTAACAGATTTCGGATTCTAAGAGGAAGAATCCTTAAAATCTCATCTCCTTCTTTCATAACGATCCACCTCCAAATACCTGTATAATCAAATATATGGGGAAAGCCTTAAATTATGCATAAAAAGAGCAGATTCTTTTGATATAAGAATCTGCCTTTTTACTTGTAAGATGCGACAGGGAAAATTGTCACTTCTACTGTCATGATATCTACTGATTCCAAATTGCTTCTGCATCTACCGCAATCTTTTCACAATTTCTTCCCATCGTATCTTTCTTCTTTACATCTCCACCTTGCTGTTTTAAATATTTCACAATGTCGTTACTTTGTCTTGCGTAAGCCATTTGTATTGATGTCCATGAAAATTTATCATCTTCCTCCTTTACATATTTGTTAATATCCGCACCTTGTTTTACTAAATATTTCACCATGGCAAAATCGCCAATGTTCACAGCTGACTGTAACAATACCTCTTTCTTTATACTTTGTTTTAGTTTAGAATCTTCCATAAGCTTTACTACAATATCACTTCTTCCATTCCAAATTAGATTCTCCAGTTGATCTTCATCCGGTCTAGCTCCTTTCTTATACATCTTTAAATAAAAGTCCTCTGTACTATTTAAAGATAAACATGAAAGAATCTTATTTCCATATTTTTTTATGTACGTATTACGTTCTATGGTTTGTAAATATTGGAACTGATCTTCGCTACAGGCCTCAAACATAGAATATATTTCTGCTGCACTTGGATGATATCCTAAACGATTTAATGTTTCACATGATTTCCGATTACCGAATGCTGAAATAAATTCCCATGTTATGTTTTGACCGAATTCATTCATTTTTCTATAATCCACGCCTCCTTTTGCTGCTAAGTTTTGAGCATTCTCCAATTTCCCGCCAAGAACCGCATAAGAAACGGCATTCGCTTCATAATAATCTACTTTCTGATTTCCTTTTACCCCAATATTTAATAAATATTCAACAACTTCCACGTCATTACACATTGCCGCTATGTGCAACAGTCCTACTTTATCTCCATCTTTCCAAGAAAAATCGTATTCATACTGTTTTAATACTTTTAAAGTATCAACATTACAGTAAGCGCAAGCCAAAGCCAAAACAATTTCCTTCTCATTTTTCTTTACTTTTTTTTCTCTTACCAGACGCTGCAGCTGTACGTTATTTCCCAAAACAGCTGCTTTCACTGCTGCAGATATTTTTTGATGATCTCCGTTTCTTAATCCTATTTTTGCAACATATGGAGCAAAATAATATTGCATTCCCCAATTTTCTGTTTTCAGAAAATTGTTAAAAAAATCTGGATTAGTTTTTGCACCCGATGACAACAATCTATTTATGATCGCTTGCTTTTGATCAAAATCTTTTAATCGAATATCATTTACCGCACATTGTAAAGGGAAAGTATCTTCGTCGCCTTTTAAGTTAACGTCAGCTCCTTCTTCTATCATTAACTCCGCTAATGAAAATCTGTTATTCACCAATGCCCAGCATAAGTTTGTGTTCTTATCAACCCCTTTTTGATTTACCATCGCGCCTTCTTTGATCAGTAACCTGCATATTTCTAACTGAATTTTCTGGCTTTCAATTTCTCTAACAGCAAGTTCTAAAGGCGTTCTCCGATCTATGAACCCCATTCTCTTATTCACTATAGATTTATTTTTTTTTAATGCTTCTTTCACTCCTTGAAGATTCGGCTGTAAAATAGAATCCTTTAATTGCCTTTGTGCCACTCCTTCTTTTCTTTTACAGCCTAAAACTACACAGGAAATAAGTATTAAAGTACAAATAATCGTTAATATTTTTTTAAGGTATAATTTCATTCGCCCTCCTATTATTCAAAAATTTCACCAAAATCTTGCTGATTTTTTCTATCTGACAGTTGAAAAAATAATTCCTTTGATCCGCTGCACATATACTCATGAGAGATTGTTCTTAAAACGATATCTGAATTTCTTATAAAATATATATCAATCCAATCTGCAATCTCATAGATATTCGGATACCGCTTCAGAACTTTTAAGCTTTCTCTTGTGCAAGAGAAAAAATACCAGTTATCTACTAATATATAGCCTTTTTTACCTTTTTTTCTCGGAAGTGGTGTTCCGTGTTTTCTGCATAAGCGACTTTCTAAAAAAAACTCTTTTAAGTATTTAAACACCAGACAGTTTTTTATTTCCTCCTCTTCCCGGAGTCTCTCCTGTTCGTTTTTTACTTTTTCTAATGGTATCACTAGGACAAATCTATCACATTTATTTTGGAGTATTTTAAAAACCTCATTCTTTTTTGTCAGCAATAGTTTATCCATATCAAAATCGCACTTATTTTCAAACTCCATATAATTCATTTCAACCACGTATGACCTTTATGAACACTGAGATTCAAACTGAAACGTCCCCGCTAGCATAGACACCCAAAACGAAAGGATTCTATCCAGTTCTTAGTTTTTCTTGATTTTTCTCGTTTTT